>CAKZPA010000057.1 GCA_937138415.1 uncultured Nitrospiraceae bacterium | reverse complement strand
AAAACACATACGACGCTGGATACCGGCTTCCGCCGGTATGACGTGATCGTGAGATAGGTTCTTATAATAAAAAGTCCATTGTCCGCCCCAGTCGCCCCTGCGACTCGCCGAGGCGAGCGGATCCGCCCGGGGCGGACGAGGACACGCCACTTTTTTCTCTTATACCGTAATCACCTTCGAGGACTTCAGCATCGTTTCCGAGATGTCGTACATATTCGAAATCCTGCCGACGGCGAGTCGCTCTTTCAGGTTGAAATAGCTGAGGCACGTGCCGCAGACGAGCAGTTCGATCCCCCGCTCCTCGAGTTCCTTCAAGTACGGGACGGTCGGCGCTCCCTCGGTCGCCAATGTTACCCCGCTGTTCATGAAGCAGATCGTCCGCGGTTGGACGGAGAGTTCCTTGATCGTCGCGATGAAAACCTTCATGAGGTTCGCGCCGAGCTCGTCGCTCCCATGGCCGATCCTCTCCTTGTTGATGAAAAGAGTCGTTCCCGTCCCGGATGCCGCAGGAGAACAGACGACCGTCTCGGAGACGGGTGCCGGTTGAACGGCCGCGGAAATAGTCCCCGTGTGGATGTAAATGTCGTCGCCCCGCTCCTCGATCCTCTCGACACTTACCCCGCTGTGCGAGAGGAACTTCTGCACATTGTTCGATGACTCCGCACTGTTGACGATGATGACAAGCGACTCACCTCGTGCCTGCTCCACCGCCTCCTTCGTTTTGAGCACCGGCTGCGGACACGGCAAGCCCCGCGCGTCGATTACTTTCTCCATACCAGACCTCCCGGCATATACTGTACGTTCATAAAGCGATTGCGCTCATTGACGCAACTGAGTCTAACCTACACAAACTCAAATGTTTTCTTCTTCTCTTTCGCCTCGTCTCTCTCCCACCGGTAAATCTGATCGAACTCCACATCGTTGTCGCGGAGGAGCTTCTCGGTCTGCTCCTTGTGCTCCCACGGAATCTTCGAACAAAACCCGCAGTCAGAGCTGAATTCCCTGGGTACGGGAATCGTCTCGAAGGGGATCCCGCTCTTTTCGAGCACCTTTTTCGCCTTGAGGGCGAAATGAGTCGTATGAAACGTTATGACGGCATATACGGCCATATAATTTTATTATGCCCTAAACGGCGAGATCTCCACTCCCGCCTTCGGCGGGATCGCGATGACACCCATAAAAGGTCATTCCCGTCGCGGCCGCTGCAGCGGCTCGGCTCCGTCAGCGTATCTGAATCACGCCCGCAGGTCCATCCAGAACCTCTCCGACGATGTGGGCGGCCGGCGTGGTGCGGTCTCTCAATTTCTTCACGAGTTCGTCGCCTTTTTCTTTCGCCACGGAGATCAACAGCCCTCCGGACGTCTGCGCGTCGGCCAGAATATTGAGGAGCAGGGAGTCTATGCCGTGACCGACATCGAGGTGCTTCGCGCAGAAACGTTCGTTCAGATGACTTCCCGCGGGGATGAGCCCCATCGAGGCGAAGGTCTTCGCTTCGGGGATCACCGGGACATTTCCCGCATAGAAGCGAATGCACACCTTGCTGCCCTTCGCCATTTCGAGTCCGTGCCCGAGGAGGCCGAATCCGGTGATGTCGGTGCAGGCGTGGGCGCCGACTTCCTGCATCGCTTCCGCCGCGTCTTTGTTGAGCGTCGCCATGATCTCCGTCACGATTGCCGTCGTACGATCGTCGAGCATCCTCCCCTTCAATGCTGTGGCGAGAATGCCCGTACCGAGGGGCTTCGTGAGAACGAGCACATCGCCGGGCCGGGCACCTGCGTTCGTGAGGAAGCGCTCGGGGTGCACGATTCCCGTCACCGAAAGGCCATACTTGAGTTCGGGATCCTCCACGCTGTGTCCACCGACCATGAGGGCTTCGGCTTTGTGCACTATGTCCAAACCACCCTCGAGGATAGAGCGGAAGATCAGCTTATCCATGTCTTTTACCGGAAAGCAGACGATATTCATGCAGGTCAGCGGCTTCCCGCCCATCGCGTACACGTCGCTGAGCGCGTTCGCCGCTGCCACCCGACCAAAGTCGTACGGATCGTTCACGATCGGCGTAAAAAAGTCCACCGTCTGAATGAGCGCGATCTCGGGCGTCAGGCGGTAGACGCCCGCATCGTCCGACGTCTCGATCCCCACGAGGAGATTCGGGTCGGTCCTGAAGTGGAGCCCGCTCAGGATATCCGTTAAGTCCCCCGGACTTATTTTGGACGCTCAACCGGCGGCGCGCACTTTTTCCGCTAATTTCAGCTGATCAGTGCTCACGGTGTTTCCTTTCGTTGACGGCGTTCATTCCAGATACTTCCCGACCTCCGATTCCGCGAGAGGCAACGCGAATTCATCCATGTATTGTATAATTGCTTCCTCCTGAAAAGATACCGACCCATCGACGTCGAGGTAGTTCTTGCCGAGAACGCACGCGAGCTGCTGCTCGCCTTCCTTCCACTCCTCATGAATGATCGATTCGATCTCCTTGCCGGACTTCATGTATCGGATCGGCAGGAACAACTCGATGCCGAACTTCCTCATGAACGAGCAATAGTAATCAAGGGAAATCTTGATCTGATTTACCTTCAGCTTTTCGTCATGAGATTCCCGCTCGCCGCCGATGACCGTCGGGCACTGCACCTTTTTCGCAAGCGGAATCCGTATCGCATGGAAGTAGAGGTGGCATCCGACGCACGGCGAGTAGAACCCGAACTTATTCGCGAAGTGCGTCGTGTACCTCCCGCAGAGTTTCCACCAGAAGGTCGGTGATCCGAGGACGACGGCGTCGAAGACCTTGACGTTACGATTTCTGAGCCGTTCTCTCAGAGACTCTATCTTATCCAGCGTGCCGGACCAGTTTCCGTACTCGCTTCCGGTGTACGCGACCGTGGGGAGAATCAATCGGATATCGCGCGCCTCGCAGGCGGCGAGGACCGCCGCGATACTGTCCCTGCCCGCGATTTCCGCAATCGCGCCATGATCCGACTCCCTCATTTCGGCAATCGTCTCCGTGGGGAGCATCCACTCGGGGAATGACCCGACGAGGTCCGGTTTGTTCACGAGCAGTTCAAGGAGTCTTCTGTCCATCGCACGTCAACGCCTTGTACTTTCCCGGATAGTACGGCCGGTCGAGCGGGGTGTCCATGAGTCCCTGCATCTTCGCCCGGTCGAGAAAATTGAGGATCAGATACATCAACTCCCTGCCCCGCACGAGTCCGAGCGCGCCCTTCGCGCAGGCGATCTCGTTGAAATAGCCGACTTCGTCCCTCCTCACGTACTTCCCCACCATGGTGATCGGCACCGTCTCCCCCGTGTGGATCATGCTACCGGAACTGGCCGTGGAGTGATCCGCCGTCACCACGAGCAGAACGTCCCGATCCCGGATGATCTCATCGACGGCGACGGACATCGCACGATCCACCGCCTCGATGACGTCTTTCTTGTACCGGGGATTCTTGGTGTGCCCCGCTTCATCGGGCATCTTCGTGTGCACGTGGACGAAATCGTACTGCCGCGCGTTTTTCGCATATCGCAGGCGGTACTTCAGATCCTCTTCAATATTGCCGGTATCGCTCACCTTCAAAACGTCCATCCCGAGTTCGCTACAAAGCCCCCAGTAAATCGCTCCCGAAGAGATCGACAGCCCCCTCAAGCCGAACCTTTCGTGGAAAGGCTCGAGCTTCTTTTTTTGGCCCGCTCTCTGGGTCACGACGGCATTCACGGGGAGCCAGTTATTCGCGACGCGATGTCTGTTCACAGCGTGATCGGAGAGTCTGCGGTAGCTCCACAGCAAGTAAGAGTTCAAGGCCTCCGCGGTCTTTTTTGACAGAGGGGATGTTCTCCTCTCGCGAATCGGCATGACTTCGAGAACGGGTTTCCCTTCATAGATGGGGTCCGAATCCGTAATCCGCGAAGAGGCCTTCCCGTCGACGATCAGGAAGCCATCGATACCTTTCGAAGGGGCGAGACGAATGGAGATTCTCTCGAACAGAAACGATTCAATCGCCGTCTTGAGCGCGTGCGCGTCTCCGTCGGATATCTCCGGTCTCCCCCATTTCAAGAGGAGACGACCGTCGCTTTCTTCGACGCAGCAGAGATGGCAGAGAATCGCCACGTCGGTATCATTGATCGGGACGCCCGCTCCTCTCGCCTCGATATATCCTCTGCCCGGGAACTCTTCCAAATCATAGCCAAAAATGAGAAAATGCGCCGTCTCGCTCGACATCGGAATGCCCTGCGCGAGGGTGTGATACAGTCCGTTCATCCCCAGCGACGCGAGATAATCCAAATTCGGCGTAGTGGCCGCGTAGAGCGGCGTTTTCCCGTCGAAACAGTCCTGCCCCCGGTCGCCCAATCCATCGAGAATGACCAAAATACACCGCATATCGTTTTTTATACCACATCGCCAAATGCCTAAACTAATAGATAATCGCTATGGATACACTGAGAACTATTGAAATAAGCTAATTGACAACGAGGGTTACGAGAGAAATAATACCCGTGTGATTATCGATATACATGTCCACACGCGATTCTCTCCCTGCGGTTCCATCAGAGTGCGGCAGCTCGAGCGCGTTATTCGAGAATCAGGCATCGACGGTATCTGCATCACGGACCACGACACGATCGCGGCATCTTCCCTCCTCGCGGAATCTCGCCACGCCGCCGGCGTGGTCATCATCGTTGGCCTCGAATACACGACTTCTCAAGGCGATTTTCTGGTCTTCGGTCCGGTCGAATCGATTCCGGAGAGGCTCGACGCGCCTTCCCTCGCCCGATGGGCGAAGAAGAAAGGCGGCGTCGCGATCCCGGCGCATCCCTTTCGAAGAAGCAGGCCCGCGGACGTCGGCATCCTCGAGCATTTTCACGTCATCGAGGCGTATAACGGCAGAAACCGGGCCTTCGAAAACGACCTCTGCGTCCGGTGGTTGAGGGAGAGGGGGGAAAACAAGAAGTGGGTTGGCGGGAGCGACGCGCACACGCTGGATGAGGTCGGTCGCGTGGTGACCGTCTTTCGGAACGATATTCACACTGCGGAAGAACTCGTCCGCGAGCTTCTCGAGGGAACGTACACGATCTGGCAACGGCATGGTGAGCGAAAGCGCGGGCCTGTGGAGGTGCCGATCCTGACGAAAAAGGCAGCGAATGAATAAATCACTCGCTGCCCTCACCGCATGCTACTGAACAACCGTTACTTCGCGGAGGTCGTCGCGCACGCTCCATTGCTCGGGGCGCTTTCCTTGTCGACCCCGGAATCGAACGTGCCGTTGGCGTTGCAATCCTGCCAGGCTGTGACGCGATAACAGTACGTTGTGCTCCGATTCAACCCCGTATCGGTGTATGTCGTCACTCCCGCTCCGACAGACGCCCGGTAAACTAACTTCCCGTTCTGGTCATAGTAGATTCTGTATCCACCATTGGGAGGCGGAGTCCCGGCCGTCCAGCTCAGTGCCACGCTCCTCTTCAAGCCGCTCTTGGCGGAGAGATTCGCAGGGGCTCCCGGAGCATCGCACGGCGGAGGAGGCGGCGTCCCTGCGACTGCCTGGGTCATGAGAATGGGCTTCGCGCCGTCGACGTTCATGTTGTTCTGCCACAACTGCCATATCGTATTCCCCCATGCCTTGAGTTTCGAGAAAAAGGGATCGCTCTGAACTATGTATGCAGTCGGTTCGCCGGAAGGCGTCGGGCTCGCGAGAGTGAGTCTTCCCGACCCATTGATCTCATCGCGGAGAAATTCAATATACTCTCTGCTCGTCGTTTGATAGTAGAGTTTGATCTCGACGTAGGAGGCATTCTTTGGTATCGTCAAGGAAACATCGTCATATCCCCCCGTGTATTCAGCGGAGGTGAATAAATCCGGTCGATCCACGCCGTTGGAGACCGGAACGCTCAGCCTGCCGCCTGCTTCGGTTATCCTGAAACCCTTGGGCGGGATGCGATTGTCTTTGTAACGCCCCGTGGCGAGTGCAAAATGGAACGTCTTGGATTCTCCCGTCAATGCGCTCGTCGGCTGCATTTCATAGACCAGCGCATCGACATACGCCTCGTTAGATCCGAGGGCCGGACTGTTCGGCGAATACGTCGCGGGCAGCCCCTTCAACGTACCAACGGTGTAGTCGTACGGGTTCACCTCATAGAGGAGACGGTTCGCGCTATCATAGGCCCTGATATTCACGAACATGCGCCTCCCCTCTGGAAAACCGGAGATGAGCTTATGGCCGGTCTGATTCTGGATCCTGAAGGACAGGTTGCCAGACGCTGCGTCGTACGTTGCGTTTTGAATGGAAGCAGCCATCCTGAGCTGCTGTTTCGAACGGTCCACCCCCGCGAGAAGCGCGGATGGATCGAGGGGTTCCCCCTGCGTGAGGTCCAGCATCAGAACCGAAGGCCCCTGCCGCAGGAGTTGAGCATTCGTGGCATTGTAGTTCGGGGAACCTGACACCGTGCTCGCCAAAATAAAGGTAACCCACGCGTTTCCTCCCGTCAGGTCGTGAACGGGTTGTCCGCTCTTCGGGTGCTCCACGCTGCCGCTCGGCCTGTTCACGCCGTCGTTCTGGCTGCACGCCTTCCCTACCCCGTCTTTCATGTGGCAGTCCTGACACTTCGAAATATAGTTCCCAGGGGCGGACGTTTTGAATACGCTCGGCGAGAATGGACCGACGCCGGGGGCTCCCCCTTGCTGTCCGTACGCAGAGAGCATGAACTCAGAAAACGTCCGTTCGACGTGGTAGAACGAATACGCGGGATTCACCTCCGTCGGGAGGGGTTGTGTCGGATTCGCTCCCAAATTCGCCAG
>CAKZPA010000056.1 GCA_937138415.1 uncultured Nitrospiraceae bacterium | reverse complement strand
CACGGAGCCCGCGCCGGAAGGCTGCGCATTGACTGAGGAGGGCTGCACGGTGAAGACCGAGGGGAAAGCGAGGGGCATCCATATCGGTAAAGGAACATTCGTCCAGACGGTGACCACTTACTGGAAGCTGGGTTCACAGAACGGGAGCGGCGGTTATTGCGCTCCCGCCGGCGGGACGATGACGATAACGGCAGCGGACAAGAGCACGATAACACTGGACCGGTCGGGCACGGTATGCCAATCCGGAGGAAAGCTCGTATTTAACTCGACGTACACCATCGCCGGCGGGACGAAGAGATTCGGCAATGCTTCCGGCGTTGGCATTGCCGCGTGCAGTATCGACGGAGAGGGCAACGTCCTCGGCTTCGCCAATGGCAGTGTAATGAAATAGTACCATTCTGCCGCGAGGACAGAGTCCGAAAAGGCTCTGCCCTCGCGATTTCTTCGTTTTTTCCGCCCTCCGGGCGAACGGTGACGGAACGGAACGTTACTTCGCTACGTAGCCTTCTATGAGGAGATCCTCCCCGAACCGTCTGACGCTTACGTCTTTCACTCTGTGCGCTTCCCCGATCCTCCGGAACGTCCTGCCGCCGACCGCCGGGTAAGAATCTTTTCCTCCGATGATTTTCGGCGCGATGAAGAAGAGCACTTTGTCGACGACGCCGTCCTCGAGCGCGTGCGCGGCGAGCGACGATCCTCCCTCGATGAGGACGGAGGTCATATGCCTCTTGCCGAGCTCTTCCATGAGCCACCGAAGATCGAGGGTATCCTCGTAGCGCAGGATCTCGATACCGGCCTCCGCGAGCGCATCGGAACGTTCTCCCCGCGCCCGCGTGACGAGAATCGTCGGGGGCGGCGTTCTGAGAACATGGGCGTCGGGCGGCACCTCGAGGTTCGGGTCGATGACGATCCGAACGGGGTCCTTACCGCCGGGCACTCTCGCGGTGAGGAGGGGGTTATCGGCTTTCACCGTTCCGATGGCGGTCAGGAGCGCGTCGACGCCGCTCCGCACCCGGTGGACGTACTTTCTCGCCTTTTCCCCTGTGATCCACTTCGATTCCCCGTCGGGCGTGGCGATCTTTCCGTCCAGAGTCATGGCGACTTTCAGCGTGACGAAGGGCTTGCCCGTCGTGATGTACGCGACGTACGCTTCGTTGAGCCGCCTCGCCCGATCTTCCAGAATTCCGGAGAGGGTTTCGATCCCCGCCCCTTCGAGCTCCGCGAGGCCCCTGCCCGAGACGCGGGGGTTCGGGTCTTTCATGGCAACGACAACTTTCCCGATGCCGGCTCTGACGATCTCCCTCGTGCAGGGCGGGGTGCGCTTTTCCGTGTGGCAACACGGCTCTAGGTTGACGTAGAGGGTCGCTCCCCTCGCCTTATCACCGGCCTTCCCGATCACGAGGGCCTCCGCGTGGGGCGTCCCCGCCTTGCGGTGGTAGTCTTCCGCGATGACGCGCCCTTTTTTGACGAGAACCGCTCCGACCATCGGATTGGGGCTCGTCTTGCCGCGCGCCTTCGCCGCGAGGAGCAGCGTGCGCCTTATGAACTGTTCATCGGTCATGAAATCACGGGTATTATAGGGTATTGCGGCGGTTGTCTTTCAATTCCCGCCGACGGCACGCGCAATGAGCAAGAGGGGTCTTTCGTGCGTCGAGGTGCAGTATTCTGCTCCTTTGCGCGATTCGATCTGCTATAATACACCAAAATGAACCAGCTCTGGCTGTGGATTATTGCACTTGCGGTCGCGGTCACGGCAGGGTACGTCGTTTCCCTCATCATCGAGCTCAAGAAGACCCTGCGATCGTTGAATAAGGTCCTCGAGGCGGCGGACGAATCACTGAGGCCGACGGTCGAGGAACTCCGAGAGACCTTGCGCAGTACGAGGGGGATCACGGATAATCTCAACGAGGTAACGGCAGACATTAAGACGGTGTCGAGTTCGGTGAGAGACGTTAGCGTAACGGTTAAACAGGTGAGCACGGTGATCGGCGAAGTTGCATCTCTCGCCTCGATACGGGTGTCGGGTTTGAAGGCCGGCGTAAGGGCGGGAGTCCTGTATTTAGTGCAGAATCTCATTTCTAAAAAGGGAGGAGACTCATGAGAGAAGAGGAAGGGTTCGGCGCAGGGAGCATCCTGCTTTCGTTTCTGCTTGGAGGTCTGGTAGGCGCCGGGTTCGCGTTGCTGCTGGCTCCTCAGTCGGGGCGCGAGACGCGCCAGAAGATCAGGGAGCTGAGCGAGGAAGCGAGGGAGAAGGCGAAGGAGTACGTGGAAGACATCAAGGGGAAGGTAACGAGCAACATCGACAAAGGCAAGGGATTTTTCGAGGAGAAGAAGTCCCTGATCAGCAGCGCCATCGAAGCGGGCAAAGAGGCCTACGAGAAGGAAAAAGAGAGGTTGTCCCAAGAGCCGCATGCATGAGGTCTCGATTGCCCAGGGCATGCTGGACATCGTACTGGACTACTGCCGGAAAGAGGGTCATGGTTCCATCAAGTCGATAACCGTAAAGATCGGCAAAGCGGCCGGAGTCGTCCCCGACGCGCTCCAGTTTGCCTTCGAGACGTTAAAAACGGATACCATCGCCCGCGACGCCGTTCTCATCATCGACGAAGTACCGGTGAGCGGTACGTGCAAGAGCTGCGGTAAGCATTTCTCGGTCGAAGAAACGTACGTCATACAATGCCCGCTCTGCGGGAGTTTTTCGTTCACCGTCGAAACGGGAAGGGAATTGAACGTCGCTGAATTGGAAGTCGAGTAAAGGTAAAGAGCGTAAAGGAGGACCCCGATCGTGAAGGTAAAAGTTGTCGCGAATATCCTCGAAGCGAACGACCGCATCGCAGCCGAGAACCGGAAGAAATTTCGAGACGCGGGCGTATTCGTCATGAACGTGATGAGCGGGCCGGGGGCAGGCAAGACGTCGTTGCTGGAGAGGACGATTCTGAAGCTGAAGGACACGGTCAGGATCGGGGTGATCGAGGGCGATATCGCCGGTGCCGACGATGCCGAGCGGATCGACAGATTGGGAATACCGGTCGTGCAGATCAATACGGGCGGCGGATGCCATTTGGACGCGAACATGATCACCGATGTGCTCGCTGACCTGCCGCCGCTGGACGAACTCGATCTGCTCATCATCGAGAACGTGGGGAACCTCGTCTGTCCGGCTGAATTCAAGCTCGGCGAGGACATGAAGGTGATGCTCCTCAGTATCGCCGAGGGGCACGATAAGCCGCTCAAGTACCCGATGATGTTCCAGGAGTCCACCGCGCTCGTTCTCAACAAGATCGACCTCCTCCCCTATACGGATACCGACATCGAAAAAATCAGAAGGGATTCGTTGTCGCTCAATCCGAACTTGAAGATCTTCGAAGTCTCGTGCAAGACGGGCGAGGGGATCGCGGAGTGGGCGCAGTGGGTCCAGACGCTGATTAAGAAATAGCAGGGTTCGCGTATTCAAGGGAAAAAGACGGGAGTCGAGCAGTCACGTGCACAATGGCGGCACTCAAGGGGCGAAGATTCCGAGGGAGCGGGAGGTAAGGGCCAGCACTTCTGGCTCGCCGATAGTTCAGCCATTGCACGGATCTCCTCCCCTGTCATTGCGAGGAGGATGCCAGAGGCGGCCGACGAGGCAACCTCGCTTTTGGCGTAGTGCCTCTCACGACAAGATCGCCACGCTCTCTTGGTCGCTCGCGGTGACGCCCCCGAGGACTTCCAAACGATGAGACGGCTCCATCGCTCCGGGCGCATTTGAGGCGACATCTCTTTGGCCGAAGCCTTGTCCCTCTGAAACCCCGAACCCTATCCTTATGAACGAAAGACGGAGAATCGTCGTCAAAGGCGTTGTCCAAGGCGTTGGATTCAGGCCTTTTGTTTACAATCTGGCCACATCGCTCGGCCTCAAGGGGTATGTCAACAATTCCTCACGCGGGGTGACCATCGAAATCGAAGGCGACCGGTGCGGCGTTTTTTTGGAGAGACTTTCGAAAGAGGCTCCCCCGTTATCGCGCATCGTGAGCATCGATGTCAGCGAACTCCCCCCCTGTGGGTACGATGACTTCAGGATCGTCGAGAGCGAGGACGAAGGCAGCTTCACCCTCATCCCGGCCGATGTCTCGATCTGCCAGGACTGTTTCAGGGAACTGCTCGATCCGAACGATCGCCGGTATCTCTACCCATTCATAAACTGCACGAATTGCGGCCCGCGCTACACGATCACGAAATCCGTTCCCTATGACAGGCCCAATACCACGATGGCCGTGTTCACCATGTGCGCCGAGTGCGACAGAGAATACCACGATCCGTCCAACAGGCGTTTCCACGCCCAACCGAACGCCTGTCCGGTCTGCGGCCCGCGGGTATTTTTGAAAATCCCGCGTCACGAGGCACGAGGCAGAGGCGAAGAACGCGAAGAAGAGGGCAGAACAATATGGCTGAACGGGCGGGGCGATCCCATCGCGGAGACGATCGCGCTCCTGAAAGAAGGCCGCATCGTCGCCATTAAGGGTCTTGGTGGATTTCATATCGCCTGCGACGCGACCAACGAGGAAGCCGTCGGGAGGCTCAGGCTGAAAAAGAGGCGGAGCAACAAGCCGTTTGCCCTCATGTCCCCCGATGTCGAGGCGGTGAGGAGGTTCTGCGAGGTATCGGTCGAGGAGGAGGCCCTCCTCCTTTCGAATAAGAGGCCGATCGTGCTTCTCAGGAAAAAGCGGGGACAGCTCCTCCCCGAGGCGGTCTCGCCGCGCAATCCCTGCATCGGTTTCATGCTCCCCTACACACCGCTCCACTATCTTTTGTTCTATCATCCGTGGGAAGGCGATACGCTCCCCTCATCGGCGCGGGGTGAGAGCGCAGGATCTCACGTGCGCTCTCCGAACTTCGACGCGCTGGTGATGACGAGCGGCAATATTGCCGAGGAACCGATCGTCATAGACAACGAAGAGGCGCTCGCCAAACTTTCAGGCATCGCGGATGCGTTTCTCCTCCACAACCGCGACATCTTCATGCGGGTGGACGACTCCGTGGCGAGAATCATCGGGCGCGCGCCGAGGGCGAAAAGGGAAGGGTCGCGTCGTTCACCTTCCGACGCGGGAGTCTCTCCGTATTTCATCCGCCGCTCCCGCGGTTACGTGCCCGACCCAGTCCAGCTCCACGACGAAGGTCCTGAGGTGCTCGGCTGCGGCGCCGACATAAAGAACATCTTCACGCTCACGAAGGGCAGCTTCGCGATACCGAGCCAGCATATCGGCGATATGGAGAATTACGAGACCCTGCAGTTTTTCGAGGAGAGCCTGAGGAATCTGAAGGCCGTCTATCGCGTCGAACCAGAGGCCATCGCATACGATCTCCATCCGATGTACCTCTCTTCGCAATGGGCGTTGCGGCAGGAGGGCATCAGGAAGGTCGGCATCCAGCACCACTACGCGCATGTCGCCTCCGTGATGGCCGAGCATGGTCTCACGAAGAAAGTCATCGGCGTGTCGTTCGACGGCACGGGGTACGGCACCGACGGCACCCTGTGGGGAGGAGAGTTTCTCATTGCCGATCTTACGGGATTTTCAAGGGTGGGACATCTCAAGTATGCGCCTCTCCCCGGTGGAGAAAACGCGATTCGGGAACCGTGGAGAATCGCGGTGAGCTACCTCAGTGACGCGGTCGGAGGCGACGTGATGCGGTATCTCGAGGTGGTCGGCTTCCCCGCGCGGTACGGAGAATCCCGGATCGATACTCTCCTCAAGATCATCGGGAACCGGCAGTTCTCTCCTCCTTCGTCGGGCATGGGGCGTCTCTTCGACGCGATATCCGCGCTGATCGGCGTCTGCGACCGGAACACGTTCGAAGGAGAAGCGGCTATCGCGCTCGAGGCGGTCGCGGTCCCGGGTGTCCATGATGCCTATCCGGTCGACGTGAAAATGCGGGAGCCGCTCGAGGTCGATTTTTCGCACGCCCTTTTGGGTATCATAGAAGATGCGACACGCGGAGAAGACAGGGGCGTGGTCTCGTCGAAATTCCACAACGCGGTTCTCGCGGCGATCGAGCGGGTGGTTGACCATCTCTCATCCCTTCACGGCATTCGCGAGGTGGTTCTCTGCGGTGGCGTTTTCCAGAACGTGTACCTCCTCGAGCGGTGCATCGAGAGGCTCGAGTCTGCCGGGATGGCGGTCTTCATCCACGATCGGGTGCCGACGAACGACGCCGGCATTTCCCTCGGCCAGGCGTATATCGTCAGAGAACGGATAAAGGCGGGAGCGCTATAACAGAAGGAGTGTGCCC
>CAKZPA010000055.1 GCA_937138415.1 uncultured Nitrospiraceae bacterium | reverse complement strand
GCGGGACTGTCCGGCCTCTTTCTCACGCTCCTGCCATCCCTCCAGAGATATCCGGGTGCTTCATGCCACCCTTATGCGATCCGGTTCATTCGTAAAAGAATTATTTATCGGTAGGGTGCGATTTATAGAAGTTTACCTATTCACGAACGGCATTTCAATAGGAAAATAGTTTGAAATGAAAAAAGAAAAGGTTTTAAAAAAAATAATACTAAAGTTCTAATATCGTAAACGGCAACTTTACGCGGTATCGTTA
This sequence comes from uncultured Nitrospiraceae bacterium, assembly GCA_937138415.1. Classification (GTDB taxonomy): domain Bacteria; phylum Nitrospirota; class Thermodesulfovibrionia; order Thermodesulfovibrionales; family SM23-35; genus JALHSV01. The sequence goes on along the minus strand of CAKZPA010000055.1, from coordinate 15,039 downwards.
TTCCCCGGCCTTTGTTCTTGAGGCCGTTTTTTTAAAAAATAAGGTTTAGGGATCGGCGTCGGAAAACGGAGGTCATTTGCTTCCGACATCCCCGGACCAAATCTTGTGCGACTGGAGGGCAAGTTGGAGGCGATCATTGACCCCGAGTTTCTTGTAAATCCGGGTACAGTGCGATTTTACCGTCCTCTCGCTGATCTGGAGCTTTTCCGCGATCTCTTTGTTCCGATACCCCTGACTGATGTAGAGAATAATCTCTTTCTCCCGCTTTGCGAGCCGGACGTACGGCGCCGCCCGCTTCATATGGGTCAGGATCTTCATGAGCGTCGCCCTGTCGAGCCACAGCTCGCCGACGATGATGGCCCTGAGGGATTTCTTCAGAATGTCCGAATCGGCGCTCGGCGGGAGCACGCCGACGACGCCCTTCGAGAGGAGGGTGCGGAGGTTCTTGTGGATCATGAATCTCGTGTTCCTGTCGCCGATGATCAGGATCTTCGTCTCGTTGCGCGCAAAGAACTCGTCGGGAAGCCCGAGCAGTTCGTCCAGATCGGCGTTTCCGTCGAGGAGGAGAATATCGGGCCGCAGGTCGCACGCCTCGGTCAGATCGCTGCGAAAGTCATCTCCCGAGAAGGAGCCGACGACGTGGACGTCTTCCTCCCTCTCGAGCAGTTTCTTTATGCCCTCGGCGAAAAGATTGCTGCTGAAGCAGGTCACGAGGCGCAGTGCCATAGCGTCAACGTCTCCACTTTTTATTGGGAACCACATTATTGGGAATCACAGGAACCTCGCCCCGTTCGGCAGATCCGTCAATCGGAGACACGTACCCGACTGCTGCCGGCTACAATGTGCTCCTCAGGTCGAAGAGGAGAGCGTTGATTTCCTGCGTCTGCTCCTGTATCGCGTCGTTGAGGTCGAACGCGTCGTCGAGATCCGCCTCGGCGAATGGCTCTTTTCCGAGGACCGATTCGAGGGAATCGGCGAGCTTCCGTATTTCCACGATGTAAGGTGCGATACTCCCCTTGATCTCCTTCTGCCGTGCTGCTGTTTCGTTCAGTTCTTCCTGCTTCGCCATGCCATGCCTCCGTTTATGAGAATTTTGTCGCCGAAGCGACCGTTTCGGACTCTTCATATTATATCGCACCAGTACAGCGATTGTGGTGCTTGCCGATGTTCACGCAGGCAGACAACGGAGAGAAGCCTGTAGTACCATAATAAGCAATATAAGCAACGTGCGGCTATGCCGCGCGTCGCTAACGGGCTATGCATGAACGAAGCATGAATCTCGATCGCCGGCACGCACGCGCCCTTTCGCTCCTCAAGGAAGGAAAGCTTCGCGAGGCGGAGGAACTCTACCGGGAAATCCTCGCAGATCGGCCTGACGACGTCAACGCGCTCCACTTTCTCGGCGTGGCGTACCATCGTCTCAGGGACTACGAGAAGGCGGAGCGCTTGATCCGAAAGGCGTTGCGCTTTCGGTCGGACTATTTCGATGCGCACAACAATCTCGGCGCACTTTTGCAGGAGACGAGGCGTTTTGATGAGGCGCTCGCATCGTACGAAAGAGCGCTTCGGCTCAAGCCCCGTTCAGACGACGTGCTCTATAACATCGGGACGCTCTACGACGAGACGCGCAAGACCAAACAGGCAATGGAGTATTTTCACCGCGTGCTCGAGGTCAATCCAAATTACACGAAAGCGTACCTCAGGCTGGCGAAGCTTTTTCTGTTTGTGGGGCAGGGAGACCTGTCCCTGAAGTGCTGTCTCCGCGTTCTCGCAATGGCGCGTTATGACGATGAACGTGCCGAAATCATGAACGCCGTCGCGTGTGCTTATGACTCCGTCTATGACCTCGATGCTGCGGAGGCATATCTCGAAAAAGCGGTGTCAATCTCCGCATCTTGCCTGCCGGCGCACCACAATCGGCTCATGATGATGTGCTATCGAATCAGGCATACGATGGAGGAGACATTCGAAGCTCACAGGCGATGGGCGTCGCTGGTGGAAAAGGAGTCATCTCGCCGGGTCCATCACACCGACTGCACGCCCGGGCGGCGGCTACGTGTCGGTTATGTCTCGCCGGATCTGAGGAAGCACTCGGTGACCTACTTCTTCGAGCCGGTTCTCGCAACCCACGACAAGAGCGGGTTCGAGACTTTCTGCTATGCGCTCATTGCCGAAGAAGACGAGACAACCGCTCGCCTCAAGCGCCACGCGGACCACTGGCGCAACCTCGCGCACCTGACCGACGAACAGGCGCTCGACCGCATAAGAGATGACCGCATCGACATCCTCGTCGACCTCGCCGGACACACGGGGGACAACGGATTACGGCTCTTCGCTGAAAAACCCGCGCCGGTTCAGGTCACGTGGATCGGGTATCCTGCAACGACCGGCCTGACCTCCATGGACTACCGATTTGTCGATGAGGTGACGGATCCGATCGGCGAAACGGATCGCTATTACAGCGAGACGCTCATACGCTTGCCCGGATGCTTCCTCGTTTACCTGCCCGATAGGGAGAGTCCTGACATTTCGGATCTTCCCGCCCTATCGAACGGCTTCATCACGTTCGGCTCCTTCAACAAGCTGTCGAAGGTGACGCCGGAGATGATTACCCTCTGGTCGCGCATTCTCAAAGATCTGCCCCGTTCGCGCCTCGTCATGAAGACGCTCAGCCTTTCGGATAAGACTGCACGCGCCCGCATCGCCGCCATGTTTGCGCAGGAAGGCATCGAATCTGAACGTCTCATCCTCATGCCGTGGGCCACTTCCACGGGCGGCCATCTCGGGACATATCACAGCGTTGACATCGCGCTCGACACATATCCTTACAACGGGACGACGACGACGTGCGAAGCTCTCTGGATGGGTGTGCCGGTCGTTACGCTGGCGGGCATGGCTTACGGCGGGCGTGTTGGAGCGAGTCTCCTCAGAAACGTCGGGCTTCCGGAGCTTATCGCCTCGACAACCGAGGAATACCGAAAGGTCACGCTCGATCTCGCGGCGGATCTGCCGAGGTTACGCTCCCTTCGCGGAAATCTCCGGGGGATGATGAGGGCATCGCCGCTCATGGATTATGAGACGTTCACCCGAAACGTCGAGAACGCATATCGGGAAGTGTGGAGAAAATGGTGCGATCGCATCGCTTGAGATACGTTGCACGGTTCAGGATAATGATGATGGAGAAATAAATCGTTCCAACCTGCTCTTTTTATGAAACCTTTGATGACGGAGCCATTGTCCATAGCAAACCCAAAAAACTCAGAACCCCCCGAACGAGCCCCGTGGGGCTTGTCGACATCCAGCGGAAAATGTGAATAATAGAAGTGAAATCATACGGTTCCGGTAGAAGAAAACAGGTGCGGTGGAATACGTTATGAGCACAAAGATTCGATACGATAGTTTCATGGCAAGCCTCTTTTTGAAGGAGGGAGAACGGACGTGGACGCTCACAATCCGTATTGTGAAAGCGGGCGTCAATTGACGTTGGGAGGCGTTGCTATGGTGTTTCTTCGGCATCAGGTTATATGGATGGAATACCATGGTCAGCGGCGGAGTGGTTCAGAATCTTCGGGCGAAAAGAGAAAGGAGAACCTGACGTGGACATGAGCGGTAAGGTGAACGAAGCGCACAAACACTACCAGAAGGGGAACTTCGCGCAGGCGGAACGGGAATGCACCGACATCCTCGCGCTCGAGCCTGACAACAGCGAGGTCCTCCACCTCCTGGGCTTGAGTTGCCATTTCCAGGGAAGACATGAAGAGGCGACGGCGCATCTCGAAAGGGCGCTCCAGTCCGACCCGGACAACGCGGACATTCACTACGACCTCGGAAACGTGTATCACGAACTCGGGAGACTCGGCGAGGCGAAAGAGTCGTATCGCAGAGCACTCGAAAGAGAACCCGAACACATGGATGCCCTCACGAATCTCGGGATGGTCCTCCACGATTCGGGCGAGATGAGCGAGGCGATCGCCGTGTACCAGAGGGCGTTGGTGGTTTCACCGAACAATCCGCTCATCCATAACAATATTGCTCTCGCCTATCAGGACAACAACGAGGTCGAAAAAGCCATCGCTCATTTTGGGAGGGCGCTCCAGCTCGAGCCGAATTACGCGGACGTCTACTACAATATGGGGCATATCTTCATGGCGGAGGGGCAGCACGCGCAGGCCTTCATGTACTTCAGGAAGTCGGTCGAGCTGAACCCCGGATTGACGGACGCGTATATCGGCATGGCGCATATTCTCGTGAGCGGCGGCCGCTTTGACGAGGCGCTCCCGATTCTTCGCGAATTGGCGAGACGGCACGGTGACTCTGCCGAAATTCACAATATGCTTGGAGTCGCTCTCAGTGAAGTCTGGGCATTGGAAGAGTCGCTCGAGCATCTGGGCCTGGCTGTTGAACTCGATGCCGATTCCGCCGAGGCCCGGAACAACCTCGGAAATACACTGTGCAAGATGGGGAACTTCGACGAGGGGATGGAGCACATACAACGCGCGCTGTACCTGAAGCCCGACTTCGTGGAAGCGTTCATCAACCTCGGCGCCGCACAGAAAGATAGGGGACGGTTCGACGAAGCGAAAGAGTCTTTCGAGAAGGCGCTCTCCCTCGATCCCGAGAATGCGGAAGCGCGCTTCGGTCAGGCGCTCCTCGATTTGACCGGCGGGAACTTCGAGAGAGGTTGGGAGGGGTACGAATGGCGACGGCACCTCAAGTTCGCGCGCGCGAGAACCTTCCCCTTTCCCGAGTGGACAGGTGAATCCCTTGAGGGCAGAACACTCTTCGTCCACGCCGAGCAGGGGATCGGCGATGAGATCATGTTCTCATCGTGTCTTCCCGATGTGCTGTCGCGAGCGGGGCACGTCGTGGTGGAGGCCGAAGAGCGGCTTGCGCCCATACTCGGTCGGTCTCTCGCGGGCGCGACCGTAATACCGCGACTCGCGGCGGACCGATATCCGAAGGACCTCCCCGCGCCCGATTTCCAGGTCGCGGTTGGCAGTCTCCCCAGACTCGTGCGTCCGAACCTCTCGAGCTTCCCGCGGCGGACGTCGTATTTCGCTGCCGAAGAGGAAAAACTGCGAATGTGGAAAGAACGGTTCCGCGAGATCGGGAGCGGACTTGCAGTAGGCATTTCATGGAGAGGCGGGAGCACGCCCGATATCGTTCGAGTGCGATCGATCGACCTCGATCGCTGGGCGGGCGTTCTCTCGCTCGGCGGGGTTCAGTTCGTCAATCTCCAGTACGGTGATTGCCGTGAGGAGATACGTGCGGTCGAACAAAAGCTCGGGACACGCGTTCACGACTGGGAAGACGCGGACCCTCTGAAAGACCTTGACGGTTTCGCCGCGAAGATAGCCGCGCTCGACCTCGTGATTTCGGTCGACAATTCCGCCGTGCATTTGGCGGGGGCTCTTGGTGTTCCCGTCTGGGTATTGCTCCCGTACGTATCGGATTGGCGATGGATGCGGGAGTTCGAAGATACGCCGTGGTACGAATCGGTGCGGCTCTTCCGACAGCGGCATGCGGGTGAGTGGAGCGATGTCTTCGCGCGGGTGGAGGGTCGGCTCGCGTCGCTCGCGGCGCGCGATGCGCACCCGCGCAAAGCGATCGTATTTCCGGTCGAGCGGTCCTACAGAGAGCTCGTGGAGAGAGACGGGTAACGACGGGTTCGCCGCTTCGGAATCAATCGCTCCCCCTAGGGTACAGGGAGGGCGGGGAGGGGTTATGTCTGCTGAACTATTCATATTTATAACCCCCTTCATCCTTGTTATCCTGAGGGGTGAATTCGGGGGAAAGATTGCCGTGTCGTAGCAATGCCTTTCTTTGCTCTGGCACGGGCTCGTCATATACAATAAGAATCGTGCCGCACGTCATCATGCATCGCACCGACTGACATCATGAGCGCAAACACGCACGAAGAAATCCAGAGGGCCTTGCGGTTCTATCATGCGGGAGAGTATGGGAAGGCGAAGAAACTCTGTAAAGACATCCTGAAAAGAGACCCACACAATCCGGAGGTGCAGTACTTCCTTGGCGTCGTGTATTCGCACCTCGGTGACCATCAGCGCGCCATCGACCATATCACGAAATCCCTCGCACGCCATTCGCGGAATCCCGATGGCTACCATATCGTCGCCATGTCGTTCCAGGCCCTGGGGCAACTCGAGAAAGCGGAGGAATATTATCGGAAAACGATGGAGCACGATCCGCGATACGCCGTTGCATACAACAACCTCGCGAATATCCTCAAGGAACGCGGACGGATCGATGAGGCAATATCGTATTACCGGAAGGCGATCGAGTTTCAGCCCGAAACGGCGATATTCCATTACAACCTCGGCGTCGCCTATCAGGAAAAAGGGCAATTCGGTGACGCCGTTGACTCGTATCGGAACGCCCTGAAGTATGACCCCAAAAACAAAAAGATCCTTACCATGCTGGCGGGCGCATTGCAGGAGACAGGGAAGAGCGGCAGCACGGGGGACTTGCGGGAGGCTGAAGGCATCTTCCGTGAGATGGTGTCGGCCGATGCGTCGGACGCCGTCTCCTTGACGAATCTTGGGAAGGTTCTGCAGGACCTCGGCGATATACCCGAGGCGCGCGCCTGCTTCCAGAAAGCCATCGAGTTGAGCCCGGATTTCGACGAGGCTCACTTCGCCATGGCATACCTTCTCCAGCAGACCAGGAACTATGAGGATGCCATTTTTCATTACCGTCGTGTCATCGAGATCAGCCCCCGCTTTCTGGGCGCGTATAACAACCTCGGCGTCCTCTTGGGCGACGTCATGCGCTACGACGAAGCACTGGACTGTTTGGAGCAGTTTTTGCGGTTGGCTCCGCACACTTCGGACTCTCCCTGGGTTCTCAATAATGTGGGAAACATCCTCAGCCTTCTTGGGAAAGCGGACGACGCTGAGCGGCGCTACCGTCAATCTCTCTCCCTTGATCCGTCTCTTTCCAAGGTTCACAGCAACCTCCTCCTCGCGATGCACTATAACCCGCGGCACAGTCCCGAGGAGCTCTTCGCGGAGCATCTGGCCTACGCTCGCCGGTTCGAGGAGCCGCTGCCACTATCGTCTCTGCAGTTTTCCAATGACCGAAATGAAACCCGTCGACTGAGAGTCGGGTATCTGTCGCCCGACTTCAGATATCATTCGGTCGCGTACTTCATCGAGCCGGTTTTGTGGGCTCACAGCACAAGCGAGTGCGAGACTTTCTGTTACAGCGATACGGTGACCCCTGATCTGGTGACGAACCGTATCCGGTGCATCTCCCATCAGTGGCGGGAAATCGCCCGCCTGACGGACTCGCAGGTCGTGGACCTCATCAGGAACGACCGGATCGATATCCTCGTGGACCTCACCGGACATACCGAACGGAATCGCCTGCCGGTCTTCGCGAGGAAACCCGCCCCGGTTCAGGTGACCTGGATCGGATACCCTTCGACGACCGGTTTGAGGGCTGTTGACTATAAGATCGTTGATCTCCACACCGATCCGCCGGGGGAGACGGAACGGTATTATACGGAACGATTGGTCCGCATGCCGGAATGTTTCCTCTGCTACCTTCCCGAAAAACTGGCACCCCAGATCGAGGAGCCGCCGTTCGCTCGCAATGGGTACGTCACGTTCGGGTCGTTCAACAATCTTGCAAAGGTCTCGGACCAGATTCTACGGACTTGGGCGGAGATTCTGCGAGCCGTGCCGGATTCACGGTTGATCCTTAAATCGAAAGGGTTAGCGGGTAAGATTGCATGTAGCCGGGTGTTCGATCTTTTGGAGAAAGAAGGCGTATCCGCTCAACGCGTCGAGCTGCACGCGGCGATGCCGACGATAGCGCAGCATCTTGGACTCTACAATCGGATCGATATCGCTCTCGACACCTTTCCCTATCACGGCACGACGACGACGTGCGAAGCTCTCTGGATGGGTGTGCCGGTCGTTACCCTCGCCGGGAAGACCCACGCGTCGCGGGTCGGGGTGAGCCTGCTCACGAATGTCGGGTTGAGCGATTTGATCGCTCGCGATGACCGTGATTACATCGAAAAGGCGAGATCTTTGGCCGGTGATACGGGGAAGCTTCGTTCCCTGAGACGGGGGCTCCGGGATATGGTCGCATTGTCTCCGCTGGCGGATGCAAAAAGGTTCACGGCAGAGCTCGAGAAGGAATTTCGTCGAATGTGGATCGACTGGTGCCGGCAGGACGTACCGGGTGCGCGTGCGGCTTTACCTCTGCAGATGTCAACCGCCGAACCGGCATGGACCGGAGCAGCGTTTCCACTTCCCATGTCGGGTCAGGCCGTGTACCGGGAAAAACTCGGAGCGACCGATCGCGTTTCTTTTGTCGTCTGCGCCATGTGCACTCCCGGCGAGCGGTACCATCGTTACGCGAACCGTCTCGCTGATTCCTGCGAACGGTTTGAGCTTCCCTATCGGATCGTGAACGTCCCGTCGGTGCACACGTCCATCAGCCTCAAGGGTACGCATGATTTGTCCCTCACGAAGGCGAACTTCATCGCGTCCATGATGGAGCAGTTGCCCGGAAAGAACATCCTGTATGTCGATGTGGACGTTCTCTTCGCGGACTATCCCCGACGAATCGCCGAGATTAGCGACTTCGGTTACGATCTGGCTCTCTACAACTGGCTGGCCGATCGCCACAATGAGGCGTATATGCCCATCAAGGGACGCCAGAGCGAAGAACCGGCGGATGAGGGACGGTTCGTCTTCTCGCACCAGATACCGTATTTCTGCACCGACCAACTGATCTGCAGCGGCGGCGTGCAGTTCTATCGGAATTCGCCGCGGACGAAAAAGCTCCTTCAGAGCTGGCAGGACGTGCTTGCGGCGAGTCCGATATCCGCCGACGACGAGTGCCTCGATTTTGCGTTCAACAATGGCGAGCAGGAGACGCTCTCGCTTCGCACGGTTTGGCTCGACAAGTCGTATCTCCGCATGCCATGGTGGCCGCACGTGAAACCGGTGATTCTCCACCCGGGGATCCCGTTAGCGGGTTTGAGAAGCCCGCTGCCCGATCTCGGCAGCAAAAAGAGGTTTTATCCGGAATTCTGCGAAAGGAAAAAGGAACCGCTCATCTTTCCGCCCGATTGGGTCATCGACACGAAAAGAAAGGAGTTGCTGAAGATCGAAAAATCGCGGGTCGTGGAGGCGAAGCCGATCGAGCAAGAATTTTGGATTTATCCGGAAGAGATGTGAGGGATGAATAATGAGGAACGATGGTCGTCTTTTTATTGTGATGTAATCGCGGGCAGCGCTTTTTCTCGACTTCCTGAATCATTCATGGGTGTCATCGCGAGAGCGACCGACTTTTATTCCCCGTCGTCGCGATCCCGCCGAGGGCGGGAGGGGCGTTCTCGCTGTTGCATTCAGGTGCGACTGTCTCCTCAGGACAACAGGAGACCTTCAGAAAGGGCCCTCTGAGCGAGCGGCACCCGGACGGCTTCGCTTTCCGTATACGGGAATACGTCGACGGGAAGCGGTGCGTCGGCGAATTGGAGGGAAAATTTCGGGATCCTGTCGATGAAGCGGACGTTACTCTTTTTGAGGACAATCAATATATCCGCATCGCTGATCCCGGTATAGGTATCTGTGGCGAGCGAGCCGAAGAGCACTATCTTCAGGACGTCGTCATCGTTCTTTTTCAGCCTCGCAGCAAGTCGCGAAAGGGCACGGATGACTTTGGGTTTATCCAGGAATCTGGCTCTTCGCAAAGGCGATGATCTCCGTCGCGTCGCTGATCGCTTTTTCTGCATCGTCCCTCTCGAAATAATCCATCGGAGCGCCCCAATCGAACCCGTTCGGATAACGGGTGGGGATGTAAAATTTATCGAGGTCCGCCGCTTTCTTGAGCAGTTTCTTTGTCTTCCGAATCTCGCCGGGCAGGTCTTTCATCATCTTGAGAAGAGAGTGGCCGAAGCACTCTCCCCCGAGGCTATGGCAGAGGGCCTTCAAAGCTTTTTCCGCTGCCTGTTGTGCTGCGAAACAGGCCCACTCGAAATCACCGGCGCCCACTGAGGTTCGGGCGTGCCGTAGGTCTTTCTCTGCCTGTCTGAGCCAGTCGTCGACTCTCCGGGACATGAATTGTCGCGCTCCTCGATTCAGATTGCATCAGTATACCACAGTGTTCAGCTTGAACGGCCCCGCGCTGTAAGTGGAGGGGAGTTGTCATTTGCCTCTTTTCGTCATTGCGAGCCGAAGGCGAAGCAATCTCGCTGTTTGACTCTACGCGGAGGAAAAACGCCGATGACTGTCCTCATGGCTGCTCAAACATTGAAAAGACCGCGAAGCCCGACGTCTTCTGCCGCCTCTCTCAAGAGCTGTGCCTCGGCGGTCTTTCCTATCGACGTGAAGAGCTCCGCAAACTCGGCGAGGTAGCTTATAACGAAATCTCTTCGCTCTTTGAACATATCCGCACGCTCCAGAGCTCCTTCTCGATCGCCGGTCAAAAAAAGTGACACCATGAGCAGGAGGGTCGCCTTTTTCAGGAGCGGGTTTCGGCTCTCCATTGACGCGAGGCATTCCCGCGCTCTCTGAGGACTGCCTGCGATGAGCTCGCACTGAGCGCGCATAATTGCCGCGTCTATGGATTCGGGATCACGTTCAAACGCGGTGCGGTATGCTTCGAGAGCATCCTGATACCTGCCGAGGTTGTAGTAGACATTTCCCATGCTCGCATGAGCGCGCGCGAAGTCCGGTTTTAGCGAGATGACGCGCTGCAGCAGAGCGACCGCTTCGCGGTATCTTCCGATGCCGGCCGCCTGGACACCGAGGTCGTACAGGGATCGGTAATCCCCCTCGCCCTGCTCGGCGAGCCGCCGCTTGCCCAATGCATAATAATACTCGTTCTTCGCGCGGCGCCTCTCCTCGTCGAGTTTCCCATAGTGATGGATGGTGACATCGCATCGTTCGATCGGGATGCCATGCCGTTCGAGCGACGGCTCCACCCGCTCATGAACGGGATATTCGAAGCGTATTTCTCTTTTATTCGGAAAGAGGCGCACTTTTTCGCCGCTGAACCACCCGGTGCCCGCTTCCTCTGCGGCGTACGAGCCGTCGTTTCCGGTCCAGCCGTCGACGTTCATGGCGGTGACATAATTGCGTGTCGTGATGAGATAGGCGGCAGAGGCCGGGCTCGAGGATTCCGAAGGTCCAGGGATCGGGTGCTCTTGGTCGACATCGCGAGTGCTCGGTGTTTTATCTGTCATCGCGAGTCCTGAAAGTGTTCGGGGCGCGGCGCTCTCGTCTTTTAAGCTGGTCGGGGATTGCTTTGTCGTACCGCATTCTGCGGGACTTTTCGTACCGAGACCTTTTTCGATTTCATGTGGCCCCTTGAATTTATGACCCTCTGAATCCTTTTGTATCAGTCTTCTCAATGCTTCGTAATCCTTCGGCGCAATCACCTCGTCGGCGTCGAGAATGAGGATCCAATCACCGGTCGCTTTCGAGATCGAGTAGTTCCGCGCCTCGGCGAAGCTGTCGGTCCACGCGAAATCGTACACATTGGCGCCGAGTTCTTCGGCGATTTCCTTGGTCCGGTCCGTCGAGCCGGTATCGACGACAACGATCTCGTCGGCGACGGGTTTGACGCTCTCGAGCGCGCGCCTGATGTTCTGCTCCTCGTTTTTGACGATCATGCAGACGGAGAGGGTGGCCTTTTCCGTGCGATCGCGAGCAGCCTGAGCGGTGGCGGCCGGCGCGGGATCCGCTGTAGGTTGAGCGGGGCGATCTTGCTGTTCGGTATGAGATTGCTGCGTTGTCCCGCCCAATGGGTATCTCCTCGCAATGACATTGTTCAGGTCTTTTCGCACGTCCTGTTTTTGTTCACTTGGCTCCTCGACTTCGTCAACCCTCGATTCCCGTTGTCCCCTTATCTTCCTCTCGCACTCCTCTTTGAGCGCCATCATATCGACGGTTGCCATGCCGACCTCAGCGGCGGCGTCAAGAAGCACGAGGGCTTCGGATGGCCTTTCATAACTCGCCAGGTGCCGTGCGTACTCAATGATAAATTCCGGAGCACTTGTGGTGTTCTCCTTCAACGAGTGAAGGAGTTCGAAGCCCCTCGCTCTTTCGTCTGTGTACAGATAAGCTATCGTGATGAGTATCGAAGCGAGCGTGTCGTCGGGGTTTTTCTCCAGCAATCGGTTCATAAGCTGAACGCTTTCTTGCGCTCTGCCGCTCGGTATCGCACACCACGCAAAGAGAAGCGCGGCGTCCCGCCACTCCCTATCGCCCGGGGCTTGCTCGATGGCCGTCCTGACAGAGTGTGCGGCCTCCGCAAAACGCCCTGTCCTAAAATAAGCGTTGCCGAGTCCGTAATGGCCCTTCCAGAAGTCGGGCATCGCGCGGATGAACTTCTCCCACCACGGTATCGATTCCTCGAACTCAAGCAGCTCCGAAGCCTGGATCGCAAGCTCGAGGAGCGCGAGGGGGTCCTCCTCCCCTCGCTCGATCAGTTTTGCCTTGCCGAGTTTATAGTACTGGCGCCCCTTGTCAGCGACTTTCCCGCTATCCAGCTTCCCATAATGGTGGATCGGCGCCGAGCAGTCATGGATGGAAATGCCCGCGGCCGACAGCGACCCTTCGACATATTCGTGCACCGGAGCTTCAAAGCGGATACGGGAATCATTTGGAAACAGGCGCACTTTCTTGCTCGGGAACCAACCGGTGCCCGCCTCTTGCTCGAGATAAGTGCCGTCGTTGGCAGTCCAGCCGGCGGTCGTTATCGGAACGACGTAATTGCGGGTTACGAATGAATAGGCGACGTAATAAGGTGGCGCTGGTTGAGACTTTTTGGGACTGGTCACCGAGTCTCGGATAATAAGTTCCCTGATTCTTTTAAAATCTTCCGGGGCGATTGTTTCGTCCGCGTCCATGACGAGCAGCCAGTCGCCCGTTGCTCTCGAGAGCGAGTAGTTGCGCGCCTCGGCGAAGCTGTCGGTCCACGCGAAGTCGTACACCTTCGCGCCGAACACCTTTGCGATCTCTCTGGTCCGGTCGGTCGAACCCGTATCGACGACGATGAGTTCATCGGCGAGCGGTTTGATCGTGTGAAGGCACTTCCCGATATTCTTCTCCTCGTCCTTGACGATCATGCAGATTGAAAGGGTACCCCTTCCCGTGTTAGCGCGAGCGACCAACGGGCTGTCCGTCATCGCGATCCCGCCCGAGGCGGGAGTGGCAATCTCGCCTTCTGATTCGGATGTTTCACGTGTCCCAGTGGCTTCTTGGCCACACGACGCATGTTTTATGTTGTCGTGCGGCCCTAATTTCTCCCTCAGCACACTGGCAAGGGTAAGGGAATCGTTGTCCATACCGAAAGTAATGAGGACGTCTTCGATCGTCTCCATGGCTTCCGCATAGTGCTCCTCCTGCAGGAGGAGATCGGCGAGTATGTATTTCAGCCTCTTATCGAGAGGGTACAAGGATGAAGCTTCGCGGAATGCCTGCACAGCCTGCTCCAGTCTCCTGAGTGCGACAGAGGCAGCATGATAGTTGACCGCGATGCTCTCCGTGCCGGGCGAGAGGATGAACGCTCTCTCGAGATAGTGGTATGCCTCTTCGTAGGCTTTCGATGCCCATTTTACCCCGCCGAGATTCGCGTAGGCTTCCGCGTATCCAGCGCCCGTGTCGATCGCTTCCCGGAAAAGACGCTCGGCGCCGGGGAGGTCCCCGCGGTTATAGGCGACGAGACCGAGGAGTGTGAAAGCCTCGGCCGATGCCGGTTCACGAGCGAGCATCCGCTCTGCCAAGTTTTTTGCCTCCTCGAAGTGCTGAAGCCCCAATTTGCAGGATCCCGCGCGGTGGAGCCACGCTGGATCGTCTTTCTCGAAATCCGGCAGTGACTGGAGAATGTCATACGCTTCGGAAAATCTCTTGGTATCCTGGAGCAGGTCAACCAATGCAAAATGAAGTCGCTCATCGTTGGGGTTCGCCCGCAGGCCTTCGCCGAGAGCGACAAGTGCTTTTTCTTTTTCGCCCCGCGTGCGAAAATCTGCGGAGGCGGCCAGCACGTTGGCGGCAACCAATCTCGCGCCGTACCGCTCGATCGTCTCCTGTCTGCTCCACTTATGCAGGAAACGCTTTCGATCGGCAAACGTCTCTCTCTTACGCCCATCGTCCTGAGCAGGCTTTTGCACAAGCACGACGGTGTCGCCTGCAATGGTGCTTCTATAATTCTCGATGGCCGCTCTCAGGCAGTAGTCTTCGAGCGCATACTGCGCCGTCGCGAACTGCTCGTCGAAAGGCCCGATTTTTGTGAAAAGGCCCCTTTTAAAAGCGACGCAGGGATGGGTGATGCTCTTTACGGGAACCTGCCGGTACCTGTTCCGTGATTTAAAAAACCGTGCGAATGCATCTATTTCAGAGATATTTGTGTCATCGCGAGTTCCGCTCGAGCGGGACGCGGCGATCTCATCGTTCGCTTTACCCCGGGATTGTTTCGTCGCTCCGACCCTTTTCATGCCGGTTTCCATGTTTCCGATCACCCGTTCGGTCGTCTCCCCGCGTCTCGACGAGTCCCCATGAGCCTCGCTCTTGTTATATGTTTTGAGTATTCTTTCATCCACCCCCTGCCGACCCTCGCCCCCCAAGAGCATCGGCCCGACGACGCCGATGTCGTCCGACTTCTTGAGCACCTCGAGCAGACCGCTCAGCCACTCGTCGGTGACGAGGACGGAATCATCGAGCACGACGATGTATTCCCCGGAAGACGCGGCGATCCCGGCATTACAGGCGGCAGAAAACCCCATATCCTCTGTTATCGAAGACGGTGGGCGGCCCGCGGTCGGGGCGCCTGCGGCAGAAGCATTTCCCGCGCGGGGATCGACAAACTTGAGATGCGTGTTGTTTGTGAGCATTCTCCTCAGCCACTTCGGCGGCGAGTACGAGCGATGCGGAGGGAGGAGAATGATTTCGTGAGGCTCGCGTATCGACGCCGCGAGACGCTCCACGTTCGTTCTGACCTGTTCCCGCCGCCCCGAGAGGAGAAGAAGAATAGACAGTGGAATGAGCTCAGGCTCTT
>CAKZPA010000054.1 GCA_937138415.1 uncultured Nitrospiraceae bacterium | reverse complement strand
ATTTCAGCGAATATATCCGAAGGAATTAAGACCTGAAGAAAAAGGGATTGCGACCAGAAACGCCCCGTCACACCGCGTGTAACGGTGGCGAAGGAATTAAGACCTGAAGAAAAAGGGATTGCGACCCAACAACCCTCGTTCGCATAGAACGAGATGTGGGTCGAAGGAATTAAGACCTGAAGAAAAAGGGATTGCGACGGCACGCCGTTGGCGTGGAGTGAGCGAGGGAATAGTGGGTTAGGGGGAGGGGAGACCTATAGCGGAGATCTTTTCACGTTCGATTTTTGCTTTCGGTTCTGCGAAGCCGTTGTGTCCTGCCAAATGGCTATATGACTAATCTGAGATAAGTTATCATAGTAAATGCTTTGCAAAAGGCGCGGCGGCCGGCATTGGTCGGATGGGGACTGACGGTAATGCTGACGCACTCGTGAATATGAGGCGGAAATGTATCGCATTGCTCTGACAATGCTCATGGGCGACAGGGGGAAATATTTTGGCCTGATCATGGGCCTGACTTTTGCCGCCTTGCTCATCACCCAGCAGTCATCGATCTTCACAGGGCTCATGACCCGCACGTACAGCTTCATCGATGATCTCTCGCAGCCTGACATATGGGTCATGGATCCGAAAGTGCAGTTCATCGACGATGTGAAGCCTCTCCAGGACACGCAGCTCTTCAGGGTCCGCGGCATCCAGGGGGTGGAGTGGGCGGTGCCGCTCTATAAGGGACTTCTCAAGGCCCGGCTCGAGGATGGAAATTTTCAGATCATCAATCTGCTCGGCCTCGATGACGCGACGCTCATCGGCGGACCGCCGGTAATGCTCGAGGGTTCGCTCCAGGACCTCCGGCGGCAGGATGCGATCATCGTGAACGATGTCGGCGCGAACACCCGCTTGGCAAAGAAACCGAGGGAACCCGGAGGGAACCCCGTTCCGTTGAAAGTAGGCGAGGTGATAGAAATCAACGACAAAAGGGCTATTGTCGTCGGCATCTGTCAGGTCAAGCGTACTTTCCAGTCGCAGCCTGTCATCTACACCACCTATTCGCGCGCAACGACGTTCGCGCCGAGAGAACGTAGGTTGATGTCGTTCGTCCTCGTAAAGGCAGCACCAGGGGAGGACCTGAAGGTTCTCACGGAGCGTATCAGGGCGGCGACAGGCCTGGCGGCCTACACCGCGCAGGAATTCAAGGATCTCACCTTCGACTACTACATGAAGAACACTGGGATCCCGATCAATTTCGGCATCGCGGTTATGCTCGGGTTCTTGGTCGGGACGGCGATAGCGGGTCAAACATTCTACAATTTTACTCTCGAGAATTTGCGCTATTTCGGCACTCTCAAGGCGATGGGAACGGGAAACGGGGTTCTCCTGCGTATGATCCTTCTGCAGGCGATCGTGGTCGGGGGGATCGGGTTCGGTCTCGGCGTCGGAGGCGCCGCTCTTTTCGGGTACTTCATGAAAGGTACGGAACTCTCGTTCCACTTGACCCCCGAGATTCTGCTCCTTACGGGGTTCGCGATTCTTATCATAATCGTCTTTTCGGCCATCATCAGCATTCGGAAGGTGATGAAACTCGAACCGGCTATCGTATTCAAGGGGTAAGCGCACGTGGCCCAAAACGGCGTAGCCGTCCAGTTACTGAACGTGACGAAGACATTCGTGACGGGGCAAACGAGAGTTCAGGCCCTCCGCGGTGTGAACCTGAATATCCGCATGGGTGAGCTCCTCATGCTCGTGGGACCCTCGGGATGCGGGAAAACAACGCTCATCTCCGTGATTGCCGGAATCCTTAACCACGACGAGGGCGAATGTCTTGTCCTCGGGCAGAACCTGAGAGATATGTCAGGGCAGAAAAAGACTTTTTTCCGCGGAACGAACGTCGGCTTTGTCTTCCAAGCCTATAACCTGATTCCGACCCTGACGGTGGCGGAGAACGTGGCGGTTCCCCTCTTGATATCGCGGAAGTCCCGCAAGGAGGCCCTTGCGAAGGCACGCGACATTCTCGAGCGCATTAATCTCGGGGACAAGCTGAACGCCCTTCCGGGAAACCTTTCCGGCGGGCAACAGCAGAGGGTTGCGATCGCGAGGGCCCTTGTGCACAGCCCGCGCCTGATCGTGTGCGACGAACCGACGAGCGCGCTGGACGCCGATACGGGGAGGCTCGTTATGGACGTTCTCAGAAGCACGGCGCTCGCTTCCGACAGGGCGATCATCGTCGTGACGCACGATAATCGGATATTTAACTTTGCGGACCGCATAGCCAAGATGGACGACGGGCGGATCGTCCTCGTCGAGCCACAGGTGGCGACTGCGTAGGAGGGAATGTGATCCGGAAATATCTTCTTCCGTTTCTCGCCGTCATCGGCCTCGTCTTTGCCGCATGGATGGTGAAGCAGGGATCGAGGCCGGTCGTACCGGCGCAACCCGTTGCGGAACCGCCGCGCGTCCTGTTCGAACACAAGATCTCGGGAGCGGGCATCGTCGAGGCCAGCACGAGGAATATCTCGGTGGGCAGCCACGTTTCGGGAATCGTACAGCGTGTTTACGTGCGTGTTGCGCAGAGAGTGAAAGCGAGTGACGCCCTCTTTATGCTCGATGACCGTGCAAAAAGGGCGGAGCTGGGTATCCGCGAAGCGAGGGTGTCGCAAGAGGCGGCCAACCTGAAGGACCTTGAGGCCCAGCTCTCGCTTGCGGAGAGCGTCAAAGATCAGCGTGCCATAAGTTTGGAGGATCTGAACAAGAGGAGATTCGCGGTGCAGGTTGCGGAGGCGCGGCTTGCAGCCGCGAAGGCCGAGGTCGAGGCTGCGAAGGTAGCAATCGACCTCCTCACCGTTCGTTCTCCCATCGATGGCGAGGTGCTTCAGGTCAATATCCGTCCGGGTGAATTCGCCCCGACGGGCGTGACAGAGGTGCCGCTTATCCTCCTCGGCAATCTCGACAGGCTCCACGTGCGCGTGGATATCGATGAGAATGATGCGTGGCGCTTTCGGCCCGGGACGCCAGCGGTCGCTTATGTGCGCGGCAATCCCGAGCGAAAGACCGACCTTCGGTTCGAATACATAGAAAAGTATGTCGTGCCGAAACGGTCTCTCACCGGGGAGAGCACCGAACGCGTCGATACGAGGGTGATGCAGGTTGTTTACAGTTTCGACCGGCGTAATTTATCCGTTTTCCCCGGTCAGCTCATGGACGTCTTCATCGAGGCCCAGACCGCTGAACAACAGAGTTCGGAAAGGGACAAGAAGCGAGCCCAGTGAATAGGATCATTATCGTACTTCTCTTCTTCGTCTGTGTGATGCCGGCGTGTGTAACGGTCGGTCCCGATTACGAGAGGAAGGATTATCCCGTCTCTCCTTCTTTCGCTTCACTCGAGTCGGGCGTTACGACGGGCGCGGAGCCCGACGCTCAGCACCTCTCTTCCTGGTGGACGGTCTTTCGTGATCCCGTCCTTGAAGGTATCATGGCGAAAGCCGTGCGGCAAAATCCCGACCTGCGCATCGCTGCCGCCCGTGTTCGGCAGGCTCGGGCGCAGGCGATGGTAAGCTCCTCCGGGTTGCTCCCTGAAGGCGAGCTGAAAGGTTCCTACCGGCACATCAGAAAGCCGGAATCTCCTCTCGCGTCTATAGAGTTCTCAACGGATGGATCGTCCTCGCTGCAGGGTGTGAATGCGGGCAGGGAGCAAAACCTCTATGTGACGGGGTTTGATGCATCCTGGGAGGTCGATATTTTCGGAGGCATTCGCAGGGAGATCGAGGCCGCCTATGCGACGCTCGAAGCTCACGAAGAAGGTCTTCGGCACGCCCTCGTGACGCTCCAGGGAGAGGTTGCGCGAAATTATGTCGATACGAGAGCGCTACAGCTCCGGCTCGACATCGCAAGACGGCAGGTGCAGGTCCGCAAAGATTACGCGGAAATAACCGAAGCCCGTGCCAAGGCCGGTTTGGTGAGCGAACTGGATTCTGCCCGAGCGCGCGGTGAACTGGCATCGGCGGAGGCGATCATCCCTTCTCTCGAGCGATCTCTGAAGGCGGCCATCCATCGTTTAAGCGTGCTGTTGGGCGAGGAACCGCCGGGCATCGAGAAGGAGCTGCTCGTCTCTTCGCCGCTCCCCAATATTCCTGAGGATCTGCCGGTCGGGTTGCCTTCGCATCTCCTGCGCCGGCGGCCGGACATCAGGAAGGCCGAGAGGGAACTGGCAGCGGCGACCGCGTCCGTAGGCGTCTCGATCGCGGACCTCTTCCCGAAATTTTCGCTCACCGGTTCTTTCGGATTCCAGGCGGCACGGGGAGGAAGTCTCCTGCATGATGAGAGCAATTTCTGGTTGATCAGCCCCTCGGTCAGGTGGCCGGTACTGAATTTCAAGAGAAGACTTGCCCAGATCGATTGGTCGAAAGCGGCGCGTGACGAGGCACTCGCGCGGTATGAACAGACGGTTCTCTTGTCGCTCGAGGAGGTCGAAAATGCGCTCGTTTCCCTGTCGCGCGAGAAAAGTCGATCGGCGGCGCTCGCGGAAGCAGTTCGGGCGAACGACCTCGCCGTCAAATTGGCCCTCGAGCGGTACCTCGCCGGACTTCAGAGTTTTCTCGTGGTGATCGACGCGCAGGCCGCGCTTTATGCGGCCGAGGACCAACTGGCGCGGAGCATCGAGAACCAGGCGATCGCCTTTATCAGTCTCTATAAGGCGTTGGGCGGTGGCTGGCAGGAAGGGTATCCGTTCAATGATTGAAAACCGTTGTTTTCGGTTCTTCCGATTTCTGGGAGGCTGACGGAAGACCTTACTTTATGGAGGGAGAAGGAATGTTTCACCTTATCCGGTTTTTTGCTGAACCCTCTCCTTTGAGTGCAGAGGCGATGGAATATCCATTTTTGGTTATGCCCTCGCCCTCGAGGGGAGAGGGGAGGGTGAGGGTGTGCAATGAATGATTCCCACAAGCATTCTGTTGCAAAAACGCTCCGAAAGGACCCGACGGACGCCGAGAGGTTACTGTGGAGACATCTTGGAGCGAGACACGTGGAGTGGTACAAATTCAGGAGGCAAGAGCCAGTTGGTTCCTTATACACTGTTAAACACCCTCCCCTGACCCCTCCCCTCGAGGGAGGGGAAACAGAAGGAGTAGAAGAGGTACCCCTGTGGAGTAGAAGATCCGTCAAGGGACCGGGAAAAGCCTCGCCTCCCGGATGCCTCCGATCGAGGCAGGGGAAAAACTACATGAGTCGTAACCGGGCAGTCTGAAGAAGGTTATTTTTCGACTGCAGGGGTTTGTTGGACATGTCCTCTCCAGCAAAGTGATACCTTCTCTTTTGAGTATTTGTTGTAAGCTTTTTCTGAGAGGGCGCGAACAGCGGCCCTGACAATCTCTTAAAAGGAGGATTACGATGGTTCGGGTTGGCGATACTGCTCCGGACTTTGCTGCGCAGGCATTTCACGTGGGCGAGGTGTGGGAAATCTCTCTTTCCAGGTACCGTGGGAAGTGGGTGATACTCATTTTCATCGTGGGGGATTTCACCTGTGTCTGTCCGACAGAAATAGCGGCTGTTGCCGTCAAATATCCCGCATTTCAGGAACTCGGGGCCGAGATATTAGTGATCAGTGTTGACAGTGTCAGCACGCATAGGGAGCTGCACGAGAAGGTGATGCCGTGCATGATCGCCGGCGGCGCCCCTTTCCCGCTCATTTCGGATACGGACGGAACAGTCGGGAGGCTTTACGGGGTATTCGACGATGAGAAGAAGGTTCACCGGAGGAGCCATTTTTTGATCGATCCGGAAGGCGTCGTACAGTCAACCGAGATGCTTGCTGCACCGATCGGACGGAGCGTCCCGGAGCTGCTCAGGCAGTTGAGGGCGCTGACGGAATACAGGGCGACCGGCAATTTCATCCCCTGTGGGTGGGAACCCGGGAAACCCACGGTTGCAGAAACCGATAAATCCGGCAATGTGATAAAGGTGTGGGAGTGCTGGAAGCCGAGTAAGGCCTTTTAGTGTCTGGAAATGGACGAGGCGGTCATCGTATGTGCCAAATAACCCCATGATCGTCATCCCGCTCTCGGGAGAAGTCGAACAATCTTTCTGCTCGAGGACAAGCGGTATTTCTTTGATTTTCATTTCTCCAAGAAGAGGCTCGTCCTCCACATGGCGTCGATGCGGGCCTACCGGGACAGACCGATGACCCCGGGGGTACGACGATCACTACGTCGATAATCGAAAAGGGCGTGAGTCGGACGTAGTGTTTCAGGAATTGCGGTAGAGAGGGATTGCCGTCGTTCATATTGCCGAGGTGGACGATCGCGAACGTGACCGAAGATACCATCGGTACGCACGGCGGAGGCATTCCTCGAGCGCCTCGGGGCAGATGGAGACTGATACGATTTCACCCAACAATTTTTAGTTTTGCACAGAGCTTTGCCGTTTGATCGAGCATGCTGAAAATCTCGTATCCCACGTGTGAGATTGGCGGAAGGCTGCACGTGCCCTGCCACGCGGTGTGGGACGTCCTGACCGATACAACGCGCTGGCCGCAGTGGGGTCCGTCTGTTACCGCGGTCGATTGCGCGGAACGATACATAAAGAAAGGTTCCCGGGGGAGGGTGCGAACGCCATTCGGCCTGTGGGTTCCGTTCGTCGTAACGGAGTACGAAGAATACAGGTACTGGTCATGGCGAGTCTGGGGCATCCCTGCGACAGGCCACAGAACGGAACTTGGCAACGACGAACGTTGCGTTCTCGTCTTCGAGGTGCCGACGTTCGCGGCCCCCTATCTTTTCATCTGCAAGATCGCAATCGGCAGAATAGCGGATCTTCTCGAACGCCCTTGATGAAGCTCGCTTTCGCGCGTCGGGTACGACCCACCCGCAATTTTCACGGGCGCAAAGCCCGCCGTTCCATGAGCGGGACGGACGTCGAGGGGAGGCGTTTGTATTGTCGCTGTGGGGGGAGTTTTATTCGAAAATATAAAGGATACCTAAAAAGCTCAAGCCGAATATCACATGGAGGAGAAACTGCTCAAACCACGTGAAGGCAGACAACCTTCTGCCGACAAGACCGTGCCCCGCTATCGGCAGGGCTATGAACAGCATCGAAAGCCAGAGCACGAAGATGTAAACGGCAACCGACGAGATATTCGTCGGCACCACGTTCAGCACCTGCGTCAGAACCGCATAGGCGATTCCGAAGGATACACTCGTCGCCAGATGGACCGGAACGCCGAATAGAACGGCGCGTCGCTCGTCATATGGAAGGCCGAGGACTTTGAGCGCGAACGACCCGTCGATGATGAAGAGGCTCGACTTGAGGAAGCCTTCTCTGTACCCCGCGTGCGACATCAGTCCCATCGAGAGACCTGCAATCAATCCCGATAGAAAGCCGGCAAATATCATGATGACATCCGAAACGATTTATACTCTGTCGCCCGCTGTTTGACAGTCCGAGAGGAATTATTTTTCGATACTGTGGCGCTTGTCCTTCCGAAGCTGACACAGCCGTTCTGCATTCACCGTATGACCTCTACCCCCATGTACGGGCGCAAGACTTCCGGCACGATGACACAGCCGTCTCTTTGCTGGTAGTTTTCGAGAATTGCGGCGACGGTTCTTCCGATGGCGAGGGCTGAGCCGTTCAACGTATGCACGAACTCCGTCCCTTTCTTGCCCTCTCTCTTGAACCTTATGTCGGCCCGCCGAGCCTGGAAATCGGCAAAGTTCGAGCAGGACGAGATTTCCCGGTATCTCTGCTGGCCGGGCAGCCACACTTCGAGATCGTATGTCTTCGCCGCGGCGAAGCCGAGGTCGCCTGTGCACAGCGCGACGACCCGATAAGGGAGATCGAGCCTCTGGAGGATGTCTTCCGCATCGCGGGTCAATGATTCGAGTTCGTCGTAGGAATCCTCGGGCTTCACGAATTTCACGAGTTCGACTTTGTTGAACTGGTGCTGCCTGATGAGTCCCCGCACGTCTTTGCCGTACGAACCGGCCTCGCGCCGGAAGCATGGCGTGTAAGCGGTGTAGTAAAGGGGGAGATCTTTTTCCTGCAGGATCTCCTGCCGGTGGATGTTCGTGACCGGAACTTCCGCAGTCGGTATCAGGTAATACTCGGGGTTGCAGGTTCTGAAGAGTTCCATCTCGAATTTGGGGAGTTGCCCGGTTCCTTTCATGCTTTCTCGGTTGACGATGATGGGGGGGAACACCTCCCGATAGCCTTTCGCCGTGTTCAGGTCGAGCATGAAGTTCATGAGCGCCCGCTCGAGCCTCGCGCCGGCGCCTTTCATGAGGCAGAAACGGGCACCTGCGATCCTGGATGCGCGCTCGAAATCCAGAATATCCAAAATGGCTCCGATGTCCCAGTGGTTCAAAGGCTCGAAGTCGAACTGTCTCGGTTCCCCCCACCGACGCACTTCCACATTTTCGGTCTCGTCTCTCCCGATGGGGACCGAATGATGGGGGATATTCGGGACGTTGAGCAGGAACTCGCACGTGCGTTCCTCGAGGGCTTTCAATTGGGTATCGTATTCCTTTATCCGGTCCGAGACCCGTTTCATTTCGTCGATCATATGCGCAACGTCCTTCTTCTGGGTCTTCTGCCGGGCGATCTCTTCAGAGACGACATTTCGCCGGTTCCGCAGCTCTTCCGCTTCCCTCAGGAGGGTGCGACGCTGTTCTTCGGATGCGAGGAACTCGTCGAGCGAAAGGTCGTAGCCTCTATTTTTGAGGGATTCCTCGACCACACCGAAATGTTCCCTGACAAATTTCGCATCGAGCATCTATAACTCTCCTTTGACCCCTTTCCCCGGGAGAAGAAATCGGGAATCCTGTCGCAGCCGTCTATTTCTACCGTCTTGTTTTTCGAGGCGAACCCGCTCACGATCCTGACCGCGCTTTTCCTCGCGCGGAATGCAGCCGTCGGAATTTTAATGAGTTCCTCGTTCGCTTCTCCGCCAGCGGGCGGCGCATTCACACGTATTTTCAACGCATCCCCGATCGCGCCCGAAATGCCCCGGCTCGACGATCGGGGCTCCACCCTTACCCGAAAAGAGATTCCGTTCTTCGTTTTCCGGAAAGGGATCTCCATGACGCACATAATGTTAACATATCCGGGCGTCAATTCCGCCCTGTGTTGACAGGGACGGGGCGTGTTGTTACGCTAAAAGGGACGCGATTGGCGGGCGCGTGAGAATCAATGCGACAGAGGGCATACGAAGCCCTCGAAGAAGGAGGTTTTATGAAGAAGGTTGTTGCGATAATTCTCGTTCTTTCCTCTCTCACCTTGCTCGCGGGCTGTACGCAGTACCACGCCCAGGGCGCGAGCGCAGGTGCCATCATCGGAGGGATCACGGGTGCAATCCTGGACAACAGGAACCCATGGCGGGGCGGTGTTCTTGGCGCGGCGCTCGGCGGGGTCGCCGGCGCCACCTTCACGGATGTATCGATGAGAGCTTCCCAGGAAGCGGCGGCCGCCGGCAAGCCGGTGGCATATGTCACGGAGGATGGGCGTGGACTGTATCGTGCCGATCCGATCGAATACGATGCGAAGACAAAGTGCCACAAGGTCCACGAGAGGGTCTGGGAAGATGGGAAGCTCATCAAGGATCAGGTTCGCGAAGTGTGTGAAGGCGAAAAGGTCGAGAGGAGGTATTAGTCATTTCTCGAGCACGCTGCGGGAATCTTTCCTGCAGCGTGTGATCACAGTGCATCGGCCTACGTTCCGATCTTCCGTCTCGCCGCGAAGAATTTTCGTACCTCTTCCGCGTTCTTCAGGGGGTCGTAGCATACGTCTCCGAGACAGGGAATGACGCACCCGCGTTCGGCCTCGTAACGATAACTTACGTAGGGGTAGAGGACGCTGCGGGCCGCCTCGGCGAGCGGATTGTTCGGCGCTGTCTGGACAGTCAGCGTCACCATGTGAAAATAGGCATCGAGCGCGCGAAAATAGGATCCCGCATGGATGCCCATTGCCTCGGCCTGTCCCGCGAAAAGTTCCAGTGACGTCTCCGCATACTGTTTATATCTCCGTTCGCCCGATGCGGCGTGCAAGGTCAGCAGTACGTGGATTGCGACGCCGTTCGCGGACGGGTGGGGGGTATCCTCGATGGTTTTGAGCCGCATGCCGATGACGTCAGAATCGGTGTCGAAAAAGCCCCCCTCACGTGAATCCCAGAATTTCTCGATGCACGAATCCATGATGGTGACCGCGAGCGAGAGAAACGAATCGTCACCCGTCATCCCGTAGGCGTCGATCAGTGCCTCGGTCAAGAAAACGTAGTCGTCGAGGATGGCATGCACCCTCTCTGTCCGATAGAGCACGCCTTCGACGTAGTGTTCGGCGAGAACCCTCTTGAGGCTCTTCAGTGCGAATTCACCGAGGCGAGGATCTTCGAGGACGCCGGATGCCTTCAAGAAAGAAGCGATCAGGAGTCCGTTCACCGAGGTATAGATGGTCCCGTCGATGAAGGGCGACTCCCGTGCTCGACGCGCGGCGAGGAGTTTCTCTTTGCCAGATTCGATGAGGGCGATGACGCGCCGTGGGTCGATGCCGAGGTGGCGCGCGATGTCTACCGTCCCCCGTGCAACGAACAAAACGCGTTTTCCCGGATCATGGTGCATCGCGCCCCGTTCCCCGAGGAAATGGAGAGAGAGCACGTCGTATTCTTCCGGGGTCAAGACTCCTTTGAACTCGTCTTCCTTCCACGTGAAGTAGCCACCCTCGTCGTCGGGTGTCACATCCGCATCCTGGCTTGCGAAAAATCCACCTTGTGGGGCCGACAGGTCATCCTTGAGGAAGCGAATGATTCCTTCGGCGACCTCCCTGAAAAATGTGGTCCCGAAGACGCGATACCCGTCGAGGTAGGTGCGGAGCAACCACCCGTTGTCGTCGGCCATTTTTTCGAAATGCGGCACGACCCACGCTTCGTCGACCGAGTACCGGTGGAATCCGCCGCCGAGCTGATCGTGAAATCCGCCGAGCGCCATCGCTTCGAGCGACTTCTTGACGACGGAACCAGCGGGATCGTCGCCCTCGAGGATGTATCTGGACAAGAGGAATTGGAGGGCGCCCGGCATCGGAAATTTCGGGGCTGATCCGAACCCCCCGTGGACGGCGTCGGCCTGCGATACCATCGTTTCCGTTGCCGAGTGCAGCATATCGGGCCGAATGCTCCCGGGGCCGAACGTTCTCTGGACGAGCGCCTCCGTGAGTTTTTCCGCGTAATCGTCGATCAGTTCCCGGCGGGTCGCGTAGTATTCGATGACCGCACGGAGGACTTTTTTGAAGCCTGGCCTGCCGAAGCGATCGTCCGGCGGGAAGTAGGTGCCTCCGAAAAAAGGCTTCTTCTCGGGCGTGAGGAAGACCGTGAGCGGCCACCCGCTGCCGAATCCCATCGCCGCGACCGCGTTTTGGTACCGGCGATCGATGTCTGGCCGTTCGTCCCTGTCGAGCTTGACACTGATGAAATGATCGTTGAGGATGGCCGCGATTTCCGGGTCTTCGAAGCTCTCTCTGGCCATGACGTGGCACCAGTGGCACCAGACCGCACCGGAACTCAGAAAGACCGGTCTGTTCTGCTCCCGTGCACGCTCGAATGCCTCTTCGCTCCATGGGAACCAGTCGATCTTCTGGTGGGCGGCGTGTCTCAGGTAGGGAGATCTCTCACCCGAAAGCCGATTCATCGTTGGCTGCCCTTTCCCCTCCGGGCGGGGAGGATTTCACGACTTGATCTTCTTCATGATCTCCCTCATGAAAGCCGGAAGATCGTCAGGTTGTCGCGAGGTGATCAGGTTGCCGTCCACGACGACCTCTTTGTCTTCGTAGAGGACGCCCGCGTCCTTCATTTCGCCGGCGACCGATTTATACGATGTGGCGCGTCGCCCCGCGAGAAGCCCGGCGGAAATGAGCGTTTGAGGTCCGTGGCAGATTGCCGCGACGGGCTTCTTCTTCTGGAAAAAGCGCTTCGCGATCGAGAGCGCGTGCTCGTTCCGCCGCACCGCGCCCGGTGCTTTGCCGCCGGGGAGGATGAGGATCGCGTAGTCTTCAGGATCCACGTCCGAAAGCGCCTTCCGCGCGATGACTTCGTAGCCGTGTTTTCCTCTGATCGATCCCGCCTTCATGGACGCGATATCGACGTCGATCCCCTCTTCCTTCAGCCGATAGTAGGGGACGAGAAGCTCCGTGTCTTCGAAATTGTCCGCGCTGATGATCAATGCTTTCATGGCATGCTCCTCTCTTTTTTAGAGGTCGAACGAGGACTGGAGACGGCGAATTCGCCTCGCGAGTTCCCTCAGGGCGTCAGCGAGCGTCATCCCCTCGTCCATGAACTGTCTCACCGCTTCCGCCTTCGAGAGGTCGTCGATAAGCTTCTCGCTCGTCTCGTCGCTGAGACACACGTTCTTCCCCGTTTCCAACTGGTCGCTTATGCAGCGCTCTATCTCTTCCGGGTTATATCTCTGTGCGATCTCGCGTATGTGCCTGATGTCCATTTTCGGAAATATTCGGTACAATATGCACAAGATTCCGTCGTCTGGGGAAAGGCGTGTGACGCTCCTTTCATATTATCGAAAAGCGACCGCAAATGCAAAGCGGCATCGGCGGACGAGGCGACAGCTCACAGTGAGCGGTAACGACACACGGGAAGAGCGAGGACTCGTCGTCGTCCTGACGGGACACGGCAAAGGGAAAACGACGGCCGCGCTGGGGATCGCGTTGAGGGCGGCCGGATACCGTATGAAGGTTTGCATCGTGGGATTCATAAAAGGCGACGCCTGCGCATCGGGGGAGAGAGAGGGCATCAAGCGGCTCGCACCGGATGTCGAACTGCACCTTTCGGGGAAGGGGTTTTGCGGCATGAGAGGAGATCGGTATCCTTTCGAAGAGCACCGCGCTAAAGCACAGGAGGCGCTCCGCCTGGCGCGGGACAAGATGCTCTCCGGGCAGTTCGACGTGCTGGTTCTCGACGAAATCACGAATGCGATTCAGTTGGGCCTCGTCGATCTCTCGCAAGTGCTCGATCTCCTCGATGAGAAGCCGCCTGCGGTGCACATCGTTCTTACGGGGAGGGATGCTCCCACGGATCTCATCGAGAGAGCCGATACCGTTACGGAAATGAGAGAGATCAAACATGCCTATCGGCAAGGTGTGGGCCCGCGAAAGGGGATTGACTATTGAGGGAGGAGAGGTCAGCCGATGGCGCGCGTCATTCCCCTCGTCTTCCTCGAAAGCGCGACGGCGCACCGTGACAAGGTCGCATTCACGCATTTCGACGGCACATGGAAATCCGTAACGTACGCTGAGTACCGCTCGCGGGTAAAAAGCCTCGCATCGTATCTCGCAGAAATCGGGGTGGAGAAAGGCGACAGGGTCGCCATCGTCGCCGAAAACAGGCCGGAGTGGTGCATCGCGTATTTTTCCATCTCTCTCGCGGGCGGGGTCGCCATTCCCATCGATGTCCAGCTCGGTATCGACGAGATCGGGAATCTCCTTTCCGATTCGGAGGCAAAGGCGGTCTTTTGCAGCGAAAAGACGGCGGAACAGGTGCGAAGAGCCGCCCACATGGCAGGGGGGGGAGGCACCCCAGGTCCGTGGATAATCGATGTCGATGCGCCCGATTTCGGAGAGAAAACTGCTTTTCCAGCGGCGGAGCGGTATCCCGAGATTTCAGAAGATGATCTTGCCTCCATCATCTATACGTCGGGAACGACGGGAAAGCCCAAAGGCGTCATGCTCACGCACCGGAATTTCTGCTCCGATGCAGAGGCGGTAATATCTGCGGGAATCATCTCTCCTGACGATTGCGTCATCGGCATTCTGCCCCTCCACCACACGTACCCGTTCATGGGGAACTGTCTCATCCCTGCATTCCTCGGGATTCCGGTGGCGTTTCCCCCGAGCCTGAAAGGCCCCGATATTATGGAAACCATGAGGAGAAATGAGGTTACCATTCTCGTGAGCGTTCCCCAACTCCTCGAATCGATTCGGAACGGGATCTTTTCCCGGATGGGACGACTGCCGGGGCCGCTCCCGGTGGTGGTGCGGCGCGTCATCGCGCTCTGTGGTTTCCTGCGACGTACAACCTCGATCAACCTCGGCAGAATTGTCTTCGGATCGGTCCATAAGGCACTCGGTCCGCGGTTCAGATTTGCCGCATGCGGAGGAGCGAAACTCGATCCGGAAATCATGGAAGACCTCGAAGCGCTCGGGTTGACCGTCCTCGAGGGCTACGGTCTCACGGAAACGTCTCCGATCGTTTCTTTCAATCCAATCGGGAAGAGGAAGCCGGGTTCCGTCGGCAGACCGCTCCCGACGGCGGAAATCAGGATCGTTCGTCCCGGAGAAGGAGCGGAATGCGCCTTCATGGAAGAAGGCGAAATCGTGATCAGGGGCCCTATGGTCATGAAGGGGTACTATAAAAATCCCGAGGCGACCGAGGCGGTGCTGAAAGAAGGGTGGTTCCACAGCGGAGATATCGGCTTCATCGACCGTGAAGGCTATCTCTTTATCACGGGGAGGCTGAAGGAAGTAATCGTCCTGAGCTCCGGCAAAAAGGTGTATCCGGACGAGGTCGAGAAGGCGTACCGGTCAATTCCCTTCATAAAAGAGATGTGCGTGATGGGCCGGGAAGAAAAGGGCACCGTCGAATCCCTCGAGGCGCTGATCGTTCCCGATGTGGAGCGCGCGAGGCGCTCAGGTGTCTCGAATATCGGAGAGGCACTCAGGTGGGAGATCAGCGCTGTTTCATCGCGCCTTCCGAGCTACATGAGAATAAGGGGATTTTCCCTGCACCCGGGACCTTTGCCGCGAACGCCGCTCGGGAAGGTGAGGCGATTTATGGTGAAGGAGCTTGCGAGCTCGATCTCCAGGAAGGAGGAATCGACGCAGGACGATCCGTCGCTCACGGGAGATCTCGTCGGTCGGCGGGTCGTCGAATGCGCTCGGGCCGTCCTCAAAGAGCCCATTCCGATTTGCTCGTCGGATAATCTCGATCTCGACCTCGGTCTCGATTCCCTCGCGAAGATCGAACTCATCGTCGCGCTCGAAAAGGCTTTTTCGACCGCGTTTCCGGAAACGTTCTTCGATGAAATCCGTACGGTCGGGGAGCTCGTCGATCGCATCAGGGCCGTCGTTGCGGACCGCGTGAGCGAGGTGCAGGCGGCTCCGGGGTGGAGGGAAATCCTCTGCCGAGATCCGGATCGAGAAGAGAGGGAGAAGGTCCGTCTCCCCGATGGGTTCCTCGACCGTGCAATCGTCGCCTTTGGCTTAAGTGTTGTGAAGGGTGTGCTCAGGGGATTTTTCCGATTGAGCGTGAGGGGGCTCGAGCATATACCCGATGAGGGACCGTTCATCATCGCGCCGAACCACGTCAGTTACCTCGATGCATTCTGTGTCGCCGCCGCTCTGCCGGCCGAACATTTTGCGCGCCTGTACTCCCTCGGCACCAAGAAGTACTTCACGGGGAAGATCGGGTCATGGTTTGCGAGGCGTGCTCACGTCATCCCAATCGATACGGAACGCCATCTCGATACCGCGCTCCAGCTCTCGGCCTTCGTGCTGAGAAACGGCAAAGCGCTCCTCATTTTCCCGGAAGGAGGCAGATCCTTTGACGGCGATCTGATGGATTTCAAGAAAGGGATCGGCATACTCGCCGTCGAGACGGGCGTGCCCGTGGTTCCCACATTTATCCGGGGCACCCATAAGGCTCTCCCCCGTGGCTCCGCCGTGCCGACGTTCGCGAAGGTCTCCGTGACGTTTGGGGAACCTCTCCGTCCGACTGCGCTGGATCTCGAGAAAAAACCCGAAAGCAAAGACATGTATCAATTCTTCACCGATCAGGTGCGGGAGAGGGTAGCGGCGCTCGGAGGAGGAAACGTCAGAGAAAACGGAGAACGGCCCCCGGGTCGGAGAGGTCCTCGACGACGAGATCGGCTCCTGCCGTAATCAGAGCCTCGCGCGGGTACGGTCCTGTCGCGACAGCGATGCAGAACGCGCCGTGGTTGTGCGCGCATTCGACGTCGCGCGGAGTGTCTCCGACGACGATGCATTCTTCGCTCTTTATCGGGAAGCCAACCAATCTTCGGAACCGTTCCACCGCGATCGGGAGGAGCTTGTTCCTGTCTTCGTCATCGCTGCCGAAGGCGCCGCTCGGGAAGTAGCCATTCAGACGGAAGGGTTCGAGCTTGATGCGCGCTCCCCTTTCGAGGTTGCCCGTGAGAAGGCCTGTGGCGACATGGGCGAACGCTTGCAACGCGGAGAGCACTTCGTAGATGCCGGGTTTCACGTATTTTCTGTCGTTGCGGATCTCCTCAGAGAGGTAGGAGAGATAGGCGTCCACGACATCGCCCGTTTTCTCCGATGGGAGCCCGTGCTTTCGCAAGCCGTCTTTGATGATCTCGGTGTCCGTCCTGCCGGCCATGCCGATTCCCGCGAATGCGTTCTCGATCGCGAAGAGATTCTGCATTGCCCGGTTGAGGGCCCGCACACCCGCACCGCCCGAGTCGATGAGCGTTCCGTCGATGTCGAAAAGGACCAATCGCATACTCTATTTTACCCGATGGCCGGTTGCGCGAGAGAAGTTGACCCGAAAAGCGCCGTTCGGGGTGAGAGCGGGCCGTCGCTCCACCCGTCACGCGAGGGATAGTGGGCGGATGTTGTATTCCTTGTCGAGACTGAACGCCATGACTACGGCTTTGTCGATATCTTCATAGGGGAAATTTGGGGCGCCGAGCACGAGATGGGGCGCCTTGTCGTCGAATTTGAGTCCGTACTCCGTGCTTTTTTCGTAGAGGACCGTGCCGGGCAGCACGTGCAGGATGCTGAAGACAATCGTCGAGGGCCTCATGCCGACGATGGTCTTAACGGATCTGACGAATTTAAAAAATGTGTCACCGGGCAACCCGATAATCAAGTCGCTCGTCACTTCGATCCCGCTGTCCTCCAGCAGGCGCACGCCTCTTCGGAACTGCTCCGCCCGGTAAAAGCGGTTCACGTTCGCGAGGGTGTCTTCGTTCACCGTTTGAGGGCCGGTCTCGACGCTCCGGACGCCGGCTTGCTTGAAATACTCGATCGTCTCCTCGTCGACGAATTCGGCGATGATCTCGACCGTGCGGAGCGTCGCGCCATGACGGTTCGCCCGTTCGAGCATACGCGCTATTTTCGCGAGGCGATCCTTTCTGAAATTGAAAATGGTGTCCACGAAGTGAAAGGTCTTGATGTCGGGGCGGCTCATGAACAATTCGATTTCCTTCTCGATCCGCTCATCGGGGAAGAACCTGAGCCTGGGAAGGTTTTTCCCTTCGAAACAGTAGTGGCACCGGAAGATACAGCCCCGGTACGTTTCGATGTAACTCACGTTGTCCCGCGGGACGAGAATCCCCTCAAGGTAAGGGGACGGTATGTCGCCGAGATTTTCGATGGGCGGTCTGTCCGGATTGTCCATGACCTGTCCGTTCGCACGATAGCTGATGCCGGCTATCTCCGAGAGTCTGCTGCGCCCGAGGTACTGTTTCAGCAATTCCGCGAAGGTGACCTCTCCTTCCCCCTTGACGATGACGTCAATGAACGGATATTCGCCGAGATACTTCGATGCGATCGGCCCCACCTCGGGACCGCCGAGGACGATCTGCGTGTCCGGATAGATCGTTTTCAGAATGCGCGCCGTATCGAGAACTTTCTCGATATTCCAGCAATAGCACGAAAAGCCGACGATCGATGGACGGCTCTGCGTGAGGTAGTAGACGATCTGCTGGACGTTCAATCCTTCGGTATCGAAATCGAGTATCTCGATATCGGCATGCCGCCTGATGAAGTCGTCTTTCAGGCTGAATGCTTTGACGTACCCGAGGGCGAGAGAAAAATGCTTCGCCCAGTTATAGGAGATCAGCGCGACTTTTTTCTTCATAGAGCGCCTTAATTTCCTCAGCACGTGCCCCGGATCTCACCGGCGTCAATTCCCGGCCGCCGAATCGCTCGACGTGCTCCGCCGCGGCACCAGGGCAGAGCGTGTCGTAAACGCATTCGGTACACCGTTTATGTTTTCGATAAGCCGTTGCGGTGAGGGACTCCCATCCGACGAAGAGTTCTCCGACGTGCTGTTCGAGTCCCTGCATGAGACAGAAAGGAATCCCCTCCGTCGCAGTCCAGACCCGGTTGAAGATGCCGATGTTGATGCCGTTTGCGATATGCGGCCGTACGGACTCAAAGGAGAGGGTATAGTCCCGCATCGCCAGAATGATCCGCTGGACGCCCACATTCAGCGCGGTCACAACGGTCTGTTCGAGGTCGGATATATTCTCTCGGCAGAGAGGGATGCGAACGGAGATAAACTTTTCATAGGGCGCACTCGAGAGGTTCTGCAGCCCGCTCATCGTCTCGCGGAAACTATCGGGGACTCTCGTGAGACGATCGTGGAGGTGGGGATGCGAACCCCACAGGGTGATGTCGAAGAGGGAACACCCGGCTCTCATCACGTCGTCGAGGTAATAGGGGTTTGCGAGGGCGCGACCGTTCGAGCGGAGTTTGATTCTCCTGTAGCCCTCATCGCGGGCAGTGGTAATGAGTGCGCCGAGATCGCTCCTCAGAGTTGGTTCCCCGCCATAAAACTCGATGTTGTCAGAGTCTGTGTTCTCGATGAGTTTCCTGATCGGCGCAAAATCAACCTGGGGGGAATCTTTCCATCCGGGCAGACAGTGGGTGCAGTCGTTATTGCAGGGACCGCCGAGGAATATTTTCTTATATCGAAGCAACGATAACTCTTCTCTGCCCGCCGGTGCTCGTCGAGAGCCTGTTGACTCAATTATACCACACGTATCCGCTGCGCCTTTCGTTGAAGAACCCGGAAAAAATCTTCTATAGTACAGGTGTGTACAGGGAACGCGACTACGACGTCATCGTCATCGGCGCCGGTCACGCAGGCTGCGAGGCAGCCCTCGCCGCGGCCCGGCTCGGCTGCTCAACGTGCCTCCTGACGATCAATCTCGATACGATCGCGCAGATGTCCTGCAACCCCGCGATCGGAGGGCTCGCGAAAGGGCATCTCGTCCGGGAGATCGACGCGCTCGGCGGCGAGATGGCGAAAGTGACCGACCGCGCCGGCATCCAGTTCAGGATGCTCAATATGTCGAAAGGTCCGGCGGTGTGGTCTCTCCGTGCCCAGGCGGATCGGGTGTTGTACCGTATGACGATGCGGAAGGTGCTCGAACATCAGCCCCGGCTCGATATCAAGCAAGCGCTCACCGAGAAGATCCTCGCCGACGGCGGACGGGTTATCGGGGTATTGACCTCGCTCGGCGTATGGTACGGTGCCCGCGCCGTTATCGTCACCACGGGGACGTTCCTCAAAGGGTTGATCCACATCGGCCTCGAAAGTTTTCCCGCGGGAAGGGCGGGAGAGTTTCCGTCGAACGCGCTCTCGAACTCCCTCGCAGACCTCGGTCTCAGGATGGGGCGCTTGAAGACGGGAACGCCGCCGAGACTCGACGCGAAGACCATAGACTTCTCCAAAACAGAGCCGCAGTTCGGAGACGATCCCCCGGTCCCCTTTTCCCACTGGACTGAGCGCATCACGAATCCGCAGCTCCCCTGTTTCATTACGTATACGAACTCCGAGACCCACCGGATCATCCGTGGGAATCT
The DNA here is from genome assembly GCA_937138415.1 of uncultured Nitrospiraceae bacterium. Classification (GTDB taxonomy): domain Bacteria; phylum Nitrospirota; class Thermodesulfovibrionia; order Thermodesulfovibrionales; family SM23-35; genus JALHSV01. The sequence goes on along the minus strand of CAKZPA010000054.1, from coordinate 6,283 downwards.
CGACCGTTCGCCCCTCTACAGTGGGAAGATAAGGGGGGTGGGGGCCCGTTACTGTCCTTCGATCGAGGATAAAGTCATGCGTTTCGCGGAGCGCGAACGGCATCAGGTGTTTCTCGAACCCGAGGGACTCGAAACGAAGGAGTACTACGCGAACGGGATCCCCACGAGCCTGCCCTACGACGTGCAGCTTCGATTCGTGAGAACGATTCCTGGACTCGAAGAAGTCGAAATCATGCGGCCGGGCTACGCGATCGAGTACGATTTCGCGTACCCCACCCAACTCAAGCAGACTTTGGAAACGAAGGCGATCGAGGGCCTTTACCTGGCCGGTCAGATCAACGGGACGTCCGGGTACGAGGAGGCCGCGGCGCAGGGACTCATGGCGGGAATCAACGCCGCACTGAAGCTCCAGGGCAAGGAGCCGCTGGTTCTCGGGCGGCACGAAGCGTACATCGGGGTCTTAATCGACGATTTGACGACGAAGGGAACTCAGGAGCCTTACCGGATGTTCACCTCCCGGGCGGAGTACCGGCTTCTCCTGCGCCATGACAACGCCGACCTCCGGTTGATGGACAAGGGGTACAGGGTCGGCCTGATCGACGAGGGCGCGTATCGAACGTTTTGCGAGAAGAGGAGATTGATCGATGACGAGATCCGCCGGCTCAAGACGACGCGCGTGAAAGTGGACGAGACGAAGTCGGAGACGCTCGAGCAGCTTTTGAGAAAGCCGGGAATGTCGTATGCGGTCATCAATGAGCGGGCGCCTTCGGACGAGCGTTTGGCCGCGGAGATACAGAGGCAGGTGGAAATACAGATCAAATACGAAGGCTACATCCTGCGGCAGATGGAAATGGCCGAGCGGCTCAAAAAAATCGAGGGAAAACGCATTCCCGGGGATTTCGACTATCGGTCGGTGAACGGGCTTTCGCGCGAGGTCCTCAGCAAATTGGAGGAGGTCAGACCGGCGACACTGGGGCAGGCGAGCAGGATACCGGGGATTACTCCGGCAGCGCTCTCGATTTTGATGATCGCACTCGAGAAGGCGCAGCGAGAGCGGCTCGCCAGCTGAGGGTCACCCGAGATTCACGTGAGCATCATCGATTCTCGATCGGTCGTCACAGTCGAATTTACGGTGCGGTGGCAAAGCGTGCATGCATCGCATACGGAACAGTATTACGCGAAACGGGTCAACTTCTGGAGGGATCTTCTGCCCCCGATCTTTCGGGAAAACTGCATGGGGAAAGAGGCTGGAACGACGATCTTCGCCGGGAATGCGGATGAATTTTTGCCGCCCTACACGCCGGAGAAAGAATTCGACATCTCGTTCGAGCAGTTCGATGTGCGCTACGATGAGGCGGTCTCGCGAGGTCCGCGATTTGGAAGGTTCTATCCGAAGGGCCTTTTGAGGGGAATTCCGGGGGTGTTTCGCGGGAACCCCGAGCCGTTTCGGTGCGTTGGGTTGGCCGAAAAAGAGATCATGGTCGACTTCAATCACCCGCTTTCGCACTATTCCGCGCAATTGAGCGCGGTTATTGAATCCGTCGGGTCGAAACAGGGCGATGTCGGCGGTCAGTGCACGGACTGGGGCGAGGTGCTCTTGCAGGGGCCGGGGATGCAAGCTCGCCGCAGGGGATTCGCGACCGATTTTTTCTCCGACAGCCCGTTCAGGAGGGACGACGAGAGTGACGACGCGGTATTCTACAGGGTCCCTCGCCTTGTGACGCACATCGATGATGAAGCTGTCGGGGTCATTCGTGCGATCTACGGTTCACACGTGAGAAGCGGTATGCGGGTGCTCGATCTCATGAGCAGTTTCCGGTCTCACATTCCCGAAGACGTGCGCCTTCAGGCCCTCGAGGGGCTCGGCCTGAACGGGGAGGAGATGGAGAAAAATCCCCAGTTGACGGGGTTCGTCATCCACGATCTGAATAGGGACCATCGGCTCCCTTTTCGCGATCGTTCTTTCGATGCGGTCATCTGCACGGTGTCGGTCGAGTATCTCGTCAAGCCATTCGAGGTTTTCGCGGAGGTCGCCCGCGTCCTCGAACCGGGAGGGATCTTTATCGTCACCTTTTCGAATCGGTGGTTCCCTCCGAAGACGATCCGCGTGTGGAGGGAACTCCACGAATTTGAAAGGATGGGTCTGGTTCTCGAGTACTTTCAGCAGACCGGACAATTTCAAGATCTGCACACGTACTCCTCGCGAGGGAGGCCGAGGCCGTTTCACGATAAATATTTTCTCGAAACGCAGCAGTCGGATCCGGTGTACGCGGTTTGGGGGAGAACACCGAAGGAGGTCGCAACGTCATGAGCGAACGGTCGCCTGCCGAGAAGCTCCTCATCGATTTCGCTGATCCCGGCGAGCGGAGCCGATGGGAAACCGTCAACGATAGGGTCATGGGCGGCATATCGCAGGGAACGATCACGATCTCCGGCGACAAGACGGCGATTTTCCAGGGACTCCTTTCGCTCGAAAACGACGGAGGATTTGCTTCGGTCAGGACGCTCCCCAGGCAGTTCGATCTCGCCGAACACGATGGGCTCCTCCTGTCGGTGCGGGGCGACGGAAAGACGTATCGCGTCCGCCTCCGGACGGATGACTCGTATGACGGGGTGGCATATCAGTCCCTGTTCCGGACCGAACCGGGCGTGTGGCTAACCGTGCGGCTGCCGTTCAGCACGTTTGTCCCCGTATTCCGCGGCATGCTTGTGCCGTCGGCTCCGGCACTCGATCCCGCGCGTGTCAGGCGTATCGGATTCATGATTGCCGATCGCCAGGAGGGATCATTCCTGCTGGAAATCGCCTGGATCAAGGCGTACGTGGAACGTTAAGCCGTCAACGTTTGTCCGTCTTCAGGTTATGCCGCGCCGAGCGGTTCTTCGCTTTGTGCCCCGGTCAGAATCGCCCTTCTCAGATCGATCCCCCTCCGGGTGGTACCCCGCAGATCGGCATTGCTCAAATCCGCTGCGGTGAACGTCGTTTCGATGAGGCTCGCGTTCCTCAGGTTAGCGGAGACGAGCGTGGCCCCGCTGAGGTCTGTCCCGTGGAGCATCGCTTCGCGCAGGTCGGCGCCCGAGAAATTCGCGCCGATCATGCTCGCCCGGTAGGCCTTCGCGCCTTTCAGGACCGCGCCGGGAGCGCTGATGAGAACGGCTTCCGTCATTTGGAGGTTCGCCCCCGTCAGATCGGCCGAGCCGAAGTGTGCCGCCGAAAGTTTCGAATTCGTGAAGTCGGCGCCCCCGAGTCTCGCTCCGCTGAAATCCGCTCCCGCAAACGATGAAAATGTGAGGTCGGCCTTTTCGATGAGGACATTTTTAAAGTTGGCGCCGATGAAATTCGCGCTGCTCAGGTTTGCCCCCGAAAGATCGGCTCCTTCGAAGTCGGACATGCTCATGTTCGAACTGCTTAGGTTCGCGCCCCGCATGACGCAGTTTCTGAAGCGGACGGCGATGCATTCGATATCCCGCAGGTCGAGCCCTGACAGGTCGTATCCTGACAGGTCTCCCCGTTCGGCCGCCAAGAGAATCGCCTGTTGCCTGGAAAGCTTTTCCATCTTCTCCTCCCGAAGAGAGTGTCGCATTCAGAGTTTGTTCATCCCGGATTGCTGACGCGTGACCGCGCGCTCACGTGCGACGGAATGTGCGACCCGTGTGGTCTAGTCTATCACCCCGCACGGTATCTTTGCTATGATGGTGAGCATGGCGGCGCGCGAGAGCGATGAGATCAATAAAACCTTACGGGATGGGCTCCTCTTGCTTGGCCTCACACCGCCCCATGAGTGCGTGGAGGCCTTTTCGCTCTATCTGGCCGAACTCAAAAAGTGGAATAAAGCCTGCGGTCTCACGAGCATTCGGAACGATCGGGATATCATCATTAAACACTTTTTCGATTCTCTCCTCTATCTCCCTTACCTTCCGCGCAGCCCAATTCGCGTCGCCGACGTGGGCACCGGCGGCGGGTTCCCGGGGATACCCATCAAGATTGTGCGGCCGGACGTGCACATGGTCCTGATCGAAGCGGCCGAGAAAAAAACGATTTTCCTCCGCCACGTCATCAAGCGATTACATGTCGACGACGTCGACGTGATCGCCAAACGCATCGAGTCGGTCAGAATTCCCGATGACGTGACCGAACCGGTCGATGTCGCTTTGACGCGGGCAGTGTTCGGCGTGCGAGAGTTCTTCTCGAAAGCGGCGCATATTGTGAAAGATGGAGGGATGTTCATTCTCGGCAAGGGGCCAAAGGTTCACGAAGAGCTGAAAGAGGCGGAAGGTATTCCCTGCGAGGTGCACGCGGCACGCCTCCCTCTCACGTCCATAGAACGATATTTAGTCGTGATGAGGAAAAGCGAAGGCAGAGGGTGAGGGAATCCTCGTCAACCCTGGCGGAGGAGTTTTGCGGTGCCCTCGGCGATCACGGTTTGATCCGGTTTTTTGATGATAGCTGATGCCTCGATGATTTTCCTGTGCGTTTTCAGCACGGAGGCTTCGACGATGCCCTTTTCGCCGATGAAGAGCGGATGCCGGAACCGCACCGTCATTTCGGCAGTCACGGCGGGCGTTCCCTCCATGAGTGCCGCTTTCACCATCGCTTCGTCGAGGATCGCCGAGATCAACCCCCCGTGGACGATATCTTTGTATCCCTGATACGCCTTGTGAAGGACGAATTCACTCGCGACTTTCCCGTCGCGGAGAGAAAAACTGAGACGAAGGCCGGATGCGTTCTTTTCGCCGCAGACGAAACAGTGGTGGTCATCTTCGAGAGGGTACATCGACAGCTCATTTGTTCATCATTTCGAGGAAATCCTTATTGCTCTTCGTTCCCATCAGTTTGCCGAGGAGAAATTCCATGCTCTCCACGGTGCTCAGCGGCGTGAGAACTTTTCTCAGGATCCACATCTTGTTCAGGACGTCCTTGTCAACGAGGAGTTCCTCTTTTCTCGTCCCCGACGCGTTGATGTCGATGCTCGGGAATATCCTCTTGTCGACGAGTTTCCTGTCGAGGTGGAGTTCCATGTTGCCGGTGCCTTTGAATTCCTCGAATATCACGTCGTCCATTCTGCTGCCCGTGTCGATGAGAGCAGTCGCGAGGATCGTGAGGCTGCCGCCGTCTTCGATGTTGCGCGCCGTCCCGAAGAACCTCTTCGGCTTCTGGAGCGCATTCGAATCGAGTCCGCCCGAGAGGACCTTGCCGCTCGCCGGGATGACGGCGTTGTACGCCCGCGCGAGGCGTGTGATGCTGTCGAGGAGAATGACCACGTTCCGCTTGCACTCAACGAGGCGCTTCGCTCGTTCGATCACCATCTCCGACACCTGGCAATGCCGCTGCGGCGGCTCGTCGAAGGTCGAGCTGATGATTTCCGCCGTGGGAACCTGCCTCTTCCAGTCCGTCACCTCCTCCGGCCTCTCATCGATGAGCAGGATGATGAGGTGAATGTCCCGGTGATTCTTCCGGCAGGCTTTCGCGATGGACTGGAGGAGCATGGTCTTCCCGGTACGCGGAGCGGCCACGATCATTCCCCGCTGCCCCATACCGATCGGCGTGATGAGATCCATCACCCGCGTCGAATAGTCCTGAGGATCGTATTCGAGCTTTATCTTCTCGGTAGGGTAGTAGGGAATGAGGTTGTCGAACAACGGACGATTGATGTTGTCTTCAGGAGACTCGTGATTGATCGCCTCCACTTTGAGCAACGCAAAGTACCGTTCACTCTCCTTCGGAGGCCGTATCTGCCCCGATACGAGGTCACCCGTCCGCAGGTTGAATCGTCGGATCTGGGACGGCGAAACATAGATGTCGTCGGGGCCGGGGAGGTAGCTGTAATCGGGCGACCTGAGAAACCCGAACCCGTCGGGGAGGATTTCGAGCACGCCCGCAGAAAAAACATACCCGGTTTTTTCGGTCTGCGCCTGGAGGATTGCGAAAATAAGGTCCTGTTTCCGCATGCTGCTCGCACCTTCGACGTTCAGCTCCCGGGCGACCGTCGTGAGTTCGTCGATCGTCTTCTCTTTCAGTTCGGCAATGGAGATATTATCGGAGACAAAATTCTTCTTGGGGTTATCCATCGTTAAACTCCTCTTGGATTTACGTTTTCGGTGGTTTTATATACCCGGAAGGTCTTCGCCTATCCAGGAAGGTTTGTACAGTTTTTAACGCAGAAAATAACTGCTCATACGTTAGCGGATACGAAAGTGCTTTGTCAATAGGTCAAGTCCTATTTCTCCTGTAAAAAGGAGAAGGCTTGGTATCATGCAGTGATTGTCTCTTTCACCTTTTTCTTTG
>CAKZPA010000053.1 GCA_937138415.1 uncultured Nitrospiraceae bacterium | reverse complement strand
TGTTGATCCCAAACCATCCGGCGATGAACTGCGAGATGTTTTTGGCTCAGAGGACAAAAATCCACACAATGTTGCAAATAACCGTCAGGGCAAAGTCTTTTTCATGGACGGACTGCCTACTGCATTCCCAAAACTTGATTTGGACATCATGAATCCGCACTATGGCGAATATTACAGAGGCGAAAAGCCCCCTGCCGATTATCTGAATCCCGTTCCTGTCACATTTCTTGCGGTTGCAGCAGGGCAGAAATTCTCATTTGTAGTTTATTCAAGAGACAAAGTTCTTGCCGAAAAGGCAAAAGCATGGCTTATTGGCGGATTAACCGAACTTGGCGCAGGCGGCAAAACTAATGTGGGATACGGATATTTTAAAGTTGAGCAATCAAAAGTTGATGTTAGTTCAAAAAACACGACAACGTCTTATACGCTTGAATCAACATCAGAAATGACAATTTGGGAAAAAGCGAGTTTGTCATGGCGACCGAGCGATCAGACTCTGGTTGCAACCAAAGAAAGTAAAAAAGCTGAACTTAAAGTGAAAGATAAGTCGATTGTTTCAGAGCAATACCATGAAATTCTTTTTAAAAAGAAGAAGACAATCACTCTCGACGTCAAGGTTGAGAAGATAGGAAATGCATACAGAATCGTGCAACTGCTATGACGCAACGCTCCTTCCCTTCAGCTGTGCAGTTCTTAAGATGAAGGAAGAAGATGGAGATATTTAAAAGATTATTTGATACGCTTAACAAAGCAGGAGTTAAGTATCTTGTTTGCGGCGGCATTGCGGTGAATCTTTACGGGATCGAGCGGGCAACCGCCGACATCGATCTCGCCCTGCGGCTTGATGAAGGGAATCTGCGAGCATTCGTGAACGTTGCCGGACTTCTGGGGTTGAAGCCGAAGATACCTGTTAAGATCGAAGAAATAATCAAAAAGGAAAAACGCGACGCGTGGGTCCGGGAGAAAGCGATGACCGTGTTCAGCCTCTACGCCGATGAGCATCCTTTTTTTCTTCTCGATATTTTTATCGAAGACCAGTTCGATTTTGAGGAAGCATACGAAAGACGCCGCGAGATTCCGCTTGACGATATTTCGATCCCTGTTGCGCCGATTGATGTCTTGATCGAAATGAAGGAAAAAACCCGAAGACCGCAGGATGTGGCGGATGTCTTTTATCTGAAAAAAATCTTGGAGGAGTGGAAAGATGGCTGATGAAGGGCCAGAGAAAGCTGATACGGAACCGCTCTTATATTACAAAACCAGAGAAGAGATTCTTGAATACAGGGCAAAGCCGGTCGAAGTTAAACTTCAGTGGCTTCAGGCGCAGATGGAATTCTTCCACTATGCCATGTCAGATAAGGCGAAGAGAATCAGAGACAGGCTAAAGAATGGGACGATATAAAAAAAGTGTTGTCGCAGGAGTCAGGCGAATTATCTGACAACATTAACAACTGGTCAAAAGATGTTTTTGAGTTTGAAAAAAGCTTTTCTTCAGGGACTGACCTGAAAAGCTGGTATCAAGATAACAAAGCTAATTTTAGAATAGGTTTCGGTTCAGGAATGATTTCTACAACAATATCAATTCTGTTGTCTGATGAGTTAAGAAAAAAGATTCGTAAGTTTGCAGGCAGAGACAAACAAGATGACCTCCCTCCAAAATCGCGGCGAATATGGTTGAAGAATAATCACATGACCCCCTTTGGCTGGGCGATAAAGGCAGTTTTGAATTAATTGTGAAGGAGCAGACTTTTGCCACTGAAAAATTTAAGACATTTGAAGAAGCGGAAATGGACCCGTGGAATTTTTATCCCGACAGTGAATGGATAGAAAGGGCGTTCAGGTTATTCAGTCTTTCTCAATTCAGAAGGAAGGAGCCTGTCTAGAGGGGATAAGGAAGTTCAAAACATTGGAAGAGGCTGAAGCGGAAGAATGAGCAGGGCTTTGGATAGATCTCTCATCGAGCTCTGCAAAGCCTTTAATCGATATCACGTACGGTATGTTGTAGTTGGCGGGTTCGCGGTCATCATGCACGGGCTTGCCAGAATGACAGAGGACATCGATTTTTTTATCGAGGACACAGCAGAGAATATTCAAAAAATAAAAACCGCGTTGAACTCTCTTTACGATGATCCACTGGTCGATGAACTGAAGTTCGAGGATATGAAATACTATGCCGTTATCCGGTATGGGACACCTGATAATTTCCATATCAGGCCTGGAATGACAATCTTACGGACGCTGGAACACCTGAAACAAAATCAACACTGGAATCTTAATCTTATCCATGAAACTGGACATATATCCACACAAATCCCGGCAGAAGCCTCTTTTTAGGCAAATAGCTGAATGCTTATCACCTATGCAAAATATGGAGCAGGGGATACTTGGGGATGGCAGATTCTTGTCGTTGCTTGAATGAAGCGCGAAATCTAACGAGGAGTAAAAAATGCAAAGAAAATTGATAGCTTTTCTTGGAGCCGGACCCTATCATGAAACCACCTATGCTGTCGATGATAAACAATATCGAAGCAAAGTCGCTTTCATGCCAATATTCGACCATTTTTCGCCTGTTAATAGTCTGTACGTCATTGGGACGCGAGAATCCTGCTGGGAAATGCTGACAGACTTCCCATACAACCGGATAGAGATCCCCTATGGCAGAAACGAAGCTGATTTCTGGAAGATGTTCGACATCTTGACTGACAAAATCGATATAAAGCACTCCGAGGTCATTTTTGACATTACTCATTGTTTCAGGGCAATACCGTTATTCACAGCCATATATATACGTTTTATCAGATACATGGAGCCAACCGCCCATTTTTCTCATATCTTCTACGGAAGTTTTGAGAGGGATATACCGGTAACACCTGTCGTTGATCTTGCACCTGTATTAGAACTGCTGGACTGGATCGATGCAACCAATTCGTTTATAAAGTATGGAGAGCTCGAAGAACTCTCGAATAAAATCAAGACCATAAACGATAGAGTTTGGAAAGAACATTCGAACGCAAAACCCAGAACACTCGGTGAATTCTCGAAAAGACTGCGAAGACTCGCGAACTTGTCCAGGCTGACATATATACCTCTTTTTTCGGAGACGAGCAAAGAACTTTCCGATCTCCTAAAGGATAAAACATTCAGGGAAGAAAGCCTGCGCTTCCTCAAACCATTCAGCTTATTATCTGATACTCTGCTGCGATTTACGGATCGTTTTACAAAGCCTTTGCTGTGGGAAACGCACCTGGAAGTGGCGCGATGGTATTTAGAGAATAAAAGACCGACTCAGGCCCTGCTTGTGCTGAGAGAAGTTATCTTGACGTACTTGTGCGAAAAAGATGGCTGCGATGCCTATGATTATAAAGCTCGCGACCAAAGGGAGAAAAAGCTGAATGAAGAAAGAAAAGTTTCAAGGGACCCTGTGGTGAAGTTGTGGGGAAAAGTCACGGACGCGAGAAATAGAGTGGGACATGCACTCATGAAGCGGCATAAAAAAGATATTTCTGTTAACAAAGCGATCACAGAGGTCGACCATCTTATGAAAGAGACAGAGAAAGTCTTGAAGTTGCTTTTATGAAAAACCTCTCAACAGCCGAAGTCCGGATACGCCTCGAAGCGTGGGCATTCTTGACACGATGCTGTGCCTTGAATTGAAGCGGTCGGCAGTGAGCGAGGGGGAACCCCTTTGACGGCGGATGAAATACGCGTCTTGGTTTGCAGAGGAATATAGATGCTAAACAAAAAGGCCGTGGCTAATAGCCCGATAAAGAACAGAGATAAATTTTCAAGATTCTGTCGATAACGAGTGCACGACGAACAGGATACTGAATCGCTGCATAGAATCGAAGAAGGAGCGGCTTGAACACAATGGAACAGACGATCATCGATCTCTCGACGTTTTACGGCGGCAACGCGAAACTCGCCGACCTCGATCTTTACATTCGCAAATCCCTCTCGCTCGCGGGCGAGGGGAATGACGTTATTTTGACCGGCGCGGCCCCCGTGTGGCTCTATCTGAAAATCGCCCACGCGCTCCACGGAAAGGCACGAAAATTGTTCTATCGAAGCCCCGTGACCGGCGATGTCGTCATATTCGACCACAGCGTGGAATAACGGAAAGATATCAGTGAAAAGATGTCAGTGAAAAAAACGTAGCGGATGGCTTTAATGCGATGACAACGAAACAGTATATAAGTTTTCTTGACATAACGCGGAGGTCCGCTGCCGAAAGCGAAAATTGGTTCTACAAGCTTCGCGATATCGGCTATTTGCCAACAGAAGTTGCTGACGCCCGAATTAATGAATGGTGCGAAATCAGCAAAATGCTTTATGGATTGATGAATAGCTTAAGAAAAAAAAGCAAACAGATAAACGAGTCGTATTGAGAGCGAATGTTTTGTTCGTATCCGAACACTGGTACCTATTCACTGTCATCTTTGCACGGCCTCTTTGTTCTTTGACAACGGAAGAAGAAACGTTGCCGCAATATTGTTGTTGCTGACGGCGCCTCCTTCGTAACGGTATCCTTGTTTCATGGAAAGGATACGTTATCTCGTGGCGTACGACATAACGGACAATCGCCGTCTGTCGAGGGTCCGTAATTTTCTCAAAGGCTATAGCACTGGCGGGCAGAAGTCCGTCTACGAGTGCTTCTTGACGGATGGCGAACTCAGGTACGTGAAAAAGAAACTCGAGAAACTCATCTTCGCCGAGCAGGATAGAGTGCACATCTTTACCATGGATGGCAGGAGCAGGACTCATACCCTTGGCATTGCCATCCAGCCGAAGGACCCGGATTATTTTTACGTCGGGTGAAAAGTCATATGTCGAAAACACATGGGCACGCTTTACATCGATAGAAAGGATCTTCACATCAAACTCGACGGCAACGCCATCGCGTTCTACGCGCAGGGCGAGCGTGAAGGGCTTGTGCCTATCAATCCGCTCAAAAGGGTCGTCATCGTTGGGAGTGTTTCGATCGAAACACCGGTTCTCCACCGTTTCGCGAGAGACGACATCAGTGTCCTTTTCCTTTCTGGGAAAAGGCTGCGCTTCTGCGGGATGCTCCACGGCCGCCTTCACAACAATGGCCTGCTCAGGGTTCGCCAGTACCAGAGGTCGCTCGACACTTTCTCGACGGAGTGGGCTCGGGAGATTGTTTCGAGAAAAATTGCACACCAAAGGGCATTTCTCATGGAAGCGCGTGACAACAGAACGGACCTGAGGTTCCCTTTAACTGATGCGGCGGAAATTATCGGGCGGATTCTCGAGTCCGTGAACGGACCGGGAAACGATATGGACCAGTTGAGAGGGTACGAAGGCGGTGCCTCAGCAGCATATTTTCGGGCGTATACGAAACTGTTCCCGGAATCGCTCGCGTTCACGCGGCGAACGAGACGGCCGCCCGAAGACCCGGTGAATGCACTGTTGTCGCTCTGTTATACATTGCTTCATTTTGAGGCAGTGCGTGAGATCGAAGTCATTGGTCTCGATCCCACCATCGGTTTTCTTCATCAGTTCGAGTATGGGAGAGAATCGCTCGCCTGCGATCTCGTTGAACTTTACCGAACTGGTGTCGATCGCTTCGTGTATGAACTTTTCCGTGAGCGGAAGTTCACGAGTCGGGACTTTGCGGAGAACGACGAGAGGCCGGGCTGTTTTTTGAAGAAAGAGAGCCGTCAGCGGTTCTACCCCCTCTACGAGGAGTGGGCAAAAGCGATCAGGTTGGAACTGGTCAAGGAGGTCAGACATCTCGCGGAACGTATTGCGGGAGAAGAAGAATTGACCATAGGGGATGAAAAACACGGAATCATTGATGAAGAATGAGCATGGACAGGACTCTTTATCTGAATGAAAATAGACGCATTACCGTTTATCGTGACGGGCCCTCCGTCTGGATCAGGGAAGAAGGTAGGGCTGGGAGAAGGGTGCCGGCGCGCCTGATCGGCAGGGTAGTCGTCATCGGCAATGTCAGGCTGGAGGCCGAGGTAATAACGCTTTTTACGAATAATGACATTCCGGTCACGCTCATGAACCGTGCGGGAGATATGGCCGCTGTTGTGGTTCCCTACGTCGAGAACCTGCCGCGCTACTATGAAAAGCAGAAGGCATTGCTGGCGTCTCCCGATTTAGTTACGCGGTTCAAGGATTGGATGCGGTCACAGAGGCGAACAGTTCAGCTCGGCGTCCTGCGCCGGCTTTCACGAAGAGCCTTCGAGTCGCTCTCAGCGACAGGGTTTACCGATGATCAATACCGTAGGGTCATTGAAGAGTTCAAAGCGGTTTCGGCTGAACAGTGGGAGGTTGTCGTCAGGGTAATCGGCCTACTCTTCAGGGAATTCGTGGTCGGTTATATCTTGAAAATCGGGCTCGATCCCCATATCGGGGTCTTCAATAGGAGGCGCAATTTCGGGCTAGCGCTCGACATATGCCACATCCTTCAGCCGGAGATCGAGATGCAGGCGCTCCAGTTTGCGAGAATTGCGAGGGAGAAGAGCTATCTGGTCAAAGAGAAAGCTTCCTGGGCGGTAACGCCCGAAGGGATGAAGGACATCGTTCACCGATTCGAAAACAGGCGCGAAGAAATTAGGGCTATGACGGGGACGATATTGGACGGCATATTTGAATTGATTAGGGAATTGAAGAGATGAAATCGAACTATCTTGTCTGCTATGACATTAGAGAGCCGCGGCGACTGGCGAGAGTGTACAAGTTTATGAAAGGCAAGGGTCTTCACATACAGTATTCGGTCTTTCACTGCAGGCTCACATGGCAGAATCTCTTGGATATGAAAGAAAAAATTGCTAACCTGCTCGATGAATCTTGCGATGACGTGCGTATTTACCCGTTGCCGGCAGAGGAGAAAGTGATCGTCATGGGGAGTGGTGACAGAATTCCAGACGGCGTAGAGATTTTTATTGAATGAGATCATACTTGTCCAAAAAAATTAGACAGTATGTGCAACTGGAGAAGCCCTCTTATATATTTGGTGTCATTCCGGCGCAGGACGGAATCCAGAGAGTTGTCGTCATCTTCGTAAGACGGAATCCAGGAGAAGTGAAGGGCATAGATACCGACTGGAGTTTACCCCGTGCTTGATACGGGGCTGGTATGACGGTATCCGACGTCTTTGGGACGGCGGTGGCAACCTGAGGAGAGAGCAAGAGCATCAGCTTTATGAAAGCATGTAATTTCGATAGGTTATTTCTTTGAAAGAGATTTTTTCAAAATATTTTGGACAGCAGTAGAATGAGATATTCTTTCATGCCTTTTTTTGGAATAAACCCGACGGTCATTCCGGCTTGTAGGGGCGCGATTTTCAAGCTATTTCGTTGATTGATCCGAAAGAGATGAAAGAGAAGAAGTGGTAACCATGTGCCTGGTAGTTAGAATATTAGTGATGCGCATGGTGCGTATATTAAGGAGGTGGAGATAGGTTGCTTCTCAACAATCAAAAAATCTGCACAACCAACGGTGTAACCTATTGCAAAAAAAGAATAAACAATGGGGGTGCGGAAGGAATTAAGACCTGAAGAAAAAGGGATTGCGACCGGGGCATGTTCTATTATACCTTTTTCCCTAAGAAGGAATTAAGACCTGAAGAAAAAGGGATTGCGACTCCCCAATCCTGATGAAACGTTACGACCGCAGTGAAGGAATTAAGACCTGAAGAAAAAGGGATTGCG
>CAKZPA010000052.1 GCA_937138415.1 uncultured Nitrospiraceae bacterium | reverse complement strand
CAAAGGGGTAGACGCATCAAGGGAGATGCTTCAATTCCGGAGGTGATCAGTACCATTGAGGCGGAAGAGGAAAAAAACGAAACAGTTACAAGGAGGGCAGCGTAGGGAGAGAAAGAGATGCAAGCCACTCAGATAGTTTCAACTAAAAACTTGACATCCTCTATTTTTCAGATTGCAATGTCATTCGTGGTAAAATAAGTTGAATTAACCCGAATAATTAAAATCATGAAATTTTTCTTAGACATTGTTAATAAATTCCGCGAAAAAATGGAATCGAAGCAGGAAGACGAGACTATCAAACGGTCCTTTCAGGAAAAGTATTCCATATTCAAGCAACTTCTTTCAGCAAACAATAGAGTGCTTGAACTAATGGCTGATCTGGGGGAAAAATTATCCGGTGAATATCTTTTTGATAGACATTATATAGATGATAATATCAGGGCGATGTCTGCCGGAGTAATTGATATTATCAAGCGAATGAATGAGCTCGGGAATAACAAATATTACGATTTGTATGCGAGGTTTGAGATCATTAATTCTGAAATAGAAAAACTCCTGACCAGAAGAAAAGAAATTCCTGAAAGTGCATATACCATCCCTTTTAATGAAATAGAAAAAAGCATGGCAGACAGGCTCGGCGGAAAAAATGCCAATCTCGGCGAAGTTAGGAACCGCATCGGTCTTCTAACGCCCGATGGATTTGCAGTCAGTGCCTTCGCCTACAAGCGATTTATGGACCATAACGGGTTCACGAGGACGATCAACGATTTGTTGTCACGGGTAGAGGTCAGCTCTGTCGCTCAACTGCAGAAGGTGAGCAGAGACATACAGGTGCTTGTTGCCGGTGGCGAGATCCCGGATGACCTCGGGCAGGCGATTCAGGACGGCATCGAGCGGTTGCAGGCGGTATCGGGCCGATCTGATCTGAGGGTATCCGTTAGGAGCAGTGCCTTGCAGGAGGACGGAGAGTTTAGTTTTGCCGGCCAGTATGCCACTTTTCTGAATGTGCCCTGCGATCAAGTCCTCCAGAGATATAAGGATGTGGTTGCGAGTTTATTCACGGATAGGGCGATTTTTTATTTCAAGACAAAGGGATTTCAGGACTACGATATGGTTATGTCGGTCGGCGTCCTGAAAATGATAGATGCAAAAGCCGGCGGTGTGGTCTACACGCGTGACCCCAACCGAGATGTCGACAACATTATCATCAGCGCCGTCCACGGTCTCGGTCTCTGCGTTGTCGACGGTACGATTTCACCGGAAACCTTTGTGGTATCGAGGCAACCGAAATTAAGAATCGAATCGAGACATATCCCTGAGCAGAAGAAAATGTATTATTGCAGGATAGACGGTGGAGTGGAGGAAGTGCCGATTACATCTGACTTCTCGGCGAACCCCTGTCTCACCGATGCTCAAGTGTTGGCCCTTGCCGAATACGCCATCTCTATTGAGCAGCATTATCAGTCGCCTCAGGACATCGAGTGGGCACTGGACGAGAACAAAAGTCTCTACATTCTCCAGACGAGGCCGTTAAGGGTCATCAAAAAAGAAACACCCAAGCCTATTCCCACACATGTGGCCGGTTACACTGTTCTCCTGGATAGGGGGGTGATCGCCTGCAAAGGAATCGGACACGGGAAAGTGCATCTGGTAAAAACTGACGATGATCTCGTCAATTTCCCGGATAACGCCGTGCTCGTCGCAAGGCATACGTCTCCGAAATATGTAACCGTCATGAACAGGGCAAGCGCCATCGTCACCGATTTTGGCGGCACGACAGGACATATGGCAGCACTCGCACGGGAATTTCAGGTTCCCGCGATACTCGATACGGAGATGGGGACGAGGATACTACAACATGGGCAGGAGATCACGGTTGACGCCTTTAACTGCACCGTTTACGAAGGAAGAGTGAGCGAGTTGATAGAGCTGTGCGCGAAGCGAAAAGAACCTTTCAGAGATACGGTGCTGTTCAGAGAACTAGAGAAGATCATGAAGTGGATTGTGCCTTTGAATTTATATGACCCGGCTGCTGACAACTTCAAGCCGTCGTCTTGCTTGACGTATCACGATATAACCCGTTTCTGCCACGAAATGGCCATGCATGAAATGTTCAAGATATCCGACGCCGCTACAGACGAAATAGGAGAAACCAAAAAACTGATATCAAGCATTCCACTGGTAATATACATTATAGATCTGGGGGACGGTTTGGTAACGGGCGCTCCCAAAGTCCTTAATCTGCCACACATATGCTCGATTCCGCTAAATGCAATTTTTAAAGGTCTTTCAGCCATGAAATGGCCACAGGGGAGTTCATCTGTAGATATCAAAGGTATTTTGGGTATGCTGGCACATACTGCGAGCACTTCCGAAGAAGAATTGCGCAGGACGGGGGAAAAAAGTTATGCCTTTATTTCCCGGGAATATATGAATTTTACACTGAGGCTTGGTTATCATTTGTCCACAATAGAAGCATATGCAGGAGAAAACCTGAATGACAATTACATAAGGTTCTTTTTTAAGGGTGGAGGCGCTGCCTTTGACAGAAGATTGAGAAGGGTAAGATTGATAACCGAGATATTGAAAAGAATAGATTTCGAGGTAAAAGTCGTGCAGGACGTTGTTGATGCTGTTATTAACAAGTACGATAAATCAGAGATAGAAAGCAGATTGGAAATACTCGGGAAACTTACAGTTTATACAAAGCAGCTTGATATGGCTCTGTTCAACGATGCAATAACCGACATGTATACAGAACTATTCATTAAAGAACAGATAAAGTGGTAACCCTTTGCTTCTTACTCGCTCTTAAGGGCTTTGAGTTGTTCCTTCAACATTTTGTTTTCCCGCTGCACGCCAAGCCATTTCATCGCCCTGTCAATAGTAAAAAGAATGTGCTCTTTTCTGAAAGGTTTTGTGATAAAGTCAAAAGCCCCCTTCTGCATTGCCTCCTGAGCAGCTTCAACGGTGCCATAAGCCGTAATTATGATAATGGGTATGTCCTGATCTGAGCGCTTCACAGCCTCGAGAAGTTCTATTCCGTCAATACCCGGCATTTTCAGGTCGGCGATGACGAGATCGTAATTGCCGTGTTTGGCCAACTCGACCGCTTCAATGGGATTATTGGTGGTGTTAATGTCATAAGGCGTCTTTTCTTTGATAATCATACTCAAAAGACTAAGCATATCAGGTTCATCATCTACTATTAATACCTTTTCTGCCATCTAACCCTCCTCGTTTTTGTTCGTTCCGAATGCCAATATATCCGCCCTCTCCCAAAAATATTTCGTAAGGACCGATTGCCCAAAACTGTGTTTCAACGGTCATTGATTCCGGTTTCTTTATTATTCGCGGGGAAGGTTATGATAAAAGTGGTTCCCGTCTCCGCTGATTCCTCTTCCGTCTTCGTCTGAAAAGTTATCGTACCACCGTGCTTGGTTACGATTCCATAAGAGACCGAAAGCCCCAGTCCTGTGCCTTCACCAACCTTTTTTGTAGTAAACAGAGGGTCAAATATCTTTGACCGGTGTTCTTTTTTGATGCCGTGTCCGGTATCAGACAGTCTGATCTCAACCTGTTTGCTGTCTAATGCACTCGTTACAACGGTTAATGTGCCTCCCCCCTTCATGGCGTAGATGGCATTGTTGATAATATTAACGAAAACCTGTTCCAGTTCTCCCACATCTGCCATTATCTTCGGCAAATCAGGTTGCAGGCGTTTGTTTAACTTAATTTTGTTCAGGAACAGGGTATTTTTCACAATAGATAATACGGTTTCTACAATAGCATTTACATCTACAAGTTCTGCTTTATATTCGGTGTAACGGCCAAAACTCAACAGATTTTCCACGACCCTTTTAGCAATCAATCCCTGCTTTTCTATTGTTTTTAACATGGTATATTCCTGCGAATCGGGGCTGACCCTTTCGATAAGGAGATCTGTAAATCCAAGGATGATTGCAAGGGGATTGTTTATTTCATGCGCCACACCGGCTGCGAGGGTCCCCATAGAAGACAACTTCTCTGTTTCCAGCTGGAGCCGCTGTTCTTCTTTCTCTTTCTCCTTAATTGCAGTGATATCCCTTGAGATGCCGAGGACTGCGTAAATGTTGCCGGTTTCGTCCCAGAGTCTCCGGAGTTTCGTGTTAAACCAGTACTGGTTCTTTCCTATAACAGCCAGCTGGGTAACCTGTGTGCTCTCTTTTGTATCGAAGACATTCTGTATCATTAGTAAGAGCACTTCCCCGCTTGGCCATGAGAATAGCTCCGCGATATTGTGTCCGATAATTTCTCCCTCGGATTTATTGAAAAATCGGCACCCGTAACTATTGATGGACAGGATATTGCCTTCATAATTGGTGGTGAAGATAATATCCTCCGCATTCTCGATGAGCGATTTGTATCTCTGCTCGGATTTGGTTAATTCGATAGTTTTTTTCGCAACTTCCTGCTCCAGCATGTTTGACCAGCCGAGTATCATAAAATTTATTATCAGCCCGCTGACTATGATGATAAAGATGATAAGTCCTTGGAGGAACAACTGACGAACATGGATAGAGTGTATTGCGCCCTCGATTTCACTCACCGGCGCAACGACGGCGACAGACCATATGCGGAGGTGTTCACTGTTGGAAAGCCGAATCGGGGTAAATGCAATCAATTTCTTGATTTCTCCCTCCATGCCCTTGTGCCAGCCGGATATATACCAGCTTGTTCCCTCTTCACCTTTTATCATCTGATTACGTTGTATTTCATTAATTCGTTCATAAGAAATCGAGGGTTGTTTCTCCATTCTTGCCTGGAAGGCATTCTTGCCGATAAAGGTCTTTTCGTAGTGATAAAGAAAAGTGCCGTTTTCATCGATGACCCATGCATAACCGGTTTTCCCCGAGTGGACATCCTTGGCAATCTGTTTTACCAATTCACTGCTGTTTATGACAAAGATAAGCACCCCGGAGAATTGATTGGTCGGGGAAGGATGCATCTCGCTTACGGATGTTTGCCAGACGGGTAAGCACATTTTCATCACGAGCCTTTCGGATGTGCTGTTTCCCACTGCGGTCGAAACACTTGATAGATAAATATTGTTCTTATTATGTTCTTTTTTTGCCCAGTTGAGATATTGCTTATCCTCATCGTTTAAATGGTGAATACGCCACTTGCCATCGGACGCCATTGTATATGAAGCATGGGTTTTATGATCAATGTATCGTATTTCCATCACACCGTCTTCTTTTATGCTTGAAAAGGTAATATTGATTCTGTATTTCAGATAACGCGCTTCAGCATATTGTATGGTGGGAGACAGACTGAGGAGCACCAGCTCTCTTTTTAATGCTGCAATACGGTTCTCTATCTGGCTTGCGACATGCTTTGCTATGGCTAATTGCTGCTGGTTAAAATCCTCCGTTACAACCTCCCTCACGTTGATGAAAGACATCCAGCCAAGAATGAGGACAATACCCGAGAGAAGAGTTATCCCAAGAACCACTAATAACTTGAAATACCTGATATTAAATGGGTGGTATTTTTCTATTAATGAGATTAATATAGACTTCATTATTGTTTGGGACGATCCATTATTTCTTTTTTAACGCCGAGCTGCTATTCACGATATAACATATTTTAACGGTAAGCCCGCATTTGAGCAATTCCATGGATCTTTGTAAGCTTCCCCATTAGGTAGCCAGTTGTAAAGTAGAGGTTTCAGCATTTTGCTCTATGTATTCGGACGGTGTCAAGTCTCCGAAAGCATCATGAGGACGCTGCTCGTTGTAGTCGTATACTGCGACCCTGGAGAGATGGACAGGCCGGAGGTGTAGAGGATAGCCTCTCCGCATGAGCGGAGAGAACCTTT
>CAKZPA010000051.1 GCA_937138415.1 uncultured Nitrospiraceae bacterium | reverse complement strand
GATCCGCCTGACTGGGGACGAGTGACCGACCTTTATTTTCCGTCATCGCGATCCCGCCGAACGCGGGAGTGGCGATCCCGCTGTCGGGTTTTAGGTGTGACGAGTTTTTTTCCGTGTCATTCCGCACTCGATGCGGGTCGCCTCTCGGCCATGGCCGATCCGCCGAGGCGGGGGCGACTCGCTCGTGGCGAGAATCCAGGGGATCCATTCTTTCAAGGATTCGAAGGGTGGAGTGACGTATTACCCCGTCCTAATCTTTTCCTCATAGGCCTTGAGAAAGGCCACAATTTCTCTGATGAAGCTATCGAAATCTTTCAGGTTATGCGCAGCGATGTAATAGAGCTCCTCAGGGGTGATTTCTCTGTAGAGGTGGACCATCCGATTCCTGTATCCCGCCATTGTATAAAGGATGTCCGAGAGTCCTTTTGAAATTACTTTTCTCTCCCCCAACTCCTTTGCGATCACTTTATATTCTATTCCCCTGAATCCATATGTTTTCGCGAGGATGTGTCTTCCGATGTCGAACACAGCCTCAAGGCTTCTCCTAAGGTAGCTTTCCACAAATGGTGGATTCTTTTTGTCCGACAGGAATTCTTCTTTCGATATTTTTGCAAAAGGCCTCAACTCCTGGAGGCACGCCTCTATGAATCGCAAGAGTTCAAGGATTCGGTCTGTATTCAAATTCGAAATAACCATGCTCCATCGCCTCCATGATCTCGTCGTTCAGAATTTTTTTCTTGAAGGAGAGGTCCTCGGCTATCTTCATGATGCGCTCCTCAACATCATCGGCGTAAGACATATCTCTTTCATAGATTCGCAGTCCCTTGATGATCTCATGGCGCAAAAGTGGATTTACTTCATGCATTATCGTGAGATCGACAGCGAAAGGGTCGAATATCCGAGACAATTCCCTAAAGAGAATTCCGTAAGTTTCTATAGCCTCCCGGGAAGAAACGTCGATGTCAACTGCTATGTCGAGATCGGAGACGTCTCCGCGTACTGCGTTTTCACCTTCGAGGTATCGTTTCCCTTGCTCCGCCTGTGAGCCGAAAAGATAGATAAGACGTACATTGTATTTTTCAGCCAAAACCCGTAGTTCGTTATATTTCATCGGTAAACTATATCATAGTTTATTTAGGTGGTAAATGTATGAAAGCAAGATTCGAGGATGAACGAGCTGAAGGCAGAAGGCAGGAGCCGGGGAAAGAAAGACAGTGTTCAAGGATGCGAGGTGACAAGGATTTTCCCCCTTGTTTTAGTCAGCATGCCTCATTCGGTGTCATTGCCCGCCTGAGTGTGGACGATGAACCATTTGGTGCCTTATGAACGTTCCCCCTTACCTTGAGGGGGAGAATTCCGAGATGAGATTGCCGCGTCATCACGCGTACCGCGTGATGCTCCGCGATGACGGACGAAGAAAGCCAGAAGCGAGATTGCGCGTCCCGCTTTCAGCGGGACGCGCAATGACAAAGAAGGATGTTATCGTCCGCCCCGGTCGCTCGGGCGACCGAGGCGGACGAGGACTCTTTTTATATGAACCTATCTCACAATCACGTCAT
>CAKZPA010000050.1 GCA_937138415.1 uncultured Nitrospiraceae bacterium | reverse complement strand
AAAGAATGACGGACCACACATGTAAAACACATACGACGCTGGATACCGGCTTCCGCCGGTATGACGTGATCGTGAGATAGGTTCTTATAATAAAAAGTCCTCTGTCCGCCCCAGTCGTCCGTGCGACTCGCCGAGGCGGGCGGATCCGCCTGAGGAGGACGCCGCAGGCGTGACGACGCGGCAATCTCGTCGTTCACCCTCACCCTACCCTCTCCTCTCCTCGATGAGTCTTCGACCCTCGAAGAGAGAGGGTACTACGGTCTTATATGCAGAGCGGAAAACTGGAGGACGCCTTTTATCCTCTCTGCCTGACAAACTCCTTCAGGGCCTCGATCGCCCTGTCGACCTCTTCCTCCGTGTTGAAATACGAGAGCGAGAAACGGACCGTTCCTCTCGGGAACGTGCCGAGCGTCCTGTGCGCCATCGGCGCGCAGTGCAGGCCCGAGCGCGCGTAGATCCGCCATTCCTTGTCAAGATAGTGTGCGACCTCCGATCCTGTCGCGCCCTTGACGTTGAAGGAAACCGCCGCCACCCTGTCGGCGTTACGCGCGTACACCTCGACCTCATCGATGTCCAGAAGCTTTTCGAGGAGATAGTCCATCACATTCCTCTCGTAGGCCAGCATCTTGTCGAGCCCTTCCCGAAGAATGAAACGAATGCCCGCTGCAAGTCCGGCATAGCCGGGCGTATTCAATGTCCCCGCTTCGAACCTGTCGGGCGGGAAATCCGGGTGCGTCGTCTTTTCCGAGAGGCTTCCCGTCCCTCCCCTCATGAAGAAATCCAGACGAGTCGGGTCTTTCACGATAAGGGCGCCCGTGCCCTGCGGTCCGTAGAGATGCTTGTGCCCGGTGACCGCGAGAAAATCGTAGGGCGTCTTTTGCAGATCTATTTGCACGGCACCCGCCCCCTGAGCGCCGTCGACCAATACCTTCACGCCCGCGTCGCGGCATACGGCGTAGATCCCTTCGATGGGCATCTTCGTCCCCGTGACGTTCGAGGCGGCCGTGATCACGACCAACTTTGTCCTGTCGGTCATCGCTCGACGAACGACCTCCGGGGATACGACACAATTGTCGTCAGCCCAAAGAACGTTCAGCGTGATCGTGCCTCTGCTCTCGAGGTGAGTCAGCGGCCTCATGACGGAGTTATGTTCCATGGAAGTCGTGATCACCTCGTCGCCCTCTTCGAGCGTTCCGTATATGGCGATATTCAATGCTTCGGTGGCGTTCTTGGTGAGAACGATATTTTCCGTCTTCGGAAAATTGAAAAGTTCCCCGATGGCTTCGCGGGTTCTGTAAATGATTTCCGCAGCCTTTACCGAAAGGCTATGCCCTGACCTTCCCGGGTTCGCGTTCGTTTCTCTGAGGCAGTCACAGACCGCCTGAATAACGGAATCGGGCTTCTTCCCCGTCGTCGCCGCGTTGTCGAAATAGATGGGTGTATCGGTCATGTACAGTTATCAGGTAAAAACGTTCTTATGTGAGATTATCCCGAAGAGTCTCGTTTCACAGTGACGTTTTATTATATGCCGTTTATTTAATGCCCTCATTCTTTTTTGGGGACACATCCCGGGACACATCCCTTTTGATCGGCTCATCCCTTTTGATCGGCGGGATCGCGACGACATTTGAACCTCTCTCAAAATCGGACTCCTCTTTCTCGTTATTCCGTGCTCGACACGGAATCCAGTGACGTGGCCTTTTTTGTTCTATAAAAACAAAGAATGACGAATCACACATGTAAAACACATACGACGCTGGATACCGGCTTCCG
>CAKZPA010000049.1 GCA_937138415.1 uncultured Nitrospiraceae bacterium | reverse complement strand
AATGCACTCAGCTGACCAGTACTAATAGACCGTGCGACTTGACCCTTATTCCCCCTCCCTTGCGTTGTCAAAGAAAAAGGATGGATGAAAAATATCCTCTCGTAATGGTAGAATTTTACGCGAATACAGGGTTTCCGGTGGCGATGCCGGAGGGGTACCACCCGTTCCCATTCCGAACACGGAAGTTAAGCCCTCCAGGGCCGATGATACTATGATCGCCAAGGTCATGGGAAAGTAGGTCGCTGCCGGATTAAATTGGGAAAAGGCTTGGTGAAAACCAGGCCTTTTCTTTTCATTCTTCCTGTGTTTCTTTTGGTCCCATGGAAATGAAGTACGTTCTCTATTTCGTCATCGGCGGAGCTATCGTCAGCGTCGTCACGTATCTCGCCAGCCACGCAAAAGGATTGCACGCAGCCTTCATCGCTAATGTACCCGTTGTTACTGTGATAACGTTTCTGACGATTTACTTCGAGTCCGATCAAAAAGCTATTGTTTCCTATGCAAAGGGGCTCATTATTATGCTATTCCCCTGGCTGGCCTACATCTTCGCGATCATCTTCCTCACGGAAAAATTGGGCTTCGTTCCGTCCCTCGTCATAGGGCTGTTTCTCTATCTCGTAACGGCGTACCTCATTCTGATCAGAAACCAGGTAGCACCCTGATCCCTGGCCGAATCCTGACATGCAGCGTAACTCATTGCGTGTTCCCCTTTGAAGAATTTGAAGAAGTGGAGCGCTCGGAGGGTGCGCTGACATCACCGCATTCCCAATCCTCAAAGGAGAGGCGAACGTGACGTTTCTCGGCTTGGGGTGCCGCATCAAGTCCGGTCTTGGCACTTGTCATCTCATGATGGGAACACCGGGTGCGCTGTTCTTGATGATGTACGAGAACATCAGGAAATTGGAGAAGCCGATAGGTATGCTAAAGAAGGCTCGACAGAAGACTTAGTCAGTTCTCTCCATGACAACAATACGGTCCATCATATGCTCTTTCGTCCGACTTGTGTTCGTTTTGGGACGACGATCCTCCAAATTCGTCTGAACAGGATAGAGACGATGAGGAGAAGAACGACAGCGAAGCCGAGAATCGGCACGGCGATGGACAGTATGCCGAGCCCTGACGCGATTCCTATTTCCGCTGTTGCAAGAAGAGGGTTGCCGATTCCTCCCGTCGCGGCCGTCGACGCGCCTCTCATGAATGTCGTCACGGCGCGAAAGATGGCGGCAGTACCGCCGCCGGCTATGATAGCGAGGCTCCATTTCAAGAGCGGGCTCATATGAACGATGCTGGAAGCAGTGACCAGAATTCCAGCCGCTACCGTGACCGGTCCTGTGATCGAATCCATAAGATTGTCGAGCCAGGGGATATAATAGGCACCGACCTCGAAAACGGCGGCAATCGCAAAGACGGCGAATGCGGTGTACGTTCCGATCCATTCGAAGCCGTGAGATAAGGTCAGATGCCCCGAGAGAGAAGCGATGCTCATAACGAGAAGGGGAATGAAGACCCTGAAGCCGCAGGCGGCACTCATTCCAATGCCGAGGCAGATACTGAGCAGAATGTCCATTTTCTTTCCGTTACCGGTTCACGAAACGGATCTTGCATTCGTCTCCACGCAGCATCACTTTGCGGGGAAGAAGCTCCCCGAACCGCGTGGAAAGGGTTCTTCGTTCGCCTTCATTATAGTACAATCCCTGTGCCCTCCCTCGCAAAGAACGAATCAGGAAAACTTTTCTGACACTGCGCTTTCATATCGAGCAGGGTACCGTCATCGTAATCCGGGTTGTGATGGAAAAGAGCCAATTTCTTTACTCCGGCTCGTCGAGCGACGGTCACCGCTTGCTCCCAGCTGCTATGGCCCCAGCCTCTCTTCTTTTGTAAGTCCTCCGGACTGTACTGTGCATCGTGGATGACGAGATCGGCATCTCGCGAAAGGTTCACGACGTTTGCGTCTATCTCGTCGCCGTGCTCTATGTCCGTGCAGTAGACGACGGTCTTGGATCCTTAATTGGAATCGATCCCCGCGTACCGTAGAATGCGATGCGCATGCGACCACCTCCTCCACCATAGTAAAACGCAGGGGTGTTCACAGACAAGGCACGGATTTGACCTTCCCCCACCTTTTCCTCAATATCCCCGCTCGTTTTCAGGGTACCACGCGGAAGGAGGAGGGTCGTATATGCAAGGGAACTGATATAATGGTTACGCCGGCAGTGAAACTTTTTCCACGGAGGAGATGTCGATGGGTCTGATCAAAATTATGCCCTGTCTTGACATGAAAGAAGGCAGGGTGGTAAAAGGGGTACATTTCGTCAATATACGCGATGCCGGAGATCCTGTCGAGAATGCAGCGTTTTATGAGAAAGAAGGTGCCGATGAATTGGCGATGCTCGACATCGCAGCGACCGTAGAGAACCGAAAGACGAGGCTTGAATGGGTGAAGAGCGTCTCGTCGGTTATCAGCATTCCCCTCACGGTAGGTGGCGGCATCTCGTCTCTCGAGGACATCGAACTTGTGTTCGGTGCAGGCGCACGCAACGTTTCGATGAATAGCGCGGCGGTAAAGAATCCGGAACTGGTTTCGCTCGCGGCAAAAGTCTTCGGGTCGGAGAGAATCACCGTCGCTATGGATGGGAGAAGGAACGCGCACATGCCATCCGGGTTCGAGATTGTTGTGTCGGGGGGAACGAAGCCGACCGGGCGGGATGCAGTTGCCTGGGCGAAGCAATGTCAGGATCTCGGGGCTGGTGTCCTCCTGCCGACCAGCATGGATGGCGATGGTACTCAGGCGGGGTATGATCTCGAGTTCACGAGGGCTATCGCCGATGCAGTTGAAGTGCCGGTCATTGCGTCGGGGGGAGCGGGAAAGCTTGAGCACTTTTACGAGGCGGTCACGCGCGGCGGAGCGGATATCCTACTGGCCGCTTCGGTCTTCCATTACCGTATTTTCAGTATCGGAGAAGTCAAGGAATATCTGAAGCAGAAGGGGCTTACTGTTCGTCTCTGACGGACCTTGAAAAAGTTGACGAGAACGAGGAATGACCAACTTCGGAGCGCACTGAGCCTTTTTCGGAGGATCAGACAAGACGAAGAGAAGTTCCGTTTCGGGGGAACGAAATCTTCTGACCGGCTCGGCATGACGGAATAAGCGAACCATGTTTTCCGCATAAGCCACAATCGGTGGATGAACAGGTTCATAATGTGCTATGTTGTACAAGGTTGGAGGGTTTTGCCGTATCTATTCGAAAAAGGGAGGGTTCTATGAGAAACGGGATGCGCAGATTTTCGAGTGTCGCACTGTCTGTCGTGGTGGTTGTGGTGATGGTCAGTGCAGTCTATGCCCAGGATGATCCGTGTGTGTCGTGCCATCAGGGATTGACGCCGGGGAAAGTCAATGATTGGAAACTGAGCAAACACAGCGGGGTGAATGTCACCTGCTCGGTGTGTCACGGCGACAAGCATAAGACCGACAAGGATGCAGCCCGAGCGGAAATGCCGGACGAACGCGTCTGCGGTAACTGCCACCGGAAACAATTCAATGAGTTCGCGAAAGGCAAACACAATTTCGGATGGATTGCGATGAATGCCCTGCCGGTTACCCATGTCGAGCCGGACGAGTTGATCGAAGGCGGCAGAGGGTGCGGCGGCTGTCATAGCATGGGGATCAAGACCGAAGCACAAAAGAAAGAACAGAGAGATAAAGGGTATCGGTACCAAATGAATTCATGCGACGAGTGCCACACGAGACACACCTTCTCGAAGAAGGAGGCAGCCGATCCCAGAGCGTGCCAGCAGTGCCACATGGGGTATGATCACCCTCAGTGGGAAATGTGGAGCAGCAACAAGCATGGGAGCAGATGGTTCGCGCGGCAGGCGGGCAATTTGCCGGAAGGAGCGTCCGCTCCAAAGTGTCAGGACTGTCACATGCCCGATGGTTCTCACGAAAACAGGACGGCGTGGGGGTTCCTCGGCGTCCGTCTTCCATTGCCTGATGATCCGCAGTGGAAGGCCGATAGAGTTACCATCCTGAAGGCGCTCGGCGTGTTGAACCCCGAGACGGGCGAGCCAACGGCGCGCCTCGAAGCGGTGAAGTCTGCTGACATGGTTCGTTTGACCGAAGAGGCCTGGAGAACGGAACGGGAGAAGATGATCAAAGTGTGCAGCACGTGCCACTCAGAACGCTACGCGAGAGAGCAACTGAACATGGGCGATACCATGATGATGAAAGCCGATCGTCTCCTCGCAGATGCGATCGACATTGTGGCAGGGCTCTACAAGGATGGCATCATCAAGAAGCCTGAACACTATGCATTTGCCTATCCGGACCTGCTCTATTTCATGCACACAGGAGGGGGCGATATCAACAAGCTCTCCTACATCGACCAGGTCCTGTGTCAGATGTACATGAAGCATCGGATGCGGACCTATCAGGCCTTCTTCCACGTGAATCCTGACTATGCGTACTGGTACGGGTGGGAGATGATGGTGAAGGACCTCGGAGAAATCAAGGAGCTCGCTGCGACGATGCGGGCGACCCACCAGAAGTAGAAGACAAATCGCACGGGCGAAAAAAAAGGGCGAGGCGTTCTGCCCCGCCCTTTTTATAGATTGCGATCGCGTCGGCGATCAGGTGCAACGGTTGCGCGTAACACTTTTTTTCGAATATCGATTATCTCCCTTCCTCCCGATACATTCGCAGGCCGCCTTCCTTCGAGTGCATGTGCCTCCCTGCATTTTACGTCACATCTTAATGGATTCCGCCGCACGTCGCAATACGGATACGGAATGGGCCAAAGAGGTCTGTTCTGATGGATCCAATGCCGGCGTCAGAACTTCCCGTGCGCCCGCAGCGCCGACGATGGTCGGTAACGACAGGGCCACGTTCGTGATCCCGAGCGCACCTTCCTGCACGCGAGAAACCGTTACGATCCGACGCTCGTCACGCAAGAGACAGCGGAGCAAGGACGACGTGACGAGGCCGATGGCATGGTTCGTTGCACCTTTCCGACGGATGATTTCATACGCGGCATTCCGCACCTCGTCCGCGATGGCGCGTTCCCGCTCCTGATCCCATGAGGGCCATTGGCGAAGCGGAATCCCGCCGACCCACGCACCGGACCACAGGACGACCTCGGAATCGCCGTGTTCACCGATCACCTGCGCATGCACCGATCGGGCATCGACATCAAGCTCGCGTCCGAGAACTTGGCGGAGTCGAGCGGTATCCAGCATTGTGCCTGTGCCGATTATCCTTTCCGGTGGAAGTCCCGACACCTTCGTGAACACATAGGTCAGCACGTCGACCGGATTGGTGACCATGATGACCAGGCCCTTGTAATTGTGCAACTTCGTCGCCAACCCTTCCACGATTCGTGCGTTCTCCTGGAGCAGGTCGAGGCGGGTCTGTCCGGGCACACTCCCTCTTCCTGCGGCCACGACGATTGCATCGGTTCCGCGCAATTCTTTGACCGACGCGCTCCGCACCTCCGCAGCCGGATAGAAAGAAGATCCGTGTGCGAGGTCCATCGCCTCGCCCTCTGCGAGCTCCATCCGGATGTCATTGAGGAGCAGTTCGTGTGCGAGGCCTGTGTGGAGGATCGACATCGCGACGCTCGAACCGACCCAGCCCATTCCGATGATACCAATCGATATACGCTTCGTCATAATTTTCTCCTTCTCAGGCAGCGCCTGGAATTGTTCATCTTGTTTTATTATTCACTACCGTTCCTCCTATGGTATGTCCATAAAGAATATTAGCAAACCCAGGCGGCGAAGAGCATCAGCGTATCCCCGCTTTATGCGTAAGCAGCATTAGTCCGCACGTCGTAAAGGTTCTCTGAGCGAGAGTATGCGCGAATAACGCCCGCGCGCGTGCGGTTGGTTGCACATGGGCAACGACCCCGCGAAAGAATGATATAATTGCAAAGGTGCGAGTGACGCACCGGAAGGGCAACGAAGCAAAAAATCACGCGGAGCGCAATAATGCACGTCCCGGGATTCATTCTCGACACAGTATCGTCCGAACACTCTTACCCGCTTGACCAGAATGTGCTCTACGATATCCTCATACTCGGGGGAGGCCCTGCGGCGATGAGCGCGGCGATTTACGCGGCGAGAAAGATGCTGAACATCGCTTTCGTGACGGTTGACTTCGGCGGTCAGATCAGAGAGACCTCGGAGGTAGAAAACTATCTGGGTTTCCAGAGTATCAACGCGCACGACCTCATTGAACGGTTTCAGCAACACGTGAAGAGTTTTCGTCTCCCCATCGGCGTGGGCGCGCGAGTCGAAGCGGTCTTCAGAAATGACGGGCTTTTTACAGCAGTCATGGAAGACGGACTCCGCTATACCGCAAAGACGGTCATTTATGCCACAGGCGCTCGACATAGACAACTCGCCGTTCCCGGAGAAAAAGAATTGATAGGGAGGGGTGTCACCTATTGTTCGATTTGTGACGCACCGCTCTATAAGGACAGAAAGGTGATGGTCGTCGGAGGTGGCAACTCCGCGTTCACTGCGGCGCTCGATCTTTCGCGGGGGAACGCAACGATCATTCTCGTCAATAACGCACGGGGCTGGCAGGCAGACGCGATTCTTCAGCGGCAGATTCGGGATTACAAGAAAATAGAGTTCCTGGATTTACACGAGGTTGTCAGGATCGAAGGGGGAGATCGCGTTGAGGGCGTTACGGTGAGAGGTCGGGTGACAGGTGAAGAAAAGACCGTCGCCGTCGACGGGGTTTTCATCGAGATCGGTCTTCTTCCGAATTCGGATCCTGTGAAGAATCTCGTCGAGCTGAACGAGAGGGGTGAAGTCGTCGTTGACTGTTTATGCCGCACGAATATCCCCGGATTTTTCGCGGCGGGGGACGTAACCACGATTCCCCACAAGCAGATCATCGTCGCAGCGGGGGAGGGAGCGAAAGCAGCGCTCTCCGCTCACGATTACCTCGTGCAGACCTCTCGACTGTAACGGAGGAGTGTATGGCGATACTGGAGGACAAGATCAGAGAGCAGATCAAAACTCTCTTCGAGGCATTGCAGAACCAAGTGAGAATTGTCAATTTTACCCAGGAATTCGAGTGTGCATTCTGCAGAATGACGCGGGAGATGCTGGAGGAGCTCGGGCATCTTTCCGAAAAGATCACGGTCGAGGTCTATGACTTTGTGAGAGATGCGGAGACTGTCAAACGATACGCCGTCGACAAGATTCCAGCGACGGCTCTCGTCGGGGAGAAGGATTACGGCATTCGTTTCTACGGAGTACCGGCCGGTTACGAGTTCACTTCTCTTATCGAGGGAATCATCGATGTGAGTCGGCGCAAGCCGAATCTTTCCCAGGATATACTCACTGAACTCGCGAAAGTCGATCGCCCCGTGCACATTCAGGTCTTCGTATCACCGACGTGTCCTTACTGTATGTTTGCCGTGCGCAACGCACACCGTTTTGCGATGGCAAGCAGCTTCATCACCGCCGACATGGTGGAGGTGACGGAGTTTCCCCATCTCGTGGTCAAATACAATGTGCAGAGTTTTCCCAAAATTGTCATCAATGAGAATCATGCACTCCCGGGGCTGCCGACGGATACAGAGTTCGTCCGAGCGATTCTGAACGCCATCGCCAGATAAACGCTCCCGAATGAGACGGGCCCGTTTACCAAAGGCACAATGCTTTTCGTCAATATTTACCTATTCAGAGTGGACCCTCTCCCCCGTGTTACTTTTTTAAGCCTCATTGGTTTGCCGCAGCAGAGAATGTTACAGACATCAATACAGTCACAGACTGCATCGACTGAAACGACCAACCCACAAACATCACAGGTATACTTATCGCCCTTCATCGCTTTTTTTGATTTTCTAACCATCGTTTTCCTCTCACTGACCGTCTTTTTACTTGCCTTGTGCGCTGTCGGCATAAGATCCCTCCTGACGATATTTGTTAAAATCTAATTCAACGTTGATGCTCATAACATATTTCGAAGATGGCGTTACGCTGTATACTGCGACCCTGGAGAGATGGACAGGCCGAAGGTGTAGAGGATAGACGCTCCGCATGAGCGGTGAGAACCTTTGCACGGAGGTGAAGGATGAAGCAGCGGATGGAATAATGGAGCATGAAATAACGGCGATTGAAAGGATGGCCGCCTAACTGCTTTTTACACACCTATTGATAAGACTCCCCCTGCTCTTTCCACTTCCAAAATTACCCGTAAGCCCGATGATCAACATCGCCAGTATTATACCTACATTATTCATAAATTTTCTCATTGAGCGGAGCAGATACGGGATCAGCGCGGCTTGACAGAGTGTTCACCGCCGTAAGGCGACAAACACTTTGTTTTTCCGAGATCTGCGGAGCGGGTCGCGCATGAGTGCTGATAGGGCATCTGCTCTGATGGACATAGTGCATGAATAAACTGGACTAAGTGGCTATCATGTTGAGCTGCCTTTGTCTCGAGGTTTATCGTTGGAATCCCATAGACGCACTCTGCGCGAAGAAATCATTTTTCCGACTTCGCGAATATCTCGGGATGAGTGACAATCATCACGGGACACGACGACCCAGCGCTGACGCGCTCGACGGCGCTTCCCACATACCAGCTCTTGTCGGACATCGACGTATGAGACCCCATGACGATCGTGTCGACGCCGTTCGCGTCCGCATAGCGCAGAATTTCCGTGGAAGGATGCGTACCTTCCGCAATGGTGTAGTCATGGGAGACCTTGTCGTAAATACCGCAAAAGTCCAGAAGGCGCTTTTGCAGATCGTGCCTTTCGCTCGAACTCATCGTCTCCCCCGTTTGACGCGCCGGCGCCATGTGAAAAACGTGGAGGTGAGACCCGTATTTTTTCGCCAACTTCACGGAAAAATCGACGGCATAGCGACAGGATTGGGAAAAATCAATGCACACCATGACCTTCTTAAAGTCGAATTTTTCCCTCGGGACGAGACGGTTGACGACCATCACGGGAACGGTGGAAAGCATGATTACGTCTTCGACGGTATTGCCGATGCGATTACCTATGAAACCCTCTTCGACCTTTCCCGCATGGGCGCCGAGCACGACGAGATCGGCGCCGCACTTGCGTGACCACCTTCTCACCTCCACACTTGGCCGTCCGTAGGATATGAGTATCTCATAATTGCCATATGGTGCAAGGGCTCCACTGCATTTCTGATCGAGTTCGTTCTTGACTGCTTCCCCGTATTCAGCGCTCGCAGCAATTTCTTCCCCGGTCTTGAAGTGTCTCACCGTTTCCAGAGGACCGCATTCATGAAAGTATGTCGGTTCCAATACGTGCAAGACATAGAGCTTGGCATTCTCTTTTTTCGCTATTTCCAGAGCCGAAATTACCACAACATCGCATGCCTCCATCATGTCGGTTGCCGTCAAAACCCTCGTAAACATATCGCCCTCCCTTAATCATGTAATTTCGTCGCGCTTACAAGAGCAACCCTTTTTCAGCACGTGGCTCACCGTAGACCTGAAGAATAAGAACTCGACTTCACCTTTCATTCAATCATAATCAATTTAACCGCCATAGGCAACCCCTGACAGATAGTCTGCAAGAATGGCAGTATATTCTCTATGTGGCTTTCTTGGCGCAATCGATCGTGCCCTGAAAGTCGACGACAACAACATGCTCATTTCCAACGACCCAGGCGTCGTGCCCCGACGGTAAAAGGGAGACGTCGCCCGCCTCACACTGAAATTGCGTGCCGTCGTCCACGATGACCATAAGCGTGCCGGCCACATGATACTGGAAGTGAGGTGCTTCGCAGCTTTTCGTCTGAACAAGCGGTTGGACAGATTCTGACCACTTCCATCCGGGCTCAAATATGGCACGCCCTATAGTGGTCCCGCCGATCTGATCAGCTCAAGTGTGCCCTTGGGGAATGTTCTCACTTCATCAGGATTACGGAAACTCTTTATCTCGGCTCGTTCCATGATTTCCTCCACTGTCTATCGATTGCGTTACAGAATCCTTCCCGTTTTTTGCGGAAAGATTCCCAACACCTTGCGTTTGCGAACATGAGAGAATGTTGCTCAACTATGGTTTCTTAGTGGAAGATATGCTCTCCTAAGCTCTCTTCTTCTTTAATTTCATTGGTTTTTCGCAGCAGAGAATGTTGCACGCATCGATACATTCACAGACCGTATCGACGGACACAACCAATCCGCACACATTACATGTGTACGTATCTCCTTTCATCGCCTTTTGTGATTTTCCGCCCCGGGGTGTTTTCTCGGGGGCCACCTTTCTGGTCGTCTTTTTCACTACCGACATGTTATTCCTCCTCTCTCACGGGGATTGATAAAGAGATTGCCGCGTCTTTCCTTCAGCGGGCTTCGCAATGCCATTGCCGCACTTCTATTAGGCATATTATCGCTTGGCAGATATTCCTCTCGTCGCCTTTGTCCCACACTCTTTTGTTCTGTCGAGGATGGTTATTTCCTGTATGCGCTGAATACATAATCGCTCTTCTTCTGCGCCTCGTGACAGGTGAAGCATTCATTTTTAGGGTCTTTGACGATTCGTTCCCTCGAGTCTGCCGTGAAAGCCTCGAAACCCCATCCGGCTGTTTCACGGAACATCTTCGCGTTTTTCTGCATTACGCCGATGAATCTCCTCTGTCCCTCGACAATGGAGTTGTCGGCACTTTTTGCCTCGAGGAGATCGAATACCAAAACAGACCCATCAGGAAAGGGCGTGCCGGTCGTGAGCGCCTCAAGAGCGCGTCTATTCGCATACACGTGATGAATGCCACCGAACGAATCGTAAAGCGGATGCCCCTTTTCTATGACCATCGATTTCACATGCGTCCATTGGCGGTATCCCTCGGGGTAACTCACTCTTTTCCCCGGATTTCCAATGGAGAAATCGGGGAACAGAAATGTTGCTCCTATGAGCAACATGACCATTATTGTGAGACGTTGGTTCTTCACTTTTACCTCCTCTGTCATCTCGCCTCCAGCCGAACGACAGATGAAATTGTCCGGTTGTCATGAGATTACACTTCACCGAAATGCATCGGTTATGTGTTGCTCCTTTGCCTGCCCGTACTGATACACTGCCCCCTTCACGTGGTCGAGCGTCCTCAACATCGAGTGGTGTTTCGCCTCGTCTGCCAAGAGAGCTTCAACGACAAAATCGACGAAGAAATTTCTGCTCTCTTCGAGGGCACACGCATTGGCAAGCGCCATCGACCGAGCTTCCGCTTTTATATGATTATCGAGAATCTCGGCGAGGGGAATCAGCTCCTCAGGGGTCAAATGAACGGCCTCTTTTGTCAGTGCATCAATGATGAATTGCTGCATTACTTTGTGTTTCTGAGAGTCCCGCTTGATCACTTCCATGATCATTCGTATGAAAGGGTTGCTCGTTTTCTGCTGCAGATTATCGGCGAGACTGTATGTCTCGTTCTCCAAGTTCTGCCATTCCCTGAAATGATGTACGATCTTATCTGTCGTAGGTTGTGTCATTTTCGCCTCCTTCACTTCCATAAATGTGTTCATTAGCATTTACATCACACACACATCGAATACGCCACGTCCGTCCCCGTCCCTTGCGACACCTCCTCTCCATGATCGACCTGATATTTATTCATATATTCATAGAATAGACAGTTTCCAAAGATGTTCGCTATCCGTAATATTCTGATTTTTCTGTAATCATTTCGCTTTTGCATCTGTAGAAAGAATTCTTACAGCGAGTGACGCGATTGCCTTTTCCGGCTCATTGCAATGAGGCGTGGAAAGCCGATATAATCGGAGTGAATGCGCAGGAAAGAGCCGGCGATGGCCAGAAAGAACAAAGGTCTCATGAGAACCGTTCCGCGATCCGCTGCACAAACGTCTCATCAGAAAATCTCGAGCGTGAAAAAGGACAGAAATGATCATGGAAAGACGAAAGGGCCAGATCGTTTAGGATCACTGCGACGTCAGATTGCCGATCTGGGTCGCTTGGCGTCTTTCCCCCAATTGAACTCGAATCCGGTACTGGAAGTGAATCTGCGCGGTAAAATTATATTCATCAATGATGCCGCGAAAAAAGCATTGGGGAAGGTGCGTCCAAAGAGCCGGGGAGAAGTCTTCCTTCCGAGCGATATCGAAGAGATTCTCGCCGATGTGCGGAAGGGAAAGGGAAGGATGTGGTACCGTGAGGTCGATGTCAGGGGTACTGTATTTGAAGAATGGCTCTATTATACGCCTGAATTTCGGGCCATACGGATTTACGCTCACGACATCACGGCCCGAAAGAAAATGGAATCGGACATCCTTCAGGTGGAACAGTTTCTCACGAGGGAGCGTGATTTTGTATCGGCCGTCCTCTCGACCGCAGGGGCCTTGGTCGTCGTGCTGGATAGGAAAGGGCGGATTGTGAAGTTCAACAAGGAATGTGAGCGGACGACGGGGTACACATTCGGCGAAGTCGAGGGCAAATTAGTGTGGGACATTTTCCTCTTGCCCGAGGAAGTTCGGCGCGTGCGCCGAGTGTTTCGACATCTCCTCGCGGGGAAATTCCCCACCTCGCACGAGAATCACTGGGTTGCGAAGGACGGAACATCTCGTCTCATCGCCTGGAAGGATACCGTTCTCTTGGATGGGAACGGGAAAGTCGAATTCGTGATCGGGACGGGGATTGATGTAACGGATCGCAGACGGGCGGAAGAGGAACTGCGCGTCGCTCTCCGCGAGTCGCAGCAACGGCAGAAAGAAGTAGCCGTTTTGCTCGATGCATCGAGCGCAGTTCTCCAGCGTCGCTCCTATGCCGAAGCGGCAAAGGCGATATTCGGCGCCTGCAAGGGCATCGTCGGTGCGACATGCGGATATATCGCCCTGGTGAGCGACGATGGATCCGCAAACGAGATAGTGTATCTCGATGCCGGTGCAATGGAGTGCACCGTCGATCCATCACTGCCGATGCCCGTTAGAGGAATGCGCGGCGAGGTTTTCAGCACCGGTCGCGCTCTACGCCACAATAATTTCCCCGGGAGCGCGTGGGCTCACTTAATGCCTGACGGACACGTCCGACTGGACAACGTGATAATGGCCCCCATGACAGTCGAGAACAAGGTGGTGGGTTTGTTCGGACTTGGAAATAAGCCTGGCGGCTTTACGGACAATGACGTCCGCATAACCACGGCGTTCTGCGATATCGCGGCGATCGCACTCCTGTAGAAGCGGGCGGAAGACGAACTAAGAGAGGCGAAAGAGGCGCTTCAGAGGGCAAATGAAGAGTTGGAAGAGAGAGTACGGGAGCGCACCGACGACCTGATGACGGCTTATGAGATCGTATCGAACGAGCGAAGGCGGCTATTTTCGGTGCTCGAGCAGATCCCCGGGTACGTCTGCCTTCTGACGACCGACTACCGCTTTGCCTACGTAAACCGTGAATTTCTCCTGCGCTTCGGCGATCCCAAGGATAGCTCGTGTCATGACTTTTTCCACCGGCGTCAGATGCCGTGCGACGACTGCCGGGTCATCGACGTGCTCGTGGAACGCAGGTCCCAGCAGTGGGAGTGGACAGGTCCTGACGGGAAAACGTACACCATTTTCAATTACCCATTCACGGATTATGATGGATCTTTTCGTATCCTGGAGCTCGGTATCGACATCACCGATCGCAAGAAAGCGGAAGAAGAATTGAGTGCGTCTCGCGAAAAATTGCGTCTCCTCTATTCGCATCTCCAGTCCGCGGTCGAAGCGGAGAAAAAGAACATCGCGCGTGAGATTCACGATGAATTCGGCACTGTTTTGACCGCGCTGAATATCGATCTGGCATGGCTCGAGAAGAAAATGTCGGAGGAGCAGGACACCCTGAAGGAGAGGATACGCAAGGATATCGAACTCGTCAATTCCGCTATCAAGGTCATTCAGCGGATATCGGCAGAACTGAGGCCAGGCGTACTCGACTATCTCGGGTTCCCCGCAGCGATAGAGTGGCTCGTCAAGGATTTCGGGCAGAGGACGGGTATTACAGTGGAATTGTCATTCAATGTAAGAGACTTCGACCTTCCGATGGAGCATTCGATTGCTCTCTTTCGAATTCTCCAGGAGGCACTGAACAACGTCGCCCGGCATGCCGGAGCATCCAAAATCAACGTTTCTCTCGCTGAGGTCGATCACGTGCTCATCCTCACTATCACGGATGACGGGAGGGGGATTCGGGACGAAGATCTTGCGACTCTCACATCTTTCGGTATTTTAGGAATGAAGGAGCGGGTTGACTTTCTCGGTGGCAATCTCGAGATTCAAGGAGCCGTCGGCGTCGGCACACGGGTGACCGTGAAGATTCCCGTGTCTCATCGCGGGGTCGGAACGTGATCAAGGTCTTTGTCGCCGATGACCACGCTGTGGTCAGAGAAGGTATCAAGCGTATCTTTTCCGAAGTTCCCGATAGCCGCATCTCCGGCGAGGCTGGCACCGGACAAGAGGTAATCGATGCCATCGGACAAGAGGATGTCGACCTCCTCATTCTCGACATTGCAATGCCGGGGAGGGATGGCCTCGATGTACTGAGACAGGTAAAGGCCCTCAAACCGAAACTGCCCGTTCTCATCTTGAGCATGTTTCCGGAAGAACAGTATGCACTGAGGGCTTTGAAGTCCGGCGCATCGGGGTATGTGACGAAGGACAGCATTCCCAACGAGCTCGTGAATGCTGTGCGAAAGGTACTGAACGGCGGTCGCTACGTCAGTTCATCATTTTCGGAAAAACTCCTCACCGAAATGGTGTCGGATGCTAAGACGCCCCTCCACGAAGAGCTCTCCGATCGAGAGATGCAGATCCTGAGAATGATCGCTTCAGGGAAAACGATGCACGCGATCGCGAGTGAACTCTCCCTGAGCGTGAAAACGGTCTATACGTATAGGGCGCGAGTGCTCGACAAGATGGGCATGAAGAACAACATGGAACTCACGCATTACGCGACGAAACATGGACTGGTGGACTGAAGCTTCCCGGCACCCGTCACTGACGGGGGATTTCTCCTCCTTGTAAGAAAAATACTGGCAGACGCAGGATAATTTTTCTCATACAAAAAAGAGAATTCTGCGGATTGCGCGTATCGTCGGTGTATGATAAATAAAAGTCATGGCACAGCGAGGAGCTGGTTCGCTCTGGTGCAGAAGTGTCGGAGAGGGTCATTGCGACGGGAGAGAACCGGTACGGATTCTCATAGCCGACAGTAACCGTCTCTTTCGGCAACTGATCAAACTGGTCATCAGTGACCATTTTGCCGCTGTGGTGACATCGGAGGCAGTGAATGAGCAAGAGGTCTTCGACGAGCTCCATCGTCATGCATTCGATGTCGTGTTGCTCGATTTGGACTTGTCGGGTGATCAAGGGGTAGATGCGCTCAAGAAGATCATGAGCGCTGCGTCCGACGTGCCGGTCGTGGTCATGAGCCTCTTCCCCGATGAGGTATGTGAGGAAAACATCTATCGGGCGGGGTACGCGGGGTATGTGTCTAAGGTCAATCTTTCGAGAGATCTCATTACCACTCTCCGCGCGGTCATCCACGGGAGCGGGCACTACAGGGATCGGGAAGCTGACATCGGAAACAATCAAGGCGGCGGAAGTTATGACTCCACCGAATGAGCGGGAATCGCTGGTCCAGCCCACGCACACACCGAACGGTCAGTCGCCGGCCGAGATCGGATTTTTCCATCTGTTACTTCAGCCGAAAGAATATACTATCGAGGCGATGGCGAGACGTCTCGGTGAGGACCTGAAGAAAATTCAGGAGCGTCGTATGCTTCTCCAGCGGGAAATTATCGATGTGTTGCAGAAGAGGTGGACATTTTAGTGGCGCGGACAACGCGAATGACGGGAAAGTGAAGGCGCGCGTCACGGGGATCCGGTACCGTGGAGTTATGTCCAGTCCGCGCAGGCCTCCGAGAAGCACGTGTGCTGTCGCGAGCGAGTGAATCTCTGTCGTTCGAAAAAAAGTGGTAGCTCTACTTTACGGCCTATAACCCGCGACCCGTGAGTGGGACGAAAAAATACAGGAACTAAAATATAGGAACAATCTGGGGGAATATTGCACTCTACCCCAGTTTATTCATAGATGATGGGCTATCAGAGCAGATGCAGTGTCAGCGCTCATTCGCGATCTGCTTTGCAGATCTCCGAGAAACAGAGTGTTCTTCGCCTTACGGCGCCGACCACTCTGTAAAGCCGCGCTGATACTGCATCTGCTCTGCTCGATGAGAAAATGGATGAATGATGAAGGAGGAATCATTATGGGTTACACGAACGTTGCGCTGCAAGACAAGATCAGGGAGATGTATCCGGAGATTTCGGAGAAGGGGATCGCCGTAAGCCTCGACTTCGATGCGACCAAGAATGCGTACATCGTGAAGTTCACGAAAGACAATCATGAACTCACGACGCATCTCGAAAAAAAGGACGCGGATGATTGCATGGATGGAATCAAGTGCGTCTATCTCGGAGTGCAGATAGGGCAATTCATCAAGAATTTTGAGCTCAGACAGTAAGAAATCGAAGGAGGTGTGCGCATGCCGGTCTTGGAATATAAGGGGTCAACCATCGAACTGGATGAGGAGGAGAGTTCTCGTTCATTTTGACGATTGGAACGAAGAGGTTGCGTGCGCGATAGCCGACAGAGAAGGGGTGAGCAAGACCTGTCCCCTCTCGAAGGAGAAGATGGAAATACTGAAGTTCATGAGGGAGTATTTCAAGAAATTCGATGCCTTTCCGATACCACGTGCCGTCTGCCGTAATGTGAACCAGCCGAAGGACTTCACCTTCTAGGAATTCCCCGATCCCCTGACCGCATGGAAGATCGCGGGTCTGCTTCGGCCGGTCGCCTACGGTGAACTCGCCGATTTCGTGAGAAAGCTCTCCCCGTAAAAGGCCGAGCCGCAAGACAATCCATTACGTCCGGGCGGAGCACCTTGCCGCTCGATGAGGCTCTGCCGATGCTATGCTCGCTATCCGGTGTGAAGAGTTCTGCTTTTTGTGGCCCGTTCTTTATAAAATAACTAGTATTTTTTATGGTGGGGGCATCTCATGTGTGAATTCTGCGTGAAGCACGGGGAAGGGAAAAAGTGGTACGAGAATATGAAAAATTATTCCGAGGAGGTTTTCCGACAGGTGAATTCGGAGGACCGTCTCAAGACGCATCTCTCTCACTTTTACCGTTCCCTGACCGTCGACGTTCCGCGCGCCGAAGCGTGGAGAAAACGGATGCCGAGAATCTATCGTCTCCTGGTCTATCCGATCGTCACGAGACGTCTGAAGAAGAGCCACTTCGGCCAGATTCTCCCGATAGAGGATGTCGGGCGGCTCCTCGAGCATTTTCCGACACTCGTGAGGCTGCCCTGTATCTGCCGCAAAGCCACGATCGGAGCGGAGAAGAGGTTCTGCTTCGGCATCGGCATGGATTTGACCCCCATATTCCGGGACCTCCCCGATTTCCGGGACTTCGACCGCGTGTCTACGGAAGAGGCACAGATGTTCATCCGTCATCTCGACGAAGAAGG
The DNA here is from genome assembly GCA_937138415.1 of uncultured Nitrospiraceae bacterium. Classification (GTDB taxonomy): domain Bacteria; phylum Nitrospirota; class Thermodesulfovibrionia; order Thermodesulfovibrionales; family SM23-35; genus JALHSV01. Next base: position 24,608 of record CAKZPA010000049.1, on the reverse strand, counting down.
GCAGACGCACAGTGTCTGGACGTTCAATACACCGTTCATCGCGGCGCTCTGCAATTGCGACAGGGATTGCATGGCGTACCGTTTCCAGGTCACGATGCGGCTCGGCAAGATAATGTGGAAGGGCGAATACGTCGCTTCGATCGATTACCCGGCCTGCAACGGCTGTCGGGAGTGTCTCAAGAGGTGCTATTTCGGCGCGATCTCTTATGACCGGCGAAACGAGAAATGCACGGTGCTCGCGGAGCGCTGCTACGGGTGCGGAATCTGCAGGGCCGTCTGCGCGCAGCACGCCATCCATTTGACTGACAGGATGAGCATACCCCGCGTGTCACGCGTGTGGTGAGGGGAAAGCGTTTGGGCGCTGCGACAACTCTCCTCGTTCTCTATGTCCTCAAGGAAGCGTTCGAATATCTCTTGCGGTACGCGAACTTTCGCCACATGAAGCAGTGTGGGTCGACGGTCCCGAGCGGTTTCGAGGGGGAGATAGACGAGCATCTCCTCGAGAAGGCGATCGCCTACGAGAGGGAAAAGACCCGATTCGGTTTCGTCGCATCTCTTTTCGGAAACGTCGTTGCGATCCTCTTCATTTATGGTGGCGTGCTCGACGCCTACAATTCGTGGATCGTATCCCTCGACTGGCCCTTCATCCCAGCGGGCATTGCTTTTTTCCTGCTTCTCAGCTTTGCGAATGCGATCCTCACGTCACCCTTCGATCTCTACAGGACGTTCAAGATAGAAAACGCGTTCGGCTTCAATACGGCGACACCGCGACTGTGGGTGAAGGATTTTGTCAAGTCGCAGCTCCTGTCGGCGATCATTATCGCTCTCGTGGCAGCGGTCGGTTTCTGGATCGTGACGGTCTCTCCCTCGTTCTGGTGGTTCTGGGTATGGGTATCTTTCGTCATCTTCAGCCTCTTCATGATGTACATTTCCCCCTACGTGATCGATCCGCTCTTCAATACGTTTACCCCGATAGAAGATCAGGAGCTCGTCTGCCGTATCCGTCTCCTCCTCGGCAAAGTCGGTATCACCGTGCGGAGGGTCTTCAAGATGGACGCATCGAAAAGGAGCCGCCACACGAACGCATACTTCTCGGGTATCGGCAAGGTCAAGAGGATCGTGCTGTATGACACCCTGCTCGAAAGCATGGACAGGGACCAGATCCTCGCCGTGCTCGCGCACGAAGCCGGCCACTGGAAAAGGAAACACGTGGCGAAGATATTCGTCGCTGCCCAAGCAGTCTCATTCTTCGCGTTCTACGCAGGGTTTCGCATTCTCCAGACCGATGTGCTCGGCGAGTGGTTCGAGGTGCGGCACGAAACGTTCTTCGCGAAGCTCGTGCTCATCGGGTTCATCGGCGGTATCGTATCCCTTCCGGTTGTGCCGCTGAGCAATTATCTTTCGAGGAAGTTCGAGCGCGAAGCGGACCGAGTCGCGGTTTCCATGACGGGCGATAAAAATGCGATGATCGGTGCTCTCGTGAAACTCTCGAAGGACAATCTTGCGAACCTCCATCCGCACCCCCTGTACGCAGCTTTTTACTATTCTCATCCCTCCGTCGTCAGGCGCATCGAGCACATAAGAAAACTGGAAGGTGACGGGGGAACCCAAATAGGGTAAAATTTCATCGTCGTGCAACACGGTATGGGAGGATGTCTATTTCTTCGATCATCGTTGACGGCTACAACGCCATCGGGATCCATCACGGGGATCTCAGGAAACACCGGGATTCGTTGATCCAGGCGCTCATTGACTACCGGAAACGGAGCGGCCACGACATCACCGTCGTATTCGACGGTTGGAGAGGGGGTGCGGGTCGTGAAGGGCGGTCGATCGTCGGTGGCGTGCGGGTGATCTATTCCGGTATCGGGGAGAAGGCCGATGCGGTCATACTGCGTATTGTCGCTTCGGAAAAGCGGCAATGGATCGTGGTAACCTCGGACAGGGATATCGCACATTCTGTATGGGCATCCGGTTCTGTCCCCGTGACGTCGGAGGATTTCCTCAGGGCGCTCGAGAGGAGGAGGGTGCTCCACGATGATGCCGAAGAGGACGACGATGCGGGACCAGTCAGGCGCGGCAATCCCCGGCAGATGTCGAGGAAAGAGAAAGCGATAGAGAGGGCATTGAGTAAACTCTGATGGCGAGACAGCAGAGTCTTTTCCGTCGTCTCAGGCCTGCCGATCGAGTGACACTTCTTTTCCTCGGATTTTTGCTGGCGTTATGCGCCTGGCACTTTTCGAGCCTCCCCAAAGGTACGTTCCTGCTCGTTCTCTACGCAGTCCTATTCACCGTACAAATCCTGCTTGCGAGATATAACGATCACGGGAGAGTATTACGGCTCACGCACGATATCGTTTTTCCCGTCATCTGTGTCCTCGCGGTTTTTGACAGCCTCGAGTGGGTCGTTCACTATGTGAATCCGCGGGATATCGATCCCGTGCTCATTGAGCTTGACTATCTCATCTTTGGAAATCACCCGACCGTTCTGCTCGAAAGGATCGTACATCCGGTACTGACGGATCTCCTGCAAATTGCCTATACCACGTACTATTTCTTGCCGATCACGTTGGGGATACTCCTCCTGAAAAAAGGGGACCGGTCTGCATTCGACCGATGTCTTTTCCTGATTGTCTTCTGCTTTTACCTCTCTTATCTCGGCTACATTCTGTTCCCCGCGATCGGACCGAGGTTCACCATCGACCACCTCCAGACGGTGCAACTCGAGGGATTCATCGTCGCAAAGCCTATTCAAGATCTTCTGAACAGGCTCGAGGGGATAAAGAGGGACGCGTTTCCGAGCGGCCACACGGCGATCGCCGTCCTCGTTCTCTATTGCGCGTACCGGTACGAGAGAAAGTGTTTCTGGATCTGTCTGCCGATTGTGGCAGCCCTCCTTTTCTCCACCGTTTACTGCCGCTACCACTATGTCGTAGATGTCATCGCGGGCCTCGCGCTTACGCTCGTCACTGTGATCGCCGGAAATTGGTACTACGAGAGGTGGTCGAGAAAATGCAGAGGGGGCATGCCTTGAGAAGGTGAAGATCCCGTTTAAATGGACGGAAAATGGCACGGCGTCCTCCATCATTTCCGTCGGCTTATTTGTGCTCAATGAAATCAAGAGCTTAGCCGTTCTCAGTCGTGGCACACTGTATGCTTAATATGTACGTAGGGGTAGAAAATATCGAGGGGAGCCTGAATGAGCCTCATGAGAAAAGAAGACATGAAGACAATCGTTTCGATACTGTTGAACTCGCCGCTCTACCTTACCCTGTCGGTGAGGGAGCGGTACGGCCTCGTCTTGCGGCTGCTCCACGATTATCCGCTGCTCGTTGGGAAAGGCGACACCAATCTCAGGGGCAGCGCCGAACAGCGTGACCGGCCGTCCATCACAAATTGATCTCCGAAGCCGAAAACGACAGATTGTTTTATCCCATGCATCCGCAGGACAGCGTGATCGCTGCATTTTTGACGTGGTCGGATGTCCCAGACGTTCACGACAGGTGTAGGCATCTCCCGGTTCGACCGCGCGATTGACAGACAGTTCCCACTTGGTATTAAATACCGCAAGTAACTTCCCGACAACGCGAGGAAATCGTGACACGCTATGTCGTCGACGAGGAAAGCCGCAGGACAACAACCAAATGTTCCTATGCCTTTCAGTGCCTCGAGGGCACGCGGGAGGCCTGCGGCGTCAGTATTTACATAGAGGTCGATGGTCTCTTCTTGAAAAAGGCGAAGTACGAGCGCTGCCCGTATAAACAGATGGTGGGGAAAAGGTCTCGTTATGCCTGTACGTGTCCGGTCAGAATCAGTCTTTACAAACGTTTACATTTAGCGTGCCCCTGACTTTTTTGGCTGTCGCATTGCTCCTCTTCTCGTGTTGCTCGTGCGTTTCGCTCCATGTGTCAGAAGGCGGGGCTTCGGGCGCCCTCGTCGGTGACGGTCGGAGCGAACGCGCGTCGCAGGCGCATCTCTGCGGGCCGCTCTCGGAGGGGCTCTTCGTCGTGCAGGCAGGGGCTTTCAGGAAGATGTCCCACGCACAGGCACTGAGGAAAAAACTCGAGGGAAAAGGGTACAAGAGCTATATCACGATCTCGGGAGCCCGCGAAGAAGACAACATTCTGCGAGTGCTGGTCGGTAGGTATACGGACCGATCCGAGGCGATGCATGTCGCGGATGAGATCAGGCAGAAGCACGCCGTCGATGTCATCGTGACCGCCAAGCCCCCGAAAGGCAAGTTCGTCGTTCAGGCCGGCTGCTACGCGACGATGAACGAGGCGGTTGAGATGAGGGAATCTCTCGCCGCGAGAGGCTTTAATGCATATATTGCGCTCTCGACATCGGGGAATCAAAAAAAGTACAACGTCTTGTTAGGAGAATTTCTGGAGCGGGAAGCAGCGGAAGACGCGGCGCGCGATGTCGGACAGAAAACGCGTGTTCCTGTGTTCGTCAATACGATGTGAGCGGGTGCGGATAGCGTGCCCCTTCATTCGATCGCGACGAAGGTTTCTGTCCTCGTGAGACCTTTGATCTTGCGAACATCTTTCAGTATCTTGCTGAAAATGTCGCTCATGTCCTTCGCTTCGAGGATCGCGATGAGGTCGTAGGCACCGGTAATAATATCCGCCTGAACAACTCCTTTGGTGCCCCGAAGCGTATCGCGCACGAACGTTTCTTTACCGGCTATCAAATTGGCCAGCATGTAGACCCTTGCCATAGAATACCCCCTTCGGTATTGATGCCGCTCTGCCTCTCGCACGGAGCGCGGGTCGTTGTGCGTCCCGGCAGAAAGTGAGGGACGGCCTGCTACCAGTGCGGCGGCGGTACCCGATACCGCCATCCCCAGTATGGATATCCGTACCACCCATACGGATAATCCCACCAGTATGGGTACGGATCGTAGTAGTACGGCCAGTAGTAATCTTTCTTTTCAGCCCACAAGTAAAGTTCTTTCACGACGAAAAACGGATAGACGTACTCCATATCGCCTATCTTCCCCTCGCGGAGACCGCGAAACACCCCGGCACATGTGATCTCGCGATTGCGCTTGAAGACGACAGGATCGAGGAACCCGCTCTCTTTGGGATAAAGGGCAAGGAGTCTCCCTTGTGGAATCGGGACGCCTTTCAGGTAACCCCTGGAATCGACGGGCACATAGAGGGCTTCGATAAGCGATCCCTCGGGTGTCCCTTTCGTCTCGACGATGATGCCGCCAAAGACGAAGAGAGAACCCTTGTGCGCGTCGGGATTGTTCGTCAATTCCGAGAGGGAGAAACCCCTGATGCCGGCCTGCATAACGTCGTGCCTCAGCACAGGGGCGCATGAAACGGCAGCGACGATGATGAGCATGCTCAAAAGAACACACTTTTTCATATTTTCATTCTAAAGCATTTTTCGGGATTGTCAATAGACAGCAAGAAAAAGTACCATACAGGGAGGAAAGATATGATACCGCATGCCGCATTGGTCGGTTTCCTGTTTCTCTCCTTTCTCTTGTCCGCGCACCTCGTCCTTGCGTCACAGGATGGTACCGTAGCGGGCGCGCGCGAAGTGCCCCTGTGGGACGATGGTGGAGGGAGGTCGCCCGTCCCAACCGATCTCCGAGCGATGGTCCGTTCCTGGGCGGGGGAATCAGAGGGAGATGCGCAGGCGTACAAGGCGTCTGCGTCCGGCTTGCTCGAATACCTCGACGAGCACGCGCGCGCTGAGGACGAAGGCCGTGGCCGGCAATACCGAAAAACGATCCTCCTGCAACAGGGCGATCGAGGCGCGGAAAAGGGCGCGACTCTGAGAGACTGTTCCAGTGGCGCGAACGCTCTTTCGGTAGAGTTCTGTCGGTCGCGGGAAATCCTGCTCTACCACATGCTGAGGCGGATCGGCGGCGACGACGCTTTCTTCGATGCAGTACGCCGGCTGATCGGTGAATACCCGTACCCGATGATGTCATGGGATGTTGTCGCGTCGTCGTTCCGGACGACCTTTGGCGAGAATATGGAATGGTTTTTCCGCCAGTGGCTCGAGCGCCCGGGAACGATAGAATTCGACGTTCGCGAGATGCGAGTCGTTGTCAGAGAGGGAAGAAGGACGGTCACCTTCGACATCGTGCAGAAAGGCACGCCGTATCGATTCGATCTGCCGATCAGGATCGCGACAGACCGAGGAGATGTGCTGCGGACCGTCCTCATCGAAAAAGAAAAGACGACCTGCGAAATCCCCGTGGAGGGCAATCCGGTCGAGATCGTGTTCGACGGCGGATACGACCTCTTCAGGACGCTCTTCCCTGAGGAAGTTCCGCCACGTATTGGGACATTCCTGAGGGACGAAAAGAAGCTCGTGGTCCTGCCGCCGTCAGCAGAAAAGAACTATGAAGCGCTCATAGGCGCCCTGAAAATGAGCGGGGTCTTGTTTAAAGAAGAGAGCGCTGTGCGTGACGACGACATCAGGTCGCACTCGCTCCTCGTTTTTGGAACAGAGAACCGCATCGTAAAAAGGCTTTTTGGTCGCCTCGACGATGCGATCGACGGTTTCGCGCTCGAGGCTCGGAAGAATCCGCTCAATGAATCGAAAGTCATTCTCGTCGCCCAGGCAGCGTCAGCGGCGGATGTGCCGCAGACGAATATTTTGGCGACGGTCGCGGGCTATTCCTTGGCGCGATTCACCAGCGGCCGGCTTGCCGAGACCCATATCCACGATTCTTCGCAGGGCAAGAGGATTCGCCTCGCGAAACCCATCCTCACCGTGCAACCCGGGAAATTGAGGACGCTCAAAGAAGACATCGAAGCAATCGTGACGAAGTCTATTGTGTACGTCGGTGAACGCCACGCGAATTACGAAGACCATAAAACACAGCTCGAGATTATCATGACGCTTCACGAAAGCGGTCGGCCGTTCGCGATCGGGATGGAGATGTTCCAGAAGCCTTTCCAGAAGGAGATAGACGACTACCTCGCAGGTGTTCTCGATGAACGACAATTCCTCAAGAGGACACAGTACTTCAAGCGGTGGACGTTCGACTATAACCATTACAGGGAAATCGTCGATTTCGCGAAGGCCAAGAAGATACCCATCATCGCGCTCAACATTCGAACCGAGATCATCAGGAAAGTATCGGCGAGCGGACTCGATAGTCTGAGCGACGACGAACGGGCCGAATTGCCCCCTTCGATGGACATGAGCGATCGGGTGTACCGGGAACGACTCGAGGAGGTATTCCGGCAACACAAGCACCACGAAGCGAGGAATTTCGAATACTTTTATCAGTCGCAGGTTCTGTGGGACGAATCGATGGCTCACGCCATAGACGACTTCCTCAAAAGAAATCCGGAGCATCAGATGGTTGTTCTCGCCGGAGCGGGACATCTCATGTATGGGTCGGGAATCCCGAAGAGGGTCTTTCGTCTGAACAAAAGGGACTATGTGATTGTTCTCCCTGGCGCCGACGTCGTCGACGCGAATGTCGGGGATTATCTCGTGGCTGCCGCGCCGGCTTCGCCTCCGACGACATTGAAGCTCGGTGTTGTCCTGAAGGAACGCAATGGGCGTGTCGAGGTGAAACGTGTCGTGCCCGGGAGCATCGCGAAGAGTATCGGGATCCAGACGGGAGATGTCATCCTCGCTCTCGATGACTGGAACGTCGAGGAAATCGACGACGTGACCATATTCATGTCCGACAAACGGCGAGGGGAGCCGATACGCGTAACAGTCTCGAGGAAGAGATTTCTCTTCGGATCGAGAGAAGTCGTCCTGAGCGGGACCATTTAACCCTCATTTGAAAATCTCTCCGGTCTCCTTGTACCAGAGGAGAAGGTCGAGGTGCGGGAGGGGTATCCGTATCGACTGCGCGAAGAGCTCCATTTTACGCTCGATCTCGAGGTATCTGGCGGGGCTGAGCGACCGGGGCACTTCGTCGATGACGCCGAAGAGCGCGAGATTTCTCAGGATATGCCGGTCGAGGATCGCAAGGGATTCTCCACGGCCGATATTTCGGAGAAAATGACTGGCCTCTTTGTAGCCGAGACCTTTCACAGTGCCTACCAGCCACCGTCTGCACGCGTCACTGTCCTGAAATTGTGTCAGGATTCGGGCGATCGAAAGCTTTCCGCCGCGACTGAACAGTTCCCGAGCGGCGACCACGTACAGGGCTTTTTTGTTGTGGAAGCGAACGCAGTGAAGGACTCTTTTTATCTCTCCTTCGTCGCCCGCGAGAAGCAGTCTCTGCCGTTTCAGCGCGGTGATTGCATTCCAGCAACAGATCGCTTTCGACTGAGGGGTCAGGAGGCAGAACGCTAATTCGCAGAAAATGTCCTCGTTGCTTTTCTCGCGCAGAACCATGGTGAACTCTCCGAGTCGCCGGCTAATTTCCTTTTTCTTCGAACGGTAAAGGGCCCGGAGAAGACGGACAGCGCGTTCTCGTTCTTTGGATAGGGTGACCGAATCTGCCATACAGGCTCTTTTACGCGGTAGTTTAACATGCCGGTGTGTTCGGGTATACTTAATGGGGATCGAATGGTAGTGGGGAAATATATCAGAGAATGAACCGACCAATTCCTCCCATGGACATTTATCGTCTCGCAACTGAGTTGAACGTTCCGGAGCGGAAAATCATCGATTTCAGCTCGCCTGTCAATCCTCTCGGTGTATCTGCCAAAGCAAAGGCGGAAGTCCGCCGATACCTCAAGTTTCTCCACCGCCATCCTGATACCGAGGCACTCCGTTTGCGGAAGCGGCTTGCGCAGTACCATAACCTCGCACCTGAAACGATCTTGTGCGGTAACGGGAGCACCGATCTCTTGGCGCTGATCGCCGCGGTGATCGCGCCGAGACGCGTTCTCATCCCTGTCCCGACGCGCGGCGAGTACGAACTGATCTGCCGAAAAAGCGGTCAGACAGCGGTCATCCATTTCCCTTTGGCGCGAGAGAATGATTTTGTGCTCGACGTCGGAGGGTTCATTCGCAGGATGGCCGAACTGTCGAAGGGAGAACGCTCAGCGCTTTCCTCTGCGGAAGGCGGGGTTCACAATGGCGATGTCATGACAGGCGTCGATTTATTCGGAGATCGGAATTGTCTCGCTTTCCTCTGCAATCCCAACTATCCGACGGGGAGACTCCTCGAGAAATCCGCGTTGGACACGATCGCCGATGCGGCGATGGATCTCGGCTGCTACCTCGTCGTGGACGAAGCATTCCTCGACTTTGTACAAGGCGCTCCCTCGCTCGCCGGAATGGTAACGCGCAATCCTCGCCTGATCGTTTTGCGATCGATGTCCTATTTTTTTTCGCTTGCCGGATTACGCGTCGGATACGGCATCTTCCCTGTCGAGATATGCGAGCGCCTGAGAGGTCAAAGGGTGCCATGGACGGTGAATAGCTTGGCGCAGCAAGCCGCCGCCGTAGTACTCAAAGATAAGGCCTACAGGAAGAGGACTATGACACTCGTCGCGGAGGAAAAACGGTTTCTCGAAAGAGGATTCAGACGACTCGGCATTGATTTCTGCAGGTCGGACGCGCACTTCTATCTCCTGCGGACAGAGCGGGCAGCCGAGATTTCCCGAGAGCTCATGCGCCGGGGGATGCTCGTGCCCGAGTGCACCGGTGTGCCGGGGCTCGATGGGTCTTACTTGTGCATCGCCGTAAAGTCTCACCGTGAGAATGCGCTCTTGTTAAAAGAAATGGAGAGAGTTCTCTCCGTCAGAGGATGAGCCCTACGCCGTTCAGCCAGTGGTGGAAGAGCGCGAACTGTGCGATCGAGGGCATTCTCCACGCCGCGCGTACGCAACGGCATCTCCGGTACCACTACTTCAGCGCAGCAGCCGTCTTGCTTCTCAGCTATGTGCTCGGTGTCACGCGCATGGAGTTCCTCATCATCGCACTCTCGGTCATCGCGGTCCTCCTCGCCGAAATGTTCAACACGGCAATCGAAGCGCTCGTCGATATGGTATCCCCCGAAATGAGCGAGAAGGCCCGCATCGCGAAAGATATCGCTGCGGGCGCCGTTTTGGTGACGGTATTCGGGGTGGCCGTCATCGGGTACATTATCCTGTTCCCATACCTCGTGAACGCGTTCCAGACGGGCATCACGGTTGCCAAACACACGAAGGAAGAGATCGCTCTCATCGCACTCGTTATCGTCCTGATCCTCGTGATCATCGCAAAGGCGTATTTCGGAAAAGGGCTTCCTCTGCGCGGGGGGATGCCGAGTGGGCACGCCGCACTCGCTTTTTCGGCATGGGTCGCGACGACGTATCTGACCGAGAATTTCGTCGCATCCCTTCTCTTCCTCGTCATAGCGATCATCGTCGCTCACAGCCGCGTATCGTCGAAGGCGCACACAGTCTGGGAGGCAGTGCTCGGCAGCCTCATGGGCGCTTCGGTCACCTTTCTCCTCTTCAGGATATTTTCGCCGTGACGTGCGATATAATACCTCCCATGAGTGCTCTGGACGACGCCGTCGTGGAGCTGTACCGGAAGGCGGCCACGTCACTCCCCCCCGATGTCGTCAATGCGCTCTCGATTGCCCGGTCTCATGAGGCGAAAGGATCGAGGGCGTCGCTGGCGCTTTCGGTGATCCTCGAGAATATCCGCGCGGCTTCGAAATCGGCCCGGCCGCTCTGCCAGGATACGGGCATCCCTGTTTTTTTCCTGCGGATTCCAGCGTGTGTCAGCTATCGAGAGGTCAAAAACACCATTGTGAAGGGAACGAAGCTGGCGACCCGCGCAGTTCCTTTGCGTCCCAACGCGGTCGATACCCTCACCGAAAAAAACTCCGAGGACAATACCGGGACCGGCTTCCCCGTCATATACTGCGACGAGGCGAGGGGCAATAGACTGATCATCGATCTCATGCTCAAAGGCTCCGGGTCTGAGAACATCGGGCAGACGTACAAATTGCCCGATGAGGCGTTGTTCGCGGAGAGGGAACTCGACGGCGTGCGGAAGTGCGTCCTCGACGCAGTCCAGAAGGCACAGGGGAGAGGCTGTCCGCCTTATATCATCGGCGTGGGGGTTGGGGCGACGAGGGATCAGGTCACACGCCTTTCGAAGGAGCAGCTCCTGCGGAGGCTCGACGATGCGAATAGGCACCCCATCCTCGCGAGGCTTGAAAAGACGATCCGGGACGATGTCAATGCGCTCAACATCGGCCCCGTGGGGCTCGGGGGGAGAACGACGGCGCTTGCAGTCAAAATTGCCGTGAATTACCGTCATCCTGCAACCTATTTCGTCGATGTGTCTGTTGCGTGCTGGGCGGACAGGAGGGCGCGGCTGATCTACGATATTCAAAATTCGAAATACAGAATTCAAAGTTGACGAGCCATCATGTGAAATCGATTCGCCTGCCCATGACGAAAGAGGATGCGGTGTCCCTGCGAATAGGAGATGTCATCTCTCTTCAAGGGATGATCGCGACGGGGAGGGATAGGATGCACAGGTACCTGTTCGACGAGAGACCTCCCGCAGCACATATCCCGTTCGATCTGAGGGGGAGCGTTCTCTACCACTGCGGGCCGATTGTCAAGAAAACTCCCGAAGGGTATCAGGTCTTTGCCGCTGGGCCGACGACGAGCATGAGAGTCGAGAGGTACACGGCGCAGGTCATCGCCGACTATGGGATGCGCGGGGTCATGGGTAAGGGTGGGATGGGTGCGAAAACGCTCGACGCATTGAAAGAGCACGGATGTGTCTATCTGCAGGCGATCGGCGGAGCGGCGGTCTATCTTGCCGAAAGGGTGACAAAGGTGGCGGGCGTCTGGAAGCTGGAGGAGTTCGGGATGGCGGAGGCGATGTGGATTCTCGAGGTGAACGATTTCCCTGCGATCGTGACCATGGACGCACATGGGAAAAACCTGCACGAGGAGATCGAGAAAAAATCACGAAGCATTTTTGAAACGCTTATCGCACCACGCCGCGGGATTGCAATGTGAACGCTTGGTGTTCTCCGTACGTTTCATCCAGCCCGGATGGAGATCAGATCAGAAGGGTGCCAATTGGGTTGTTGAAAAAGAAAAGGACACACGGCAAACGTTCTTCCGAATGCATTGCTCCGTGTCATTCCGAATCCGCCTGAGTCGGACGAACAATCTCGCCTTTTCAATCTATTGAGACCTCTCACCTCGTTCAGGGTGACACGGTATGTCATGTTTTCGGCAGCCTGCTCTTCATATGCGATTGACTTCACGATTGCTTCCTGTTAGGATTTTGGCGTTGTAAAAAAGGACGGGAGGACGAAATGGCGACGAAGATCGGGAAAAAGGTGGCGAAGCAGGCGAAAGCGGTCAAGAAGAATGTCAAGAAGCAGGTTAAATCCGTGAAGAAGCAGATCGCGAAGACGGCGAAGTCCGCCGAAAAGAAAGTTGCCAAAGCGGTCAAGACGGTCAGGAAGAAGATTTCGTAAGATCGAGGTTCTCGGCGGCATCGCCGCCGTCAGGACGAGACCGTCAATATATTCCTTTTACTCAAAAGATAGAGGAAGTAAGGGGAACCGACGAGAGCCGTGACGATGCCGGAGGGAATCTCCATCGGCGGCAGAACCGACCTTCCGATCAAATCGGCACCGCACAGAAAAACCCCTCCGTAGAGGGCCGACAGCGGAATGACCAGTCTGTTGTCGGCTCCCGCGAAGAATCGCACCATATGCGGTACGACGAGCCCGATGAACCCGATTATCCCGCCGAGGGCGACGGATGCCGAGGTCATGAGGGAAATTGCGACGAAGAGGATCAGTCGTTCCCTGTGCACGGCGAATCCGAGACTGTGCGCGATCTCGTCACCGAGCAAGAGAGCGTTGAGCGCCTTGGCGCGAAAGACGGAGAGGAAGAAACCGCCGAGGATGAAAACGGAACCGTAGGGGAGGAGCGGCCAGTCCGCGAGCGAGAGATCGCCCGATACCCAGAGAACGGTCCTCCTGATGCCCTCCTGAGACGACACGCTGATCAGGAGCATGATGACCGCATGGAGCAGAAAGCTGAGTCCCACGCCGGCAAGGAGCAACCGTTCCGGCAGAATCGTGCCCCTCCGCCAACTTAAAATACCGACGATCGCGCTGATGAGCGATGCCCCGAAGAACGCGCTGAGCGGTATGCTGAATGTGCCGAAGACGTACACGCCCACAAGGAGGCCGATGGACGCCGAGAGGGCGGCTCCGCTCGAAATGCCGAGGATGTAAGGGTCGGCAAGAGGATTCCGCACGAGACCCTGCAGGACAGCACCAGACGTTCCTAAAGCCATTCCCATCAATAAAGCGGTGATGACTCTCGGAAGTCGGACAGCGACGAGAATTTCCCGTTCGGGCGCGCTGAGGTGAAGCGGGTTGATGCTGTGCGATCCGAGGAGCAGCGAGAGCGCGATAACGAGGATGGCAAGAAGCAGAAAAAAGATGCTACTCACTCGAGACATGCCGCCAATTCCTCGATACCTTCGACGACCCGCGGCCCGAGCCGGTAGAGACGGTCGCTGACGAAGAAAACGTGCCGATCTTTCACTGCCGTCACACCCGACAGTTTCTTGAGGAGGCCACGGGACAAGGGTTCCATGTCTCGATGTCCCTTGCCGAAGAAGATCGCATCGGGCGATTGGAGAATCACCTGTTCGACCGCGTATTTCGGATACGGGGAACGAGAATCCGCCGCGATATTCCGGTACCCGAGAAGTTTCATTGCATCGTCGATGGCCGTGCCCGGACCGGCAACAATCAACGGTTCCGGCCAGATGACGAAGAGGACTTTTTTCCCCTGCGAAGCGGGAGAGTGCCGGGCGAATCGAGTGGAAAGCGCGAGCCCTATGTTCTGAGCGAGGTGGTCAGCCCTCTCCGGGACGCCGAGAGCCGAACCGAGTTCCCGGATCGCAGACGGGAGTTCCCGCAACGTTCGTGCTCTGAAGACGAAGGTCGGTATCCCATGTGACCGGACCCTTTCCGCGAAAACTTTGGGGTTGCCGTCTGTCGAGACGATCACCATATCCGGCTTCAGGGCGACCAGTCGTTCGAGGGATGGATTCGATATGCCGCCGACGTTCGGCTTCCGCTTGGCTTCCTCGGGATAATCGCAGAACGTCGTGACCCCTGCGATCCTGTCCCCGAGACCCAGAGCGAAGAGAATCTCCGTCACGTTCGGGGCGAGAGAGACGATGCGCCCCGGCGTCTCGGCATCGCACGCGAGAGGAAAGGCGAAGGTGGCGAGGATAACGATGCACACCGCGATTCGCGTCATGCTCGCCGTTTTTCTCCTCCATCGAAGAATGGTACACGCCGTTTCGGCATCTGAGTATGGGGTATTATATACGAACATATGGACATGGCTGGAGCTTGAGAGATGAGTGATCGTGAGGAACTGATTGCCGAGCTGGCCGCGTTGTGTGGCATTTCGCCCGAGTATTGGGACATCGCCGGGAGAAAGCACGTGACGACGATCGAGACGAAGAAGGCAATTCTCGAGGCGATGGGCATCGACGTCGGTTCTTCGGATACCCTTCTCAGGGAAATCCGCTCGAGACGGTCGAAACCGTGGACACAGTGCGTCGCGCCGGTGAGGGTGATGTCCGTGAATGCTCGGCCCCGCGCGATACCGATCTGTCTTCCTATCGCTCCGGGGAAAGAATCGGCGCTGACCATCGCATGGCGCATCGATCCCGAGGAGCGGGCACAGCGGCGAGGCGTTTCCGCTGCCCCGATCGTCCTCTCGAGTCCGCCGATTCTCGGAGAACAATGGATAGACGGTGTTCGGTACGTTCGTATCGAGCTCGTCGACGCCGTGGAGCGGGATATCGGTTATTACACCGTGCGCATTACGTGCGAACATGCCGAAGAAATCTTCCCCGGCAACTCGCGACGGTTCGTTCTAAAGTCCAGGCTCATCCTCGCTCCCGATGCCTGCTACATGCCTGACGAGTTGAGAGAGAAGAACGCGTGGGGCGTCTCGATCAATCTGTACGCGGTGCGGTCGAAGCAGAATTGGGGGGTCGGCGATTTTTCGGATCTGAGACTGCTCGTCGAATGGCTGGCAGGCGTTGGCGGCAGCTTCGTCGGCATCAATCCTCTGCACGCGATTCCCAACACGTCGCCATTCGGCGTGAGCCCCTACGCGCCGATCAGCAGGTTCTACCGGAACTTCATCTACCTCGACATCCATCGGATACCCGACGTCGCTTCATCGGAGGAGATACGAAAAAAGCTCCTCGCGAAGAAGTTTCGTTCGCGCGTCGATGTCCTGCGCGAGAGAGAGCTTATCGACTACGAAGCGGTCGCGGCGCTCAAAACGAATCTTTTGAAAAAAGCCTTCGATCGCTTCATGGAGAGCGATTACGGGAAGAAGACGAAAAGGGGGAGAGCATTTGAAGAATACGTGAAGCACGAGGGCGAGGCGCTCGACTCGTTCGCTCTCTTCATGGCTCTCCGTGTCCATATGGAGCGTCGACGGTTCGGATCCTCCTGGGAGGACTGGCCCGAGGAGTATCGCGACCGGAATAGTCCGATGGTTGCGGCGTTCAGGAAGACACACGAGAGGGACGTCCTCTTCCACAAGTACGTGCAGTGGCTCATCGATACGCAGTTGAAGGAACTTTCTCGTGAGATTCAGGAACGCGGACTGTGCATAGGGCTTTATGGCGACATCGCTGTCGGCTCAGTGGGGGGCGGGAGCGACGCGTGGGGGCAGAGAGAAGTCATGGCGAGCGGTGCCGACGTGGGCGCACCACCAGACGATTTCAGTCCCGACGGGCAGAGGTGGGGATTCCCCCCCGTCATCCCCGAGCGTTTGAAGGAAAGGGGATACGAGCTGTTCATTCGGACGGTACGACAGAACATGAAATACTTTGGTGCGGTCAGAATCGACCACGCGCTCGGTCTTTTCAGACTGTTCTGGATACCCCGCGGCATGGCGGCGAGGGACGGCGCTTACGTGGAGCAGCCGTACGAGGACCTCCTCAGAATTGTTGCGCTCGAAAGTGCGCGGCATAAGACGCTCGTCGTGGCAGAAGACCTCGGGACGATCGGCGAGAATGTGCGGGAATCGCTCAAACGATTCGGGATGCTCTCGTACCGGCTCTTCTATTTCGAGCGGCGCTATCCTGATCCGTCCTTCCTCGCGCCGGAGCAATATCCCGAGATGGCGCTCTGCGCGGTGACCACTCACGACCTCCCGACGCTCCGCGGGTTCTGGAGGGGGAGAGACATAGAGGTGCGGAGGAGACTCGGTACCTATCGGGATGAGGTCGAGCGGAAAATGATACGCGACAGGGAGCGCGACCGGCATCTCATTCTTTCAGCCTTGCGTGCGTATGGACTCATTCCTCGCGATGCCGATGAGCGTTCCTATCTCGCGTCAGATTTGTCGCCCGAGCTTTGCCTCGCCATCTATCGGTACCTTTCCATGACACCCTGCAAACTCCTCGCCGTGAGCCTCGACGACGTGATCGGCACGCTCGATCAGCAGAATCTGCCCGGCACGGTCGACGAGCACCCGAACTGGATACAGAAGATGCCTCTCCGTCTCGAAGATATCGTGGAGGATCGCAGAGTGCTCGATCTCGCGCGCGCCCTGAAAGACAGAGCGATTCGCTCGCCGTAACTCTTTTTTGCGTTGCGGGGACATTGTTCATCGTGAAAAAAAGGCGAATCGGTCTTCGAGGGATCATCGCGGCCCCGACGATTTCATTTTCGCGTCTCATGGTATAGAATGAACTCAATACCATTAGAGAGGGAGGGGCCATGACGCATCCGAAAGTTCTCGCATTCATCCTCGCCGGTGGGAAAGGGGAGAGACTGTTTCCGCTGACCGCGTTCCGTTCGAAGCCGTCCGTCCCTATCGGCGGTAGATACCGAATCGTCGATTTCGTGTTGAGCAACCTCGTGAATTCCCGCGTCTTTTCGATCTATCTGCTCGTGCAGTACCGTTCTCAATCCCTCATCGAGCACGTGCGGATGAGTTGGAACCTCTCCTCGGTGATGAAGGATCATTTCGTGACGGTCGTGCCGCCGCAGATGCGCATGGGCCCGGAATGGTTCCAGGGAACGGCCGACGCCGTGTTCCAGAACGTGAACCTCATCCAGCAGCACAATCCCGGCCTTGTCCTCATTTTCGGCGCCGATCACATTTACAGGATGGATATCCGCCAGATGATCGACTTCCATCTGCGGAAAGGCGCCTCCGTTACCGTTGCCGCGCGCCCGGTCCCGATCGGGCAGGCGTCGTCGTTCGGCGTCATCGTGAGCGACAGCGAGCAGCGGATCGTCGGGTTCCAGGAAAAACCGAAAAAACCCACCCCTATGCCCGGCGATCCCGATCGGGCGTACGTCTCCATGGGAAACTATATTTTCAACAAGGATATCCTTCTCGAAGCGCTGGCCCGGGCGCAGAGAAAGAAACAGCACGACTTCGGCGCACACGTGATCCCCGATCTGGTCGAGACGGGGAAAGTCTTCGCGTATGATTTTGCGACGAATGCTATCCCGGGGACGATGCCGTACGAGGAGAAGGGGTACTGGCGCGACGTCGGGACGATCGCCGCATTTTTCGAAACGCACATGGATATGCTCGGCGAGCGGCCTCTCTTCGAGTTGAACAACGATCTCTGGCCGATTCATCCCTCGGGGCATGAAGGCCCCGCGACAAAAATACTGAGAGCGGATATCCGGAACAGCATGATCGCCGAGGGGTGTACGATTCACAGAGCGAAAATACGCGATTCTTTCATCCGCAGCGGCGTCGTGATCGAGGATGACGTGAGCGTGGAGAACTGCGTGATCATGGATCAGGTTCTCTTGAAGAAGGGATGCCGACTGAAAAGGGTGATCGTCGACAAGATGAACGTGATCGATGCGGGCGTCGAGATCGGGTTCGATCCCGAGAAGGACCGGTTCCGCTGTCACATCGACACGTCCGGCATTGCCATCATTCCGCGCGGCGGAAAGCTGATAAGAGCGTCGCGATAGGGCATTCCCGTTTTTCTGCGACTTCTCCTGACGGGCGTCGGCCATCTTCCGGAGGCAATCAGTGAACTGGTATCAGCTCAGCGTACGGGAGACATTTCACGCGTTAGGCGTGTCCGAGAACGGCCTCGGCGAGGGCGAGGCGCGGCAGAGGCTCTCTCGTTACGGACAGAACAAGCTCGCGGAAGAGGAAAAAATCAGCGCGCTGACAATCCTCTTTCACCAATTCACCAGTCCGCTCATCTACATTCTCCTCATTGCGGGCATTGTCACGCTTTTTCTCCATGAATACATCGATTCGGGCGTGATTTTTGCCGTCGTCGTACTCAACGCTGTCATCGGTTTCACGCAGGAATACAAAGCGGAGCAGAGTGTCCGGGCCCTGAAACGCATGGTCGTGCCGAAGGCGAAGGTCTTGAGGGAAGGGAGAGAAAGAGAGATCGCGAGCGAAGAACTTGTGCCCGGCGACATCGTCCTCCTCGTCTCCGGCGTGCGTGTCCCCGCCGATCTCAGGCTTTTCAAGACTGTCGAACTGAAGATCGAGGAGGCGATGTTGACCGGTGAGTCCGTGCCGGTCGAAAAAAAGATCCACCCCATCAGCGAACCCAATCTCATCCCGGGCGATCAAAAGAACATGGCCTTTATGGGGACCATTGTCGTGAGCGGACGGGGCAAGGGCGTGGTCGTCGAGACGGGAAAGACGACGGTGCTCGGGAGAATCGCCCATGAGGTGAAAGACGCTGGCATCGTGAAAGCCCCGCTCCAGGAAAAGATTCACCATTTTGCAAAGGCGATCGGCGTGCTTGTCGTGGCAGCCTCGACGGTCTTGTTCTTTGTGGGATTGCTGATCGGAGAGAGCGTTAAGGATATGTTCATGACGGCGGTCGCGGCCGCGGTCGCGACGATACCGGAAGGACTCCCGATCGTCGTGACGATCGCAATGGCGGTCGGGGTTGCGCGGATGGCTAGGCACAACGCCATTATCAGAAGACTTCCGGCTGTCGAGACGCTCGGGAGCACGACCGTTATCGGATCGGATAAAACCGGCACGCTCACGAAGAGTGAGATGACCGTCAAGCTCATCTTCGATGGAAAGCATACCTACGAAGTGGAGGGAACCGGCTATGAGCCCCGGGGGGCGATTCTCCGCGAAGGCATGCCCGTCGAGAAGAGGGAAGTCAAAGATCTCGTGCCTCTCCTCCGTATCGGGCTCCTCTGCAATGAGTCGGACATCTACGAAGAGGACGGGCAGTACAAGGTGGATGGTGATCCTACCGAGGGTGCCCTCATCGTATCGGCGATGAAAGGCGGGCTTTCACCGGAGGAGGAAAGGAAGAATTACCCGCAGATTGCCATTGTGCCGTTTGAATCTGATTATGGATATATGGCGACGCTCCATGCGCACAGAGGGAAGAAGGTCATTTTCGTGAAGGGCGCTCCTGAGAAGGTTGTGCAGATGTGCATTGAGCGTGCTGACGGCGAACCGCTCCGGTCGAAAGAGGTACTGAAGATTTCGTCGGAGTTCGCCCGGGAGGGACTGCGGGTGCTCGCGTTCGCCTACAAGGAAGTTCCCGATGAGACGGAAGATATCACCCATGGGGACGTACAATCCGGGCTGACGTTCGCCGGCCTGCAGGGCATGATAGATCCCCCGCGACCCGAGGCTATCGAAGCGATCAAAGAGTGCAAGAAAGCTGGAATCAGAGTGGTCATGATTACGGGCGACCATGCGGTCACGGCGAAGGCCATCGCCGAGAAACTCGGCATCGGCGATTCCCACGCGCGCGTTCTGACGGGCAAAGAGATCGAAGAAATGAGCGAAGAAGAACTGTTCGAGGCGGTTAAGGATGTTTTGGTCTTTGCCCGGGTGTCGCCGCACCATAAACTGAGAATCACGGAGCAGTTGAAGAAGCACGGGGAGATCGTTGCAGTGACCGGCGATGGCGTCAACGATGCGCCCGCCTTGAAGTCCGCGCATATCGGCGTCGCGATGGGGAAGACGGGCACCGACGTGGCGCGGGAAGCTTCGGACATGGTCCTCGCGGACGATAACTTTTCGAGCATATTCCACGCGGTGAGGGAGGGGCGGATCGTCTTCGACAATATTCGAAAGGTCACTTTTTTCCTTATTCCGACCGGCATCGCTGCGATCCTCTCTATCATCGCGACGATTCTTCTCGGCGAGCCAATCCCCTATGTGCCCGCTCAGCTCCTGTGGATCAACCTCGTGACAAACGGCCTGCAGGATGTCGCACTCGCGTTCGAGCCCGGAGAGAAAAACGTGTTGGAGAGACCTCCGCGGGACCCCCGTGAAGGCATCATGAACCGTCTCCTCGTCGAGAGGACAATTGTCGTCGGTCTCCTCATCGCGGCCGGAGTCGTGCTGAATTTCGTGACGGCTCTCGACGCCGGGGTCTCTCTCGAAAAGGCGAGGACAATCGCGGTGACGACAATGGTGCTCTTTCAGTTCTTCCAGGCGTGGAACAGTCGCTCCGAGCTGCAGTCCGTGTTCCGGATCAGCCCTCTGAGCAATCCCTTCTTGTTCTACAGCATGGTCGCCGCATTCCTCGCGCAGCTTTCGGTCATTTATGTCCCCGCACTGCAGTGGGTCTTCAGGACGGTACCGATCTCGATGAACGATTGGGTGCGGATAGTCGCGATCACGAGCAGCGTCATCGTCGTCGTCGAGGTCGATAAATGGATACGGAGAAAGAAAGCCAAGAATGTCGCGATGTGAAGGGAGAGATTCGAGGGATAACGATTTCGGGCAAAGGAGCGCGTCATGAACGGTCTATCTCAGGGCTCATGGAAGATCGGGACGATCATCGGCATACCGATACGGGTGCACTATTCGTGGCTGCTCGTTTTCGGATTGATCGTGTGGTCGCTGTCGACGTACTATTTCCCGGAAGCGGCTCCGGACCTTCCCGTTGCGTCGTATTGGATCAAGGGAATCCTCGCGGCGTTTCTGTTGTTCGCGTCGGTTGCATTCCATGAACTCTCGCATTCCGTTGTGGCGAGGCATTACGGACTGCCGATAGAAGGTATCACCCTTTTCATCTTCGGGGGCGTCGCGCAGATGCGGGGAGAACCTCCTCACCCTCGGGCTGAATTCTGGATCGCGATTGTCGGTCCATTGTCCAGTTTCCTGCTCGTGGCGATTTTCTTCGTACTCGCGATGACGACGACGGGAGGCACGCACGCGCTCTTTGCGTATGTCGCGCGGATCAATCTCATTCTCGGGGTATTCAATCTTATCCCCGGGTTCCCCATGGATGGCGGTAGGGTGCTGCGGTCGTGGATCTGGGGGAAGAAGAATGATTTTTTCTATGCCACCCGTCGCGCATCGGGAATCGGCCAGAAGATAGCCCTCTTTTTCATCTTCTTCGGCATTTTTTCGGTTATCGCGGGCATGCCGGGCGGTCTCTGGCTGATGCTGATCGGATGGTTCATCTATTCTGCGGCCCAGGCGAGTTATCAGCAGGCAACGCTCCAGGAAACACTGGCAGGAATTCGCGTGGGAGATATCATGGTTCGGGACCCTGTCTCTGTGAGTCCTGCGATGACGCTCGAGGACGCGCTCAACGATTATTTCCTCCGCAGCGGGTATGGAGGATATCCCGTCGTCGATCACGGCACATACCTCGGTTTGTTGACCCTCAAGGAACTTAAAAAGGTCCCGCGGGAGCAGTTTCGTCAGACTCGGGTTTCGGATGTCTTCGCACCGCATACCCGCAAATGGGAGGTTTCACTGGACGATTCAGTGATCGACGCGCTCGAAAAAATGATACGGGAAGACGTCGGCCGGCTCGTCGTCACCCGTGGCGATTCCATAGTCGGCATGATCACGAGGAATGGCATCGCGAGGTACCTCCAGATCATGGGGAAGAGGTCATCGTAAAAATTGGCGTATCGGACGAGGCGAGGGGATCCAGAAAGGCTTCTCGGGTACTCGCCCCGGGCGAGACGCCTCCGCCTCTCGGCCGAGGCCGAGAGGCGACCGGATCAAGTCCGGAATGACAAGGCAGGGGGATTCCGCCAATGTACGCACTTTCTGAGTTCACCGAGCGGTGGACGGATGCGGTCGCGGTGCATAAAATAAGACGAGGCGTGCTCTTGTGATGAACAAAACCTTCTCCGTCATCCTGATAAGTGCCCTGCTGCTCGTCTTCGGCTACCTGGGCTATCTGATATTCAAGCCATTCTTCGTGCCGATCGCGTGGGCGATCGTATTCACGATCCTCTTTTATCCGCTCTACGTCTTCATTCTCAGATACCTTCGATGGCCGTCGGTCGCAGCGGGCATCGTCCTTGTAGTCGTTTTCTTCGTCATTCTAGGACCGATCTCGTATCTTTCTTTTCTCCTCGTCCAGGAACTGAGGATGACGATCGCTTCGACCGACACGGGACTGATCGCGGGCGTGACGAATGTCCTTCAGCATCCCTTGATCGAGAGTGTTCTTCAGGAGATAACGGCGCTCTTCAATATCACCGAGGAAGAGTTTACCCGCGCGGTCAACGAAAACGTCATGCGGCTTGCCCAGGATGCCCTTGGAGGTATCGGGAAGGGGGTTACCGGCGTCCTTTCCGGGGTCATCGATTTTGTCTTCATGCTGATCGCCCTCTTTTTCTTTCTCAAGGACGGCCCGTCCTTTGCGGCGGGAGTACTCCATTATGCGCCGTTTTCTGATGCTCAGAAGAACGCCCTCGTAACGAAGCTCAAAGATATTGTGGTGGCTACAATGTTCGGGGGCGTCGCGGTGGCCATCGCCCAGGGCTGCGCGGGGGGAATTGCGTTCGCGCTCCTCGGTCTCTCTTCTCCCGTGCTCTGGGGATTCGCGATGGCGGTCACTTCTTTCCTGCCGATCGTGGGGCCATTTGTCATATGGATGCCGGCCGCTCTCTTCCTCCTTCTTCAGGGATCGATTGCGAAAGGGATCGCATTGATCGCGATCGGCGCGTTCGGTATCAGCTTGATCGATAACTTTCTCAGACCGGCGATTGTCGGCACGCGGACGAGAATGCACTACCTCGCTCTTTTCTTTACCGTCCTCGGAGGCATCAAGGTTTTCGGGCTCATTGGCATCATACTCGGCCCGCTCATCCTCGCCTTTTTTATATCCATGTTGGAGGTGTTCCGCAAAATCGGGGACGACGGAGACACGGGGAATACTCCGAGCGGGTAACTGGTATAGTCTTGTGCACTTCACGATGGGTAGCATCTTCTCGCGGTTCCGAGCATCAGGATTTTTTGATGTCGCTTTTAAAAAATTGATTGACTTCGGCAGGGTCGCCGCCTACAATTAATCTTGAAGACTCACGTTCCACGCTAATACAGGAAAAGACCGTATTTTGGGGTTTTGTTCCCGTGAAAGATTAGATGGCCTTAAGGGTTCGGTATTGCCTAACCAGTGTAAAAGCAAGGGGTTATCCTGTGGTAGTCGGACGAATATGGCGCGAAATGAAACGAAAAAGAAAGGACAGGGGGTAGAAATGGCAATGGGCACGATAACGAGGATCTTGGCTGATGGTCGAGGGGGGGGAAGACTCTCTCCGGGCGGACGGATGGCGGTATCTTTTTTACTATGCCTGCTTTTTTCCCTTATGTTTCTCGTTTTTTCCGGTGGTGACGCTCGGAGTGAGGCAATCCCCGCGAATGACCTTTTGCAGTTCAGGGCGGGAGAATACATCGTGGGGTTCGGCCCCGAGAAAATCCATATCGCGGGCATGGGTTACCTCTTGACGGAGGAGTTTGTCGGCGCGCGAAAAGTTGCGCCGGTCGTTGCGGACACTCGCGAAAAGCGGGCAGGGCAGAGCGCGAAAAAGAGCGCTCCGGCGCTCGCGCAAGTGACGTATCCTGAAGTATGGGACGGTATAACAGTCGAGTACAGGAACAATAACGGCGCGCTGGAGAGCGTCTATCGCATTGCGCCCGGGGCGGACGCCGGCAGGATAAGGATGAGATACAATGCCGATGCGGAAATACAGAAAGACGGGCGGCTGAAATTCAAACATCCGACGGACAGAGGATACTTCACCATAACGGCTCCCTTGGCATGGCAGGAGATAGAAGGCAGGAAGCTCAGCGTCGATGTCGCGTTCGCAAAGCATCAGGACAACACGATAGGATTTGCACTCGGCGAATATGACGGGAACCATTCCCTCATCATAGATCCCACATATCAATGGAACGCCTTTTATGGATCCGCTGATTACGATGCAGCCTATGGAATTGCGTTGGACGGAAACGGCAATATTTATGTTACCGGCGTGAGCAATGCTAAATGGGGTGTGCCGAAAAACGCGTATGCCGGAAACGGGGATATAGCGGTAATGAAACTGAACGGTTTTGGTGTTCTCCAGTGGAATACTTTCTTCGGTTCTGCAGACTATTATGATGACGGTTTTAGCATAGCCCTCGACGGAACCGGGAATATTTACGTGGCGGGTATGAGCGATTCGACGTGGGGTTCGTCGCCGAAGAATCCTCATAGCGGCGGTTACGGTGACATCGTCGTGGTAAAGCTTAACAATTTCGGTGACTATCAGTGGCATGGCTTTTACGGTGGCAGCGGCCTTGACTATGGCAACGGGGTGGCGGTGGATTCGGACGGGAACGTGTACGTGACGGGTGTGAGCGACGCGGCGTGGGGTTCGCCGGTGAGTGCGTATTCCGGCGGGGACGACA
>CAKZPA010000048.1 GCA_937138415.1 uncultured Nitrospiraceae bacterium | reverse complement strand
TCTGTCGTCCGTGCGACTCGCCGAGGCGGGCGGATCCGCCTGAGGAGGACGCCGCAGGCGTGACGACGCGGCAATCTTCTTTCTTCCCGGACAACCAGATTGCTTCATCCTGCTTCGCAGGATTCGCAATGACGAAATAAAGTAAAACAGCGAGATCGCCACTCCCGCCTTCGGCTGGATCGCGGTGACAGTTGAACCTCTCTCACAATCGGCCTTCTCTTTCTCGTCATTCCGTGCTCGACACGGAATCCAGTGACGTCGCCGTTTCATTCTATAAAAACAAAGAATGACGGACCACACATGTAAAACACATACGACGCTGGATACCGGCTTCCGCCGGTATGACGTGATCGTGAGACACGTCCTTGTAAAAGCCACTCCCGCTTTCGGCGGGATCGCGATGACGGAAAGCCGCAGCCATCACCGAGATTGCTTCGCTCCGCTCGCAATGACAGAGAATGCGGAAGACACTCCCCCTTCTGACTTCTCCCCCTTACGATAAGGGGGATTGAGGGGGTTATCCCTATCCCTTCCGCCATAACCCCTCCCCCTCCCCTTACCTTAAGGGGAGGGGATTATTCCGGCACGGCACTTAGGGTATAATTACTCATGCAATCATCGCATTCCCGATCTGTCTCTATGAGCCTCCGCGAGTCTCTCTCTATCCCAATCAGTCTCGACAAATCTCTATGAGTCTCTTTTTTTATGTTGGACCCTAAACCCATCCTGATTCTTGGCATCGGCAACATCCTCCTCAGGGACGAAGGCGTCGGCGTCCACGCCGTCAACAGAATTAAAGAATCGGACCTGCCGCCCCATGTGGAACTCATGGACGGCGGGACGATGGGATTGAACCTGCTCTACCACATCGAGGGACGAAAGAAGGTGATCGTCATCGACACCGTCTTGACGGACGACCCCCCCGGCACGATCTACCGATTCACCGACGAAAGTCTGCATTATAACAGGCCTGCCCTCAGAACGGCTCACGGTATTGATTTCACAGACGTCATCAAGACTGCCGAACTGCTCGGCACGAAGCCGGAGGAGATCGTCTTCATCGGCATTAGGCCGGAAAGCATCGACGAAGGGCTCGATTTGACACCCACGATCGAAAAACGCGTGCCTGTGCTCATAAAAATGGTGATGCGGGAAATTGCAGCACGCGCTGATGAGATTCATTGAGACCGCGAGACTCGTTGGAACGTCGAAAACCGAAGCGTATCCCAACTACAGAAAAGCGAGAAGCATGGAGACCGATTGAGACTCATGGAGATTCTGTGAAACTGAACTCGTCGAGACTCAAAAAAAACGAGACTTCTCAACATGCACGGGGTTTTATTGCTTAAAATGGGCAAGATCACCGGAATTTTAGTATTAACCCTCGCTTTTATTTTCACCTTCGCCCTCTTCTCGGTCGAGATCAAGGATCCCGATTTCTGGTGGCACCTCAAGACGGGGGAATACATCGCCGAGACGGGGTCGATTCCGCGCACCGATCCGTTCGCCTTCACGTCCGCCCCGAAGGACCCCCTCAGCCCCGAATCGGTGCGGATCCCGTTCATTCTCGCGCAGTATTGGCTCGCACAGCTCGTCTTCCACGAACTATTCGCCGCTTTCGGATTCCCGGGCATCATCTTCCTCAGGGCATCGATACTGACACTCATCGTCCTCCTGCTCTACCGGGCGTTGAGGCGGGAAGGGGTCGGCCTTTACTTCGCACTCGCGCTCGCCGTTCCCGCCGTGCTCGTCTTCAACACGTTCACCGGCGAGCGGCCCCAGCTCTTCTCTTTCCTGTTCTCGTTTCTGGTCGTGTTCCTGTTGGAAGGATTCAGAAAGAGGGCATCGCTGAGGGATACGCTGTCCCCCCCTCATCTCATCGCGAGCCCAGCGAAGCGATCCCCTGCGGACAGAGAGATTGCCACGCTCCCTCCGGTCGCTCGCAACGACAGCAAGAAGATTTTCCTTCATCTTATCCCCCTCCCGTTCATCATGCTCCTCTGGGCGAACATGCATGGGGGGTATATTGTGGGGATCGCGCTGTTGGGGTGCTATCTTATCGGGGAATGGGGAAAGTATGTGTGGCGTTCGGCGACAGGGCTCAAAGAAAGCTCCCGGGCAAGCCGAAAGGACGACGCTATTAAAAAAAAGAGCGAGAATGGCTCACCGAGTGGTAACGTAGATAATGAAGGCGAAAAAGGCATGAACGTCATTCCCG
>CAKZPA010000047.1 GCA_937138415.1 uncultured Nitrospiraceae bacterium | reverse complement strand
CCTCCTCCGCCGTCCATGTCCGCTGCCTCATCCTTCACCTCCGTGTAAAGGTTCTCTCCGCTCATGCGGAGAGGCTATCCTCTACACCTCCGGCCTGTCCATCTCTCCAGGGTCGCAGTATACACCGGTATCCGCTGATCCTGTATATAGATCGATCCCCGCTGTTAACTCCACCGGTCATACCCCGGGATACCGTTTCGTTGGTATCGGTCTCCTGCCAACTGCTTCACTTCCTCTTGCAGGAGGTCCTTTACATGCATCAGGCCTATCGGTATCAGTTCATGGATGAGCGCCATTTTGCTATCCAGATCCATCGCCCCATATTCCCTTAAATCCTTCACCTCTACCGCCTTCGCCTTCCTGACCTTGCCTTTTCCTCTTATTTTTGGTACTTTCTTCATATCGGCTCCTTTCTTGATGTCGTGTTTCTTCCGGAAACTGCATCATTTTAGGAGCCTCTCCTTTCATTTTCAACTAAGAATAGCATTCACTCCGTGCGCTGGGCACGGCGGGAAATGCAGACAATAATGCGCCGATTTATGATTTATGATGATTGCTATCCTGAGCACAATGAGGGATCTTCACGGGATGACGGTATTCTTCGCAGTTGAACCGTCTCAAGGGTTTTTTCTGAACATAGGAGGTTGACATGGCGAAAGCTAAGAAGAGAATTGCCATCATTGCATGTAAAAACATCAAGGGAGTGAGTTGTGTCGGCGGTTGTCTCAAGTGTTTCAAGGGGATTGCGGAGCGGGCCGGCGAATATGAACGCTGGAAAGATTACGAGGTCGAAGTTGTCGGCATGGACGATTGCGGCGGGTGTCCGGGGGTTCTCATGCCGAAAGTGGCGCTCCTGGCGGACATGGCCAAGTTGTACGAGAGGGATTTCGACGCGATCCACCTCGGCACGTGCATCATGAAGGCGACTCAGACGGCAAAATGCCCAATCGACCTCGAGGATGTGAAAAAGAAGATCGAGAAAAAGTTCAATAAAGAGGTGATTCTCGGCACTCATCCCTATTAGTTAGTATGTGTCTGCCGGATTGTCTCGGAGGACGGGTCTGCAGTCCTTTATCGCGGGAGAGACGAAGGAATGAATGACGTCGCGGACTGGGACTGGGCGCCCGGAGATAAGTGTATCGCCGATGTCGCCGACTGGAAAAGGCGGTTCCCGGTCGTTCACGAATACACCGTCACGAATGACGGCGAAAAGATCGCCGCTATTGTCGAGCAGGGAAACAAAGCGGTGACGGTCTGCGTCAACGGTGAATTATGGCCTGTGGTTGCCGAACGGGCGTGGTCTCTCAAATTCAGCCCGGACAACCGGCTTGTCTGTCCGATGCTGCGGGAGTACGAATGGAGCATCGTCGTCGACGGCTCCCCGTGGGAGGAAACGTACGACTATGTCTGGAATCTTACCTTCAGTGCGGATGGAAAGAGCATCGCAGCGAATATAAAAAAGGACAATGAATTCGGTATTTGCCTGAACGGACGTTCGTGGGAGACCAGGTTCACCGAGGCGAGGGATGTGGTCGTTAGTCCCGATGGCTCTCGAACAGCGTCCATGGTGAAGGTGAGGCGGGTGGCGACGCTTGACATTTTTTCCTTCGCGGAGGGAGTGATCACGGTAGCTGTTGATGGAGAGGCCTGGGAGAGGAACTTTCTCAGCATATGGGGCATGTCATTCAGTTCCGACAGCAGAATGGTCGCCGCCGGGGTGAATCTCGACAGACTCACGTATACCGTAGCCATAAACGGAGTACCATGGGAGAGGACGTTTTCCCACATATGGGAGCCGCTCTTCAAGCCCGGATCGTATGACGTTTTCGCACCAGTAAAGATCGACGGTTTATGGACTCTCGCGATGAACGGATCCCCCGTGTGGGACAATTCCTTCGTGCAATTGTGGGAGCATCGGTTTAGCCCGACAACAAACGAGATCGCCGCGGTTGTCGCTGTGCAGTTCGGGAAGTGGACGGTCGCCCGGGACGCTGTTCCGTGGGGGAAGACATTTCGGGATGCCGTCCTTGCGCCGGTTTTCAGCCCGGACGGCAAGAGGGTGGCGGCGATCGTCAAGGAAGACGACCGGTACACTATCGCTGTAGACGGAACGGCGTGGAATGAGCGTTTCGACATGGTCTGGGATCCCGTCTTCGGTCCGGACGGCAGCCGAATCGCTGTCAAGGCGGAGAGGAAAGGGGCGTATTTCATTGCCGTCGACGGCAGACCGGGGAGAGAATCGTATGACTATCTCTGGCCGCCCATATTCAGTCCGGATGGGGAGAAGGTCCTGATCCGGTGCATTCAGGGCGGAAAGTATTACCGCAGAGTACGGCCGGTATCCGACGTGTAGAAGACATGTACGAATTCTTGACGAGCATGGAGCTGTATACCTTTCTCAAAGGGCCGATGGTCTGGGTGGCCTTCTCCGTTTTCCTATCCGGGAGTGTCTACAGGGTCATATCGCTCCTCAAGCTCGCGAGGAAGGATAGGGTCGTGTACCCGTACCTCAACGTAAAATACTCCTTGCGTTCCCTCGTGCACTGGCTTGTACCGTTCGGGAGCAGAAACATGAGGTTGCATCCCTGGGTGACCGTCTTTGCCTTCGCCTTCCACTTGGGGGTTATTGTCACCCCCATTCTGCTCTATCCTCACATTGCCCTCTGGCACGACGCGTGGGGCATCCGGTGGTGGTCCCTTCCCGAAAAAATCGCTGATTTCATGACGATAGTCGTTCTTGTCTGCTGCGCCTTTTTCCTCCTCCGAAGAGTGTTTGCATCTGAAGTCCGTTTCGTTACCTTCCCCTCTGATTATGCGATCATCGCCATCGTCGCTGCTCCCTTTCTCACCGGATTCCTCGCATTTCATCAGGTGGTCGATCACTACAGACTGATGGTCATCCTCCATATGGCGTTCGGCGAGGTGATGCTCATGGCTATACCCTTCACGCGGCTGCACCATATGTTTTCCTTCTGGTTGATACGGGCGCACACTGGATCGGAATTTGGGGTATTTAGGCACTCGAGGGACTACTGAGAACGATGATGGCGAGGATGCAGAGGAGAACGGTCGCGGATCTCGGGTTCGACGAGACGATAAAGAACCTAAGCCCCGACAAGATCGCCCGCACCATTCGCTACGTGCTCGAAAAGGAAGCCGCAGCACGCCTGAAGGCGTATGTGGATACGTGCATTCACTGCGGGCTCTGCAATGAAGCCTGCCATTTCTACGTCTCGTACGATCGGGATCCGAGTTATGCGCCGGTCGCCAAGGTCCGGCAAACGATATGGGACATGATCGAGAAGAAGGGGAAAGTGGATCCCGAAACCGTCAAGACGTATGCGCGGATCGGATTCACCGAGTGCAACATCTGCAGGAGATGCAGCATGTATTGCCCGTTCGGCATAGACATCGGCTACATGATGATTCTCGTGCGACGGATCTGCGGCCTTCTGAAGGTGGCCCCATCGTACCTCCAGGACCAGGGCTACAGCCACATGTATACCTATTCGCAGTCGTGGGTGGCGCAGGATGACTGGGTGGACACCGTGCAGTTCGTGGAGGAGGAACTGCGGATGAATATCAAAAACGCCCGCATACCCCTTGACAAGGAGGGGGCGGAAATCATGTATTCGCCCCATAGCCTCGAGGCGAAATTCAAGACGAACCTCCTCGCGAACATCGCTAAGATCATGAATGTCGCGAGGGTCGACTGGACGATGCCGTCTTTCGACGGATGGGATAGCACCAATCAGTCGATGCACCTCGGCGATCACGAGACGATGGGCATGGTGGAGAGGATGCACTTCTCCGCTGGCTTCAGATTGAAGGTGAAGAAGATCGTGACGAGCGAGTGCGGCCACTCTTTTCGCGCTGCCGTGTACGACGGCTCGCGTTCGCTGGGGTGGAAAGAACCGCCTATCACGTACCTCCAACCGACACAATTGTTCTTCGAATTCGTGCGTGACGGCAGAATCAGGATCGCGCGAAAAATCGAGGAGCCGGTAACAGTCCAGGATCCATGCAGTATCGTGAGGAACAGGGGACTCGGGGGAATGCTCCGATCGGTCGTGAAGGCCGCGTGCGAGGATTTTAGGGAGGTCGACCCCTGCCTCGAGCACAATTACTGTTGTGCGGCCGGTTCGGGAGTCATCAACTACGGGCCGCCGTGGAAGTTCCTCAGGATGGAGGGGGGGAGGGCCAAGATCCGTCAACTGCAGGCGACGGGGGCGAAAATCGTGATTGCCCCCTGCCACAGCTGTCACAAGACGATCGAGGAGATGATCGACTACTACAAAGCCGACATGCACGTCATGTTCATCAGTGAACTCCTCGTCAAGACCATGGAAATTCCCGAGGACATGCGCACCCCCGAGGGCAAAGGATCGGATCAATGAAGCGGTGGAGACTCGTCGCGTTCGTCATCGCATCCGGCGTTATCATCGGAATATTCCTTCTGAAGCAGTCGAGTCCGCTGTCAGCGGTGAGGGACGATGCGGTGAAAGGGAGCGAGAATACCCTCGTTATCGGGCACGCGGACGTCTTCAGGACGCTCGAGCGTCCCGCCGTCGTCTTCGACCATGGCCTTCATGAAAGCGAATTGAAGGCGGAGGGATGCCGGGCATGCCACCACCCCGACGCGGAGGGGAATTTCACCTTTGAGCATCCCTTCCCCTTCATGCCGTCGGATAGAAAGGCGGTGAGAGAAGCCTATCATGGGCTGTGTATCTCCTGCCATTCGAAACGGATGAACGAGGGGAAAAAGTACGGTCCGGTAATCTGCGGTGAGTGCCATGACAGGCGGCGGGTTCAGCAGGTGCGTGATATGCCGCAGTGCGCGTTCGATTTCTTTTACCACGATAAGCACGTCGTCAAACTTGGAAGGAAGTGCGATCCCTGCCATCACACGTACGACAGCGGAGACCGGGAACTCGTCTACGAGGAGGGGACGGAGCAGTCCTGCCACTATTGCCATGACGTGAACGCGAAACGGGGTCCCTTCCTCGGCGCGGAGATCGAGGTGACGAAGAATAAGAATCTCACCCTGAGAAAAGTCTCGCATCGGCTCTGCGTGAACTGCCACCTCTCGAATTCCGATCGCGGCCGGAAAGCCGGGCCGACGCGCTGTGCCGAGTGCCACACGGGGCGGTACAGGACGACGGCTCAATTGCGGGACGTGCCGCGACCCGGTCGCGGCCAGCCCAAAAGGGCACTCATCGCAGTGGAAGGACGACGGATGAAGGGTGTCTCATTCAGCCACGAATTCCACGCGAAGTCCGCCCCGACGTGCAGATCGTGTCATCATGAAACGCTGAGAGCGTGCTCACTCTGCCATACACTCACAGGGAGTCCTGACGGCAAGGGGATCACGACCGCCCAGGCCTATCACAACATATTTTCGAAGACGGCATGTGCGGGGTGTCACGCGGCGGAGAAAGCAGAGAAAAATTGCGCCGGATGTCATTATAACCTGCCCCCTATGGATACTCAGACAAAGGGGCCGAAAAAGGAGTCCTGCTCAATTTGTCACGGCGGGAAAGAAGTTCCTGTCCGGAAAGAGAAGATTCAATATTCGGGTCTTCTTGAGAAAAAAGTGCCGGATAAGGTTACGATCAAAGTTCTCGAAAATGAATATCAGCCATCGACATTCCCTCACCTGAAGATTATCAAGCGGCTCATCGATATATCAAATGACAACATGTTGGCATCAGCATTCCACAAAAATGTTGATAGCATATGCCTTGGGTGTCATCATCAAAGCTTTCCGGAAGCGGAAGAGGAAAAAAGCAAGCCCCCTTATTGCCGTAACTGTCACTCCATCGGATTCGACTCACAGAACATGAACCGTCCTCGACTCCTTGCCGCTTACCATCGGCAGTGTCTGGGATGCCATGAGAGAATGGAGATTAAACAGACCGGTTGCAATGATTGCCATGAGGAAAAATCCGGAGGAAAGGTATTGACGCGGCAAATGGTTCAAGGGGCAATGGCATCAGAATGAATACGTTTAATGAATTTTTTCTAATTGTTAAGGGGAATGAATATATCATAGCGGTATCATTCATGATACTTTTCATAATATTCTGGAAATTCCTTAATGCTCAGAAAAAGTAAGGTACGGATAGCGGCAATGAGAATGAACAGAAGAAAATTCCTGGGCAGGTTGGCGGCAACGGGAGGCGCCGCATTGCTGGGTCGCGCATCGCAGGCAATTGCCATTGATAATTTCCCGGGATACAGAGACCGTTATGGCGTACTTGTCGATACTACACTATGCATTGGATGTAGGAGATGTGAATGGGCATGCAATGAATGGAATAAACTGCCTAATAAACCCATAAAATCATTCGAAGATAAAACCGTTTTTGATACGGTGCGGAGAACACATGCCGGCACATTTACCGTCGTGAACCGGCACATTGATTCAAATGATTCAAAACCGGTGTATGTAAAAAAACAGTGCATGCACTGTGAAGAGCCGGCCTGCGTATCCGCCTGCTTTGTGAAGGCATTCAGAAAGACCCCTGAAGGCGCAGTTGTGTATGATGCAAGTGTCTGTGTCGGTTGCCGCTACTGCATGATCGTCTGTCCGTTCGATATTCCGGCATTTGAATATGATGAGCCCCTCACGCCGCTGGTTACGAAGTGCACCTTCTGTTTTGACAGGATCAGCAAGGAAGGTGGCGTGCCGGCCTGCGTCAACATATGTCCGGTAGAGTCACTCAGGTTCGGAAGGAGGGCTGACCTAATTAAACTTGCTCATGAGAGGATACGCAACAATCCCGGAAAATACATCAACCATGTTTACGGAGAACACGAAGTCGGTGGGACAAGCTGGCTGTATCTGTCCGCGATTCCTTTTGACAAGATCGGTCTAAGGACGGACCTCGGCAGGACGATCATCCCGAAATTAGGCAAGACATTTCTCACCGCGGTGTCTGTTGTGCTCGTTTCCTGGCCGGTTCTTTTTACAGGTCTTTATGTCTTTTCAAGGATGTCCAGTAAAAGTTCCCGGGAAAACATGCCGTCTACGAAAATGAAGGCGGGTAAGGATGGATAGGAGCCCCGAGTCGTTGTCCTGGGTCCAGGAGAAGATATTCCTCGGAAAGACGTTTCGAGAGTATCTGAAGAGCAACCTTACTTTATCGAACAGCATTGCTGCTCTGATTCTTATTGTAGCCATTCCGACGATGGCCTATAGATTTGTACGCGGGCTTGGTCCCAGTACCAACTTGTCCGATATTAACCCATGGGGAATCTGGATTGGTATTGATATGCTTTGCGGTGTTGCCTTTGCTGCGGGTGGGTTTGTCATGGGTACTGCCTTTTACATCCTTGGACTCAAAGAATACCGCATTTTTGTTCGGCCGGCCATTCTTACGGGTTTTCTGGGCTACCTTTTCGCGGTAGTCGGTCTGATCTTTGACCTTGGGCGATACTACCGTCTCCCCTACCCCATGTTTGTATCATTTGGAGTAACCTCAATCATGTTCTTGATAGCCTGGCACGTGGCTCTTTATCTTGCGTGCCAGTTTGTTGAATGGTGTCCCGCCATCTTTGAGTGGCTGAATATGAGAAAGGCACGACAATGGTTTTACAGGCTGGCTGTCGGCGCTACTATATTTGGAATTCTTCTCTCGACGCTTCACCAGTCGGCGCTTGGCGCTATTTTCCTCCTTGCGCCGGGTAAACTTCATCCCCTCTGGTATTCGGAACTCATTCCGCTGTTTTTCTTTGTGTCCGCTGTCACTGCCGGCATGTCGATGGTAATTGTTGAGAGTTCACTTTCACACCGCGTTTTTAGAAACCAGGTCGCGCATATTGACCATGGTCATTTCGACAGGCTGACAATAAGCCTGGGGAAGGCAGCTTCCGCGGTGCTGCTAACATATTTTGCTCTGAAAATAATCGGCGTTGCTCACTCCAATTCGTGGAACCTTCTTTTTACTCATTATGGCTACTGGTTTATGTTTGAGATTCTGGGATTCATACTGCTTCCCGCTTTTCTCTTTGCTTATGGAGTCAGGTGGAAGAATGTTAGAGTTGTAAGATTTACGGCCCTTTTAACCGTACTTGGCATCATCCTGAACCGCGTCAATGTGTGTATCATAGCCTTTAATTGGAATGCTGCCGTCAGGTATTACCCCTCATGGATGGAGGTTGTTATTACTCTCGGCATCATAACGCTTGAAATCCTTGCCTTCAGGTGGATTGTCAATCGCATGCCAATCCTGTACGACCATCCGAAGTTTGAATCTTCGCATTAGAAGACACTGCCGCGAGAGAATCAAAGTCGCATAACTAAATTGAACAATTCAGGGTAATCATCGGCGGACTCTGATGCATCAATTTTCAATAGCCTTGTCCCCTCCGGAATGTATTTCTTAAAGTATGCCTTCCCTTTGACCATGGACAGGAACCCGTACGCTCCGAGAGCCTGCATGTGACGCTGGAGACGGCAGGGGACGATCGTGCTTCGAAATTCTCTCTTGAAGGCCCTCTCATCGGTGATCTTGCTGAGGTAGTACTCCAGCAGACTCTCTCTCAAGAGGTCCCCGAGACGGTGGTACGGGTCCCAGAGCAGTGAGACGACATCATAGGCCGGCGGGCCCATCCGGGCCCCCTGGTAATCGAGTATGGAGGGCCGCCCGTCATCGTCGATCATGATATTCTGCGACTGGAAGTCCCGGTGGACGATCGTCTTCGAAAATGAGTCCACGAGTGACGCGAGGCGGTGAAAATCGCTCTCCAAAGCCTCGCTATCCCCGATCTCAACTTGTTTGACCCCGCGCACGAACCATTCGAGGAAATACCCCGTCTCCCATCTGAGGTGTTCGTAATCGAAGATTCTTTCGTGCAGGATCTCGCATTCACGGGCATGGTCCGTTACGGTCGTGTGGAGGAGGGCTAAGACATCGATCACCATCCTGTACATCTCTGCGATTTCTCTCTCGGACCGGCTGCATTGCAGCCAACTGTAGAGGGACACGTCGCCCAGGTCGCGAAAGAGCGCCGTCCTCTTTTTGAAAGAAATATCGAGCACATGAGGAACCGGCACTCTGTGCATATCGAAGAAAGTCGTGAGCGCAATCTGCCTCTCGAAGTCGGGATCGCTCTTCGCGCTCTTCATGAGAACCGCCGCATGGCCATTTTTCATGACCCGGTAATATCTTCTGTCCGAGCCGCCGGCTCCTATAAGGATGGCGCCCGAGGTGTCTTTTTCGCAGAAATCGGATTCGTCGAGAGAAATGTGGATCCCGGGTCCCACGAGGCAATGCTGATAGACCTTTCGCGTCGGTGTCGTCTCTTCGATTGCCCAGAAGCGAGCGAGAAAGCAATCTGGCGGGGTTGCGTGGCGAGACGTCGCCTCGATTTTCGCCCCGGGGAGCGCGATGCAATTTTTCAGGACAGCGCCGTTTTCTATGACGGTGTTTTTTTCGAGGACGACGTAGCCGCTCAATTTCGACGAGGCGCAGCCCCTGACGGACTTGTCGATATAGATAGTCTCGCCCCGCTCCCGCAAGGCCTGAATGATCGCCCGGGCGTACGAAGAGGGTGTGCCGATATCCGTCCAGTACGTGCCTGTCACGTCATAAGTGCCGATCCGGTGGCCGGCCGATACGGCGGCGAGCCACGCATCGACAACGTTCGAAGCGCCCATCGGGAGGAATTCCAGGAAGCGGGGATGATAAACGGCGATGCCCGTGAACGCGACGGTTTTTCCGTCGCCCCCTTGCTTCCTCCGCGGGACATGATCGACAAGAAACCCCGATGAATCGACCTTCAGCGCATTGAAATCGGGGTGGTTGTGAACCACGAGCGTCGCGAGGTTCCCCGACGCACTGTGAAATTCTATCGCTTTCCGCAAATCGATGTGTGAGACAATATCGGCGTTGTGGACGATAAAATGGTCATTCTTGAGGAAGTCCTCCGCATTTTTCAATGCCCCGCCCGTCCCGAGGAGCGGCTCCTCAGGGAAAAGGCTTATCGTATCGCCATAGACGGATTGCCTCGCCCACCGTTCGATCGAAATTCTCTTATGGTGGAGATTGATGCCTATTTTTTCGATTGGGAGCGAGGCGATTTTTTCGACGATCGTTTCGAGAACCGTTTTGCCAAGGATTGGTAAAAGCGGTTTCGGAATATGCCGGGTGATTGGCGAGAGCCTCTGACCGACTCCCGCTGCGAGAATGAATGCCGACAATTTCAAAAGGATTCCTTATGAGTACGAGGTTATCCCGAATTGTACGGACTGTTGCAGGCGGTTTTCCCTGGCAGAGGATCGACCGGAAGCGATTCCGGACAAGCGGGGATAACGAAAAAAGTTGCTGTACCCGCTGCGTATGGCTCTCATGTCAAGCTCGGTAAGGAGCGGCATCGCTCTCTCAATACAGTAAATAGGTTCTCCTCTTCTTCCTGTCGAACGCCTGGCACTCCGCGAGCCACCATTCTTCCATGCGATCGAGAGGCTCGCGGCTTTCGATATCCCGTCGCACCTTATCCGACCCGGCGAGGATATCGATCGGCATCTTTTCATATTCGTACTCGTAGGGCGGTTGTTTCCACGCAAAATGCTCCGTGTAGCGCTCATAGATCGCCTTCAAAATCGCGACGCCGGTCTTGAACGGCCGAAACCGTTTCCTGTCGAGTATGTGCACCTGTGCGCCTCCGCAGAGGCTGCCGGCATGCTTCTGAAAGGTCGGTTGAAAATAAGTCGGTCTGAATGCCACGCCGGGTAACTTATATGCACGAAGGCGTTCGACGATCAGGTCAGGATCGATGAAGGGGGCGCCGAATATCTCGAACGGCCTTGTCGTCCCCCTGCCTTCGCTTATGTTCGTGCCCTCGAGGAGGCACATGCCCGGATAGACGAGAGCCGTATCGAGCGTCGGCATATTCGGGGACGGCATAATCCAGGGGAGCCCTGTTTGATCGAAGAACATGTTTCTTTCCCATTTTTCCATGGGTATGACGGAGAGATCGAGAGCGGGATGGTATTCCTCTCGTAGGTAGTGCCCGATTTCACCTATCGTCATTCCATGACGGATCGGCAAAGGGCGACGGCCGACAAAGGAAGCATACGTTTCGTTCAGAACAGGTCCTTCCGCGAGAAGGCCGCTGATGGGGTTCGGACGGTCGAGAATGACAGCCGATTTATTCATCTCCGCGCAGGCCTGCATGCAGAGTTCCATCGTCCAGATGAACGTGTAGTACCGGGAGCCGACATCCTGGAGATCGATGACGAGGACGTCGATGTCGCGAAGCATTGCGGGATCCGGTTTCCGCCTGGTCCCGTAAAGACTGAACACGGGCAGTCCCGTCCTGGGATCGCGAAAGCCTTCCCATTCGACCATGTTGTCCTGCGTCTCGCCCCGGATGCCGTGTTGCGGCCCGAACAGAGCGGTCAAATGGCATTTCCTGCTTTTTCGGAACAGACCGACAGCGTGATCCAATCTCCTATTTACGGAAGCCGGGTGAACGAGGAGCGCGGCTCGCGCGTTCCTCAAGCGGCGAGGCCATCTTTGCTCGAAAAGATCGATACCCGTTTTCACATATGGGGCTGACGGTTTCACGCCTCCATAGCTTAAAAGATTTATGAGATTTTGTGAATAATGGAGCGTATCGCACTTTCGGCCTGGGCGTTTTCTCCCTTGAATTATCTGTCGTATCCGCATGCATTGACAAAGCAATTTCTTTATAGAAAAATATAAAAAAGGAGGTATTCCATGGCGATAAAGGCGAGAGAGAAGAAGGAGAAGGTACTGAGCAGGGAATTTCCGGAGTATGTAAGGGATCCGAACCCTGACGTAGGCCTTGACGAATCGATAAAGGACCTGAAGCCGGAGGAGATCGAGAAGACGATCAT
>CAKZPA010000046.1 GCA_937138415.1 uncultured Nitrospiraceae bacterium | reverse complement strand
GGGCCGTTCGGACAACGAATCTGATCGAACGGAGCTTCGAGGAGCAGCGGAGGAGGACAACGATCATCCCCGGATTCTTTACGGAGCAGAGGTGCCTTAAGCTGGTCTTCTCGGTGCTCATCCGGGCAAGCACCCGGTGGAGAAGGATTGTGATGGATGAGATGGAGCTCTAGCAGAGAGATGCCCTTCGAAAAGAACCGGGGCTTGATGCGGCTGTTCAACCGGTAACAAAGAAAAAGGTGAAAGAGACAATCACTGCATGATACCAAGCCTTCTCCTTTTTACAGGAGAAATAGGACTTGACCAAGGCTTAAAATGCCAATCGCATGATCATGATACTCGATAATTGCAATAATGCCGGTTTCTGATTTAGAGAAATGTACGTTTTGAAAACAAAGGTGGGGAAAATTCTTTTCCCTTGCCAGAGCGTGCCCTGATCCGCTAGTATTGCGCATGGTGCCACCTCACGCCAGTGACAAATAATACAATAATATCAATAACTTAAACAATTTTCCGGGCGGTGTCCCCCTATTCAGAATTATGCGGCAGCTTGCATTAGCGCACAATGAGAAAGGTTGTCCTCATCCGGCAGAACTGTCACCATCCCCCCGGTAGTCCCTGACCGTGGCTTACAAAATTCTCGCGGACGCAGTCGTCTTCGCCCACTTTCTATGGATAGTCTTCTTGATTTTCGGGGTATTCTGGGGAAGGAAAAACCGGCTCGTGAGGTGCGTCCACGTAGCAGGATTACTGTTTGCCATTACAATACAGGTGGCTGACTGGTACTGCCCACTTACGCACCTGGAAGTTTGGCTTAGGGCGAAGCATACCCCCGATTTAAGCTATAAAGGTTCTTTCATCGTCTATTACATTGAAAAGGTTGTTTATATCGATCTCGCCCCATCATGGATTTTTGCTCTGACTATTCTGCTTTCCGTCATGACAGTATCGGTTTACCTCAAAACGGGCAACAAGAACAAAGTTCGGCAGAGATGAGAGAGCGTATTAGAAGGCTGAGTATTCACGCATAGTCGAAAATTTCTCATCTTCTATGGCGGCCGGCGCCAACGAGTGGCGATTTAATTTACATATATCATGGCCTATTGTGATATTATGGAAACCATGAGTGTATGGGGATTCCTGGCAGGGCTGATACTAGGATTCTTTCCCCTCCTCGCTTTCATGAGGGTTTTCAAGGGAAGGCTGTTCTTTATCGAAAACCGTTACCTGAAAGGCGCTCTCCTCGGATTTTTTTTATGGGTTCTCATCAATATCGCCATGTATGTCGAAATGAAATACACCTTGACCGGTCTTCTGATGGAGGAGGGTGGATTCGGAACGATTGTCGTCATTACTTCCTCGCTCCAGGGTTTCATAAGCGCTGGCCTCGCTGCCGCCTTCGTTTCAAACTACTTCGGGCGTAAGAAGAAATCTGAAAAAGGATGACCGCACGCGGGAGAAAAATAATGGTGAGCCGTGTAGGATTCGAACCTACGACCCGCTGATTAAGAGTCAGCTGCTCTACCAGCTGAGCTAACGGCCCACTCGGAAGATACGAAGCGCGCCTGAGAGGATTCGAACCTCCGACCCTCGGCTCCGGAGGCCGATGCTCTGATCCACTGAGCTACAGGCGCATGGAATGAAGTCAAACGTTACGAGTTGAAAGCCAAGAGTTAAGAATCTTTCTGTACAGTTCATACGTACTTTCTTCACTGTTACTAATAGGCCCGTATCCGAGCAAACAGTGTCATTCCGGTTTGTCGGAAATTTCTCTTTTTCGCAGAAAGATTCCCCATGCCCCCTCATGGAGTGCGCGGTTTCG
Organism: uncultured Nitrospiraceae bacterium; assembly: GCA_937138415.1. Classification (GTDB taxonomy): domain Bacteria; phylum Nitrospirota; class Thermodesulfovibrionia; order Thermodesulfovibrionales; family SM23-35; genus JALHSV01. The sequence goes on along the minus strand of CAKZPA010000046.1, from coordinate 33,708 downwards.
GGAATGACAGAGTATTACTCTACTATTTACTACGGTCTCCCTGCACATTTAATCTCTCGCCTCTGAATTCTCCGTTGCAGAATTCACTTGGGGTGAGTGAGGGGACTCGAACCCCCAACACCTGGAGCCACAGTCCAGTGCTCTGACCATTGAGCTACACCCACCGTTTCACGACCCCATTACGTGAACAATTAATAGTAAAAAAATAAGACATAAAAATCAATTTTCACGTTATTCTGCCCGCTAAAGACTCCCTCACTACCATACATGTGACGAAGTGAAATACGTTTGGCGCGCCTGAAGGGATTCGAACCCCTGACCCACTGCTTAGAAGGCAGTTGCTCTATCCGACTGAGCTACAGGCGCATGAAATGTCGAAAAAAGTTCGAAGCAAAATTATATGAGTTTATCTGAAAGACTGTCAAGAACGGTGGGGAGCTGAGTGAATTCCTCAATGAGACAATCGGCACCGCTGAGGAGGTGTCTATCCTGGTACCCGTACGTGACTGCAACGGTCGCAACCCCCGCGGCGCTGCCCGCCTGGACATCGTAGATGCTGTCACCCACCATCACGGCCTCTCGCGGTGCGGCGCGAAGCCGGGACAGTGCATAAATGACCGGTACCGCGGAGGGTTTCCTGTCGGCAGTGCTTTCGCTCCCTACAATGAGATTGAAATATCCGAGAAGGTCAAATGTTCCGAGAATCTCCCTCGACAAATATTCCCACTTATTCGATATGATAGCTTTGTCAAATGCACCGAGCCTTCCGAGCGTTTCCCGCACCCCCGGATACACGACCGATTCGACCACCGGATGCTCCGAGTAGGCCTCCAGGAACCTTCTCTTCACTTCCTCTCTCAGGAATTTTTTCTCTTCACCCAATACCTTTTCGACAAGCTTCGAGGCCCCTTCTCCGACAAATGACTTTACCTCATCCACTGATCGTGCGGGCAGGCCCACGCTCGTTAGGGCGACGTTCAGTGCGCTGGCGATATCTTTGATCGTATCGACGAGCGTTCCATCGAGATCGAAGAGCACCACGCGAAGGGGCATGAAAAATTATATCACGGGACAGAATTCGGCCAGCTTCCGATGCCAATGAGCCAAACCCTCTTTTGGGCACGCGGCAAGGACGATTTACAAATTCTTTTTTCTGCTGATATAGTTAAATCATGACTCGATACGTGAGAGTCTTCGGGCGTCTCAATTTCTGCGTTGTTGTGCTCTGTATGTCGCTCATATGTTCTTTCTTTTCCCCCTTCTTCGCTTTTGGTCATGCCCATGCTCTACCGAGGTCGCTAAAAACGGCTGCTGCCAGTCCACATGACGTGCAGGGATCCTTCGCACTCATTCTCTTCGGCGGTGCTTATAAGGATGACCTTGAAACAATCGCTCTCCTCGACAACGAAGGGGATGAATATTCCATAGAACCTTACGCTCCAGAATTCGATTACGTGACCAAGCGTAGGCTCTCAGCCGAAGAAGCTCTCGCACAAGCGTCTCGTTTCGTTTCCTTTCATCACGCCTTCTGGAAAATCCACCTCTCGAAGATCTTAGGCCCGGATGGGACCGTCATTGGCTTCGAAGTAAAACCTCTCTACTTCCCCTTCATTTATGGTATCAGCGATGTGCTCGACGTATCCTACTGGCCAAAGAAAGACGGTAAGGTCAAGGTCGTTATCCGTCTTCTCCCGTCGTTGGAAACCCTTAAGTATTACCCAGGAGGAGATGGCGGACCCGGCGGAGGCAATTAAGCGACTCGAAAAACGGATCTTATCCGCTTCGGCAATAACGCGCGAAGATGCCGCCTTCATTGCTCGCATCCCTGTTCGCCATCTTCCCGCTCTCATTGCCTCGGCGAACGCGATACGTTCTCGTTTCAGGGGTAACCGGATAAGACTCTGTTCGATCGTCAACGCAAAATCCGGTGCCTGCCCCGAAGACTGTGCTTTTTGCGCTCAATCTTGTCGAAGCAAGGCCCACATCACACGATACCCTCTCATGGAAAAGGAGCACATTATCGAGCGAGCGCGGGAGGCAAAAGCGTTCGGTGTTCGGCGTTTTTCGATAGTGACGGGGGGGAGGACGGTGTCGAGGAGCGATCTCGTTACCATTGCGGAGACAATCTCCGCCATAAAAAATCTTGGTTTGATGCCGTGCGCGAGTCTCGGCTTGCTCGACCGCGAGAGCCTCGCGATACTCAAAAAAGCAGGGCTTGAGCGTTACCATCACAATCTGGAGACGTCGAACCGTTACTTCCCCAAGATGTGCAGCACCCACAGCTATGCCGACAAACTGCGCACCATACGGTCGGCGCGGGAGGTCGGCCTCTCGCTCTGCGTCGGTGGCATTTTCGGTTTGGGGGAAACGTGGAGAGACAGAATCGATATGGCCTTCTCTCTCAGAGAACTCGATGTCGACTCGGTACCCATAAACTTTCTCATCCCTATTTCAGGTACCCCTTTGGGAAACAAACCTCTCCTCATGCCTCTCGAGGCGCTCAAGATCATCAGTCTCTACCGCTTTGTCCTGCCCGATAAGGAAATCAGGATTTGCGGAGGGAGATCACAGGTCCTCGGAGACTGCCACTCGATGATTTTTTTCGCAGGCGCGGATGCAGTGATGACCGGAAATTATTTGACAACACCGGGTCGAACCCCGGGAGATGACATCGCTCTCATTCAGAACCTCCAGCTCCGGGTCTGAGCAAATGTTCTTCCGATTCACGTGCTTGCCTAACCGTGAGGAGATGCTCCAAAAAAACTTCGTAAAGACGCGGCAATGTCCTCTTTTTATGGGTCACGATGTAAAAACACCGCTTCATATTCATATTGGGGATCTTGATCTCCCGAAGAACATTGTGACGGAGTTCATCCTCTACCGAGAATCTCGACAGAATGGAGATCCCCAGCCCTGCCTTTACCGCTTGTTTCACGGCATCGGTTGAACTGAATACACCAGCAACCCTAATGTCTTTGAGGGATATCCCCTCTTGCCCCAGAAATTTTTCCGCTTCTCTCCTCGTCCCCGAGCCTTCCTCTCGAAAGACCATCGGGAAAAGACTCAATTCCTGGAGTGATGCGGTAACCCGGTCCGGCATGAAAAAAGGTGCGGCAACGACGATGAGTTCGTCTTCGATGAATGGGACGTAGTTCATTTGGTCATCGTTCAGCTTTGTGCCAACCATACCGAGGAGGAGTTCATGTTTCCCAATGCCTTCGACAACCCCAACCGAATCGGCAATCAATATCTGAAAGGAAACAGAAGGGTGTTTCCTCTGAAAGTCTGTCATGATTCGCGGCAACAAATAGACGCCCGGTATGGTGCTCGCGCCGACGACGAGCGTTCCGGCCATTTCCTTCTTGAGTTCGCCGAGCGTCTCCTGGAGCGCATCGGCTTTCTCTATGATTTCGTTGGCCTTCGTGTACAAGATCTCGGCTTGTCTGGTCGGAATGATCGTCCTCCCCAAACGATCGAACAATCGGCAATCGAATTCTTCTTCGAGCGCTTTAATGTGATTGCTTACTGTAGGCTGGGTGAGGTGGAGGTCCCGGGATGCCTTCGAAAAACTTCTGTTTTTGAAGACGGACGCAAAAACTCTCAGTTGGTGAATATCCATGCATCATTGTAGCATACTCGTCGGGACAAAGAGGGATCTTCCGCGGCCGCTGCCGTCTCTTGCGCAATCAGGCGGGCGGGAAAGCGTCAAACATTCTCATAGATTTCATGGATACATGCACGTTACCGTACCACCGTTCTTATCTCGAACTGTGGAGGATTCATGATCGTTTTCTTGACGGCGCACTGGTCTATGAACTTAATGAGCGCCTCGTGATACTCTTGCGGAAAGGCAGGGGGGACCTGAACCTCGATGAGTATCTTTTCGAGAATGATCTTGTCTCCCTCGACTTTCCGATAGAGGAGACTTTGCCGGAGAGCGATATTTTCCGTCGGTATGTTACGTTTCTCGCAAAAGCCGAGCACATAGACGCCCGCGCACGTACCGATCGACGCGAGAAAGTATTCGTAGGGCGATGGAGCCGAACCCTCACCGCCAAACTTAACCGGTTGATCGGTCGTAACGGCAAATCCGTTGAATTCCGCCACCACTTTCTTGCCGCCCGCAAATCTTATCGTGATATCTATGGCCGCTTCCTTTCTTTTTAGAATTAGTCTCTTAAGTCCTTTGTAAAAATACTCCTCTAACAATCGCACCTTTCACTGTGCCCTCTCTGTACCCAAGAGTGTATCTTCTCGCTTGTCCGATGCTTTCACCGGACGCAGCAAAAAAACGTCGAGTGACTCACTCTGCCGACTTCTTTGCCTTCCCGAAAAGCTCCTTCACAAAGGGCCGTACCTCCCGAACCCCTTTCTCCGCGACCTTCCTCATCATTTCCGGGGAAGCAACGCATTTCAAAAAAGCCGCTCTTTTCCTTCGATCACGAATCGTTCCCATTGCATCACATCGAACCTTTCTGAGCATTCTCACGTATCGCGCAAATTCCGCACCGTACTTCGCCTCGAGCTCCTTCCGTATCGACCGAGCCAGTGCGGGACTGATACCGCCCGTCGAAATCGCTATCTGCAGGGGACCTCGGGTGAATGTGGACGGAACGATAAAATTACAGAGATGGGGGGTATCCACGACGTTCACGAGGCAAGGCGCGTCCTGCGACACACGCTGGTTCACAGTCAACGAATCGGTCGCCGCGACTACCAGGAAAGCCCCCTTCAAATCTCCTTTTCTGTAAGACCGCGAAATATGCCGTACCCTCTCTTTCTGCCGCTGTCTTTCGATTTTTTTTGTAATGCGGGGGCTGACGACAGTGATGGTAGCCCCCGTTTTCAGCAAGGACCCGATCTTCCTCTCGGCGACTTTTCCTCCTCCCACAACGACAACCTTTTTCTTGCAAAGATCGAGAAACGCCGGATAATAGACACGGGACGTATTGGCAGACGGAGAACGGGCAATCGTTCGATTTGACCCCACTATGGCGCTTCTTGATTCGGAACGATGTTCACGAGCCGGAACCGCCCCGATTCTTGTGGTCTCCCTTCTTCAAAGAATCAAGCTCCCTCTTGGCGTCGGCTGCGCGTGCGTGGGACGGGTAACGCTCCATCAATAACGATAAATACTCAGAAGCTCGTCCGGTTTCGCCGAGATTCTTGTACGACATGGCCGTAAGGAAGAGAACGTCGGCAGCCCCGTGATACCCCGGATACTTAGCGAGAAGCCCCTCGAACCTCCCCAGCGCCGCTCGGTACGCACCCTTCTTGTAGTAAAATTTTCCGACGAGATATTCGTATTCGGCGATCGTATTACGGCACTTCTCGATTTTGAGATCGACCGCTTCTCTGTAAGGGTTTCTCGGGTATTGCTGTTTTAACTTTTCGAACTCCTCGAGGGCCTTCGCCGCCCCGCCGTATCCGCGCTCCGGGCTCTCGATCTGCTCGAAATAGATCATCGCAATCTGGTACTGGGCATATGCTGCGTACTGGTGGTCCGGATATGCCTCGAGAAACTTTCTATACTCCGCTATCGCCAGATCCGGTTCCCCTTCCTTTGCGTAGGAATCGGCGATTTTAAGTTGTGCGAGTGGCGCAAACGTCCTCGTCTGATCCCTGTTTTTGACTTCCAGAAAAGAGGATCGTGCCTTTTCGTAATCTTTCTTCTCCAAAAGTTCATTCGCAGCGGCAAAAGACTTCTCGGGATCGAACTTTTCGGTCGGACGAATCGCGGGTTTCTTCGAGCATGCTCCCAGGCAGCACGCCAGGATAACCGCGATCAACACCGTTGCGCTCGCCGGTCGCACTCTCATCGCCCAATAGTATATCACGGAAGCATGAGACGAACCCTCACTGTTTTAAGTCGACGGTGCAATGCGCGCATTTCACCGCTTTAATAGGAATAGGCGAAAGACAGAACGGGCATTCCTTCGTGGTCGGAACCGCCGGTGGCGCCTCCTGCTGCCGCTTCAACCTATTGATATTCTTGACGAGAATGAATATAGCGAAGGCCACTATCAAGAAACTAATGATCGTATTGAGAAAAACGCCGTAGTTCACCGTCACCGCCCCTGCGGCTTTCGCTGCCGCGAGCGATTCGTACGGTCCGGGCACTTGCCCCTCTTTGAGCAAAATAAACAGGTTTGAAAAATCAATGTTGCCGAGCAATAGTCCGATCGGTGGCATGAGAACATCCGCCACGAGCGAACTGACGATTGCTCCAAAAGCAGCCCCAATGATGATTCCGATCGCCATGTCGAGAACATTGCCCCGCATAGCAAACTCTTTGAATTCTTTCAGCATGGGGTCCCTCCTTTTTGAGTATTAGAACAACGTCTATTCCTTTTAAAAGCTATAATACTTTTTTTTCAGTTTAAAATGCTATTTTGCCCCCTTGATTTTTTTGCGAGACGACTTTCTTTTGGTACGTTTTTCCCCGGCGAGGCCTACCCTCGGATGCGGTCCGGGACAAGACCAGCGGCTTTCATGGTATCTTAAAGGAGTGAATCTATCGCTTATCCAAAAGCCGAGCAGATACCTTAACCGGGAAATCCACGCGATACATGGTGATAAACCGGTCAAGGTTGCGCTCGCGTTTCCCGATGTTTATGAAATAGGAATGTCCCACCTCGGTCTAAGGATTCTCTATGCCATTATTAACGATCTACCTTTTGCGTCAGCCGAACGCGTCTTTTCTCCCTGGATTGATGCAGAAGCCTTCATGAAGGCCAACGGCGTCCCCCTCTCTTCGCTCGAGTCTCGACGACCGCTCAACGAGTTCGACATCATAGGGTTCAGTCTCCAATATGAGCTTTCTTACACGACCGTTCTCAATATGCTCTCTCTCGGGAGAATACCGATAATGTCGGCCTCCCGGCTGACCGGCCCTTCTATGAAGCACCCGCTCGTGATCGCCGGCGGTCCCTGTACGGCGAATCCATTGCCCATGTCCCCCTTCATCGACGCTTTCCTGATAGGAGACGGAGAAGACGCTGTTCGCGAGATCATGCAAACGTACTATCAGTGGAAGATGCACGGGGACGGCACTCCTCGATCGCTTCTCGAGGCCATTTCCCGCATCGAGGGTATCTATGTCCCCTCCCTCGTCGCTTCCTCACCGGTAAAGCGACGCGTCCTCGCCTCGCTCGACGATGCGCCGTATCCCGACAAGCCCATCGTCCCCTATACCCCCATCGTTCACGATAGGGTCAATATCGAAGTTTCAAGAGGCTGCTCGATGGGGTGTCGATTCTGCCAGGCAGGGATGATTTATCGACCGGTGAGAGAAAGAAACCCGGCAAAGGTACTCGCACTCGCAGAGGCCTTGGTCAGAAATACGGGATACGAGGAGATCGCCTTCACCTCGCTGAATGTCGGCGATTACAGTTGCCTCTTTAACGTTGTGCAGGCATTCAACAAAAAATTCAAGGCCGAAAACATTTCAGTTTCTCTCCCGTCGTTCAGGGTGACGGGAGTCAACAGCGATCTCCTGAGAGAGATCAGCACGGTGAGAAAAACCGGCTTTACCATCGCGCCGGAGGCTGGTACCGAACGCCTTCGAAAGGTAATCAATAAAGACTTTTCGGATTATGAGTATGAACAGTCTCTTGTTACGCTCTTCAAAGAGGGTTGGCTCAATCTAAAAATGTATTTCATGATCGGACTCCCGACGGAGACGGACGAAGATATCGACGGAATTCTGGCGATGGCTTTTAAAGCTCTGAAGATAGCCAAATCCTTTTCGAAACGGTTTATCAATATCAGTATCGGTATTTCTCCATTCGTCCCCAAGGCGCACACCCCCTTTCAGTGGTATGGACAAATCGGATCGGATCGACTCCGCGGAATAAAGACATACCTCAGGGACCGTCTTCACAAAAAAGGGTTCCAGGTCAAAGGCCACAGCATACGCATGAGCGTTCTCGAGGCCGCCTTTTCGCGAGGCGACAGCACTATAGCACCGCTCATCGAGACTGCATGGTCGTTAGGTTGCCGGCTCGATGGTTGGACTGAAGCCTTCGATTTTTCCAAGTGGGAGCATGCAATGCATCTCACCGGAATCGATGCTTCCTCGTTCGCAAGGAAGTCCTTCGCCTATAACGATAGTCTCCCCTGGGATCATATCGATATCGGCATTTCAAAAGAGTTTCTATGGAGGGAGTACCAGAAGGCATTATCAGGAGAAACCTCCGCCGATTGCAGAAAAGTCTGCCACAAGTGTGGTCTCGACTGCGAAAAAAAATACGAACTTGATACACGGGCGGTTGATCGTCACGTCCTCTCATATGAAAGGAGCTTGATTCGCTCTCCACAAGTCCAAAGATTCAAGCCGGTCAGAGTGCGCATCGAATTTTCGAAAACGGGCGCGCTGAGGTACTTATCGCATCTCGAGCTGATGAACGTCTTATTGAGAGCTATGAGGAGATCCCGCTTCCCCATAGAGTTTACCGCGGGATTCCACCCGACTCCGAAGGTATCCTTTGGACCACCCCTCGGGGTGGGTATCGCGGGCTTGAAAGAATATTGTGACATTATGATTATTCCGCCCTTTGACCTCCTTTTGGGAATGAAAAAACTCAATGAAACGCTCCCCGACGGGATCTCTGTCCATGACATAGCGGCTATCTCCAGCGAACTCCCCTCTCTCGACGCATTCGTCAGTAGGTACGAATACGTAATCCTGGGTGCGGACGTCAAAGCCGTTCAGACTTTCCTGTCAATAAAAGAGGTGCTCGTCACGAGGGAAAAAAGTACAATAAATGTGAGGAATATGGTCGAAGAGGTTACTGTGCAGGAGGAACGGTCTTTGCTTGTGATCGTCAGAGACCAGGGCGATAGCAAGGTGCGCCTCGGCGAACTCCTTCCCCTTCTGTGCAATAGACCGCTCCATGAGTTGGATGTCACGAGGACAGCCCTCTTCGGTTGGCGCGGCGGTTGGGTGAAGCCGATGGAGCGAAACGTACAATGGACAGTGAGATACTAATCAACGTAACCCGTGACGAAATACGAGTCGGTCTTCTCGAGGGTGGGCAGGTCGTCGAATTCTATGTTGAACGCAAACGCGAGGCGAGCCTTGTCGGTAACATTTATAAGGGAAAGGTTGTAAAAATACTCCCCGGCATGCAGTCTGCCTTCATCGACATCGGACTCGAAAAGGCTGCCTTCCTTTACGTCACCGATATTCACGCAGGACTCGAAGAGTTTGCACCCTTTCTGGAAGAAGAGGAGAAGGTGAACTCGATCGAGATCGTCTCCAAAAAGGGGAAGCTCGATCTCACCATAGAAGACTTGCTCCAGGAAGGACAGGAAATTCTCGTACAGGTTTCGAAAGATCCGCTCGGGAGCAAAGGCGCCCGGGTGACCTCGTACGTGACGATCCCGGGAAGATACCTCGTTCTCATGCCGAACGTGGAACATATCGGCATATCGAGGAGGATATCGGACGACGCCGAGCGAACGCGGCTGCGGACAATTGTCGAGAACATCAAACCGAAAGGGTACGGGCTGATCATCCGAACGGCCAGCGAGGGGTCGCACGAGGCGGACCTCAAAAAAGACCTCGATTTCCTCCTCCTTTTGTGGGAGACCGTACAGAAGAAGAAGGAACGGGTCTCCGCGCCGACATTGCTCTACAGCGACCTTGACCTCGTCTTCCGAAGCGTGAGAGATCTCATGATCCAGGACGTCAAACGGCTCATTGTCGACTCCGCTGAAGAGTTCGAACGCATTAAAGACTTCGTCAGAACGTACTTCGAGAAACTCCTCGGGAAGATCGAGCTCTACGAGGGAATGGAACCCATATTCGACGCGTTTGGCATAGAATTGGACATATCGAGAGCGCTCGGAAGAAAAGTTTGGCTCAAATCCGGCGGCTACATCGTGATCGATCAGACGGAGGCGATGACCGTCATCGATGTAAATACCGGAAAGTTCGTCGGCAAAGAGGAATTGGAGGACACGATACTGAAAACCAATCTCGAGGCGGTGAAGGAGATCGCGTATCAGATTCGGCTTCGCAATCTCGGGGGAATTATTATCGTCGATTTCATCGATATGGAAAGGCATGAAAACAGGGAGAGGGTATTCAATGCGTTCACGGATGCGATGAAAAAGGATCGTGCCAAAAATACCATCTCCCACATATCCGAACTCGGGCTCATCCAGATGACGCGGAAGCGGGTGCGAGAGAGCCTCGGGAGAACGCTGTGCGAGTCATGTCCGTACTGCGAGGGCAAAGGGTTCGTCAAGTCGCCGCGAACGCTCTGCTACGAGATATTCAGAAAAGTAACGCGACTCGCGAAACATGGAGGAGAGAGAATCATCGTCACTGCCCACCCCTCCGTTGCCGAACTGCTCTCCGACGAAGAGCGCGCGGGTATCGAGGATATCGAAAACAAATACGGTGTCAAGGTCACGATACGGGAGAGCCGCGGCCTGCATCAGGAAAACTACGAAGTGACCGTATTGTAAGAGGCAATCGGACGAGTCTGACATAGCATCTTCGTTTTTGAAACATGCTTTTCCGGTCAAGTGCCTGCAACCCTCCGTGCGCGGAATCTTGTCGTTCGCGAAACCTCTGCGCAGGACCGTACGACTTTTGACATCGACCGGTTCCGCCTGCGCCGGTCATGAGAAGAGAAAGTGGACGCAGCAAGAGAAAAATTAAACCGTCTCATGGAAATCCTCCGCTCCATGCGGAGTGTTCTCCTCGCCTATTCAGGCGGCGTTGACAGCACATTTCTCCTGAAAGCCCTCGGGCTCGCGGGCGTTCGAGTGCTGGCCGTGACGGCATCCTCTGCGATCATGCCCTCAGAGGAAGTGCGCACGGCGATGCAACGAGCGCGCCTCGTCGAGGCCGATCACAGAATCATCCGCCTAGACGTGCTCCTCAACGATGATTTCGTCAAGAATACCCCGGATCGTTGTTTCATCTGCAAATCCATGCTCTTTGAAGAATTGGCAACAATTGCGGGGACCGAGCGATACGAGTATATTCTCGATGGCAGCACGGCGAGCGACGCGACCGAGTTTCGACCGGGGCGGAAGGCCACGCGGCGTTATGGGGTAAGAAGCCCCCTCGAAGACGCCGCGATGACAAAAGAAGAGATTAGAAGCCTCTCACGGGATTTGGGTCTGGCCACGTGGAACGAACCCTCTTCCCCCTGCCTTGCCACGCGGATTCCTTACGGACAGCGCATTACGGAAGAGGCGTTACGCCGCGTGGAACGCGCGGAACAGTACCTCAGGTCTCTGGGATTTGCGGATGTTCGGGTCAGGGATCATGCCTCGATCGCGCGCATCGAAGTGAGAAAAGACGATATCCATCGCTTCCTCGACAGCGAGAAAAGGGCAACCATATCGGCAATGTTGAAATCCTTCGGCTATGTCTTTGTGTCGGTCGATCTCGACGGTTACGAGGCCGGCCGTATGGATCGTCTTATCGCGAAGAGTCCCTGATCGTGGACAACGCCAAATATCGCTCCGAGCTTTCAAAATGCGTGCGCTGCGGAAGCTGCAAAGCGTTCTGTCCGACCCATGACGCCTCACCGGAGGAAGCGATGGGCGCGAGGGGCAGATTAGCGCTCCTGAGGGCGCTCGCAGCAGGCGATTTGAGCCCTTCCCCGCTACTCTGCGACCGCATCTTCAGTTGCACGCTCTGCGGCGCGTGTACCGGTTTGTGCCCGCCGGGAGTCGATATCGAAGAGGTCATGTATCACGGGCGGGCTGTCCTCCGGCAAGACGACCACGAGAGGAAATTCCTTCGCCGTGTGGTTCGCCTCGCTGTCAACAGACCGAACCTCATCTATTCACTCGCCAGCGTGGCGCGGTACATCTTCCTGCCCTACCTTTTTAAAAAAGGCCTCATCCCGTTCCGGATAGAGTTCCCCGATCATCCCCTGCGAGACATTGTCAAGGTCATGTCCGTCCCGCGGAAAAAGGGGCGGGTGGCACTCTTCACGGGTTGCATGGTCAACTATCTCTATCCACCTCTCGGGGAATCCCTCATTGGCGTATTGAACGTCCTCGGCTACGAAGTCATCATTCCCCCGACGGAAGTCTGCTGCGGCGCCCCTCTGCGCAGCCTCGGTCTCGAGGCAGAGGCGCAACATCTCGCGAGGAGAAATACGCGCCTTTTCAATAAATTGAATGTCGATGCCGTCGTGAGTCTTTGTCCCACGTGCACATTGACTATTCGGCACGGATATCGGGTCCTCATTGGGGACGCGATCGAGAAAGCTCAGGATATATCAACGTTTCTCTATGAAAAGATCGAAGACGTCCGGTTATCGGTGGGCTACTCCTCTCCTAAGAAGGCTTTGTACCATGACCCCTGCCACCTCAAATACGCTCTCTCGGTGGAAAAAGAGCCGCGGGAACTGATCCGCGCAGCCGGCATAGACCTGGTGAAGTCTCGCGAACATCGATGCTGCGGATTTGCCGGCGTCTTTGCGATCACTCACCGGGAACACTCCCAGCGGATTTTAGACGCCTGTGTGGAAACGTATGCAGAAACTGGTGCAGACCTGATCGTCACATCATGCCCGGGCTGCATCACGCAGCTTTCGCGGAGCCAGCTTGAAAGACCGGTCGTTCATCTGATCGAAGTTCTCGAAGAGGCGCTCGTCCGTCAGCCCGCTACTACTCGAGCGTAATGCGCGCTCTGTCGCACGATCAGGGTCGGTTCTTTCCCCCTTGTTGTATAATGAAGCCTATCTCAATCTCGAAGGAGGCGTTATGAAATTCTTCCTGGACACAGCAAATATCGAGGAAATCAGGAAGGCGTGGGAACTCGGGCTCATAGACGGGGTCACCACAAACCCTTCCCTTATCGCAAAGGAAAAGAGCGATCCGACCACATTGCTGAAGGAAATATGCTCGATCGTCGACGGTCCCGTCAGTGCCGAAGCGGTGAGCCTGAAGGCGGACGATATGATCCGGGAGGCCGAATCTCTCGCAACGATACACTCTAATATCGTCGTGAAAATCCCCATGATCGAGGAAGGAATAAAAGCCGTTAAGAAGCTCTCCGGCATGGGTATCAGAACAAACGTGACCCTCGTTTTCTCCCCGAGCCAGGCGCTCATTGCCGCAAAAGCAGGCGCTTCTTTCGTCAGCCCCTTCGTGGGAAGACTCGACGATATCAGCCATGTCGGCATGGACCTCGTGAGTGACATTATGGGGATATTCGAGAATTATCTCTTCGAAACAGAGGTCATCGTCGCGAGCGTGAGAAATCCGCTCCACGTCGTCGAGGCCGCACGGATCGGAGCGCATATCGCCACTATCCCTTATTCTGTTATAATACAGCTCATGAAGCATCCGCTTACCGAAATCGGACTTGACAAGTTCCTAAAGGATTGGGAAAAGGTACCGAAAAAACCGTGAGGTGATCGGTTCGTTTTGATAAACAGCGTCACTCCCCGACTTGATCGGGCGCCCGCCCTTCGGCAGGCTCGCCATGGCAAATTGTCACCCTGAGCCCGTCGAGGGGTGGATTCGGAGCTTGTCCCGTACTGGTTACGGGTGTCGATCCGGACGACGACAAAACAAACATGAGCAATCAACTATTCTTAATAAAGACAGGAGGTTATAATGCCGATATACGAATATAAATGTACCGATTGCGGTGACGACTTCGAGAAGCTCGTCTTTGGCAATCAGGAAGTAGCGTGCCCTAAGTGCAGCTCGAAAGCGGTGAAAAAGAAATTTTCGGTGTTCTGCGCTTCCGGGACGGAGAAACCTTTGGCGGGAACGAGGGCCTCGGCTGCGTGCACCTCGTGCAGCAAAACTTCGTGCAGTTCCTGCGGGTAACAACCTTGTTTACCCATAGGACCGTCGGCGGATTGTGATTCGTTTTCCGCCGTGCTATTCAGGCTGGCGGAAAGGGTTGTCTCTCTGGACTTTGGCGAGTTTCAGGGGTTTCCCATCGAACACAAAAATAGCCAATCCTCTCTCTTCTCTGCTTTTTGTGCCGAGAGTCCAGACCCCTTTCCATGAAACGGAAAGGTTCACGGAAGAGTCTTTGATTTCAACCCATGTCGGAGCAAAGGTGAGATCCGCCTTATCGAATTTCTTCATCCCGGCAACGAGTTCCCGATAGCCGTCGCCGGTACAATTCTCCTCGAGCCTTTCAAGGTCACTCTTGACATAGGCGTCCTTCAGCGTCTCAGCGAGCGCGAAAGCCTCCCGCGCGAGTTTCGATTCTTGTGTCACGGGTTTCACTTCCTTCGCCCCGCAGGAAACGAGGACCGCCGCCAAAAAGAGAGCGCTCACCGCCACGATTATTTTGGTCAGGATTTGAATCGTTCGTGCAGCGTCATTTGCCTTCCTCATGGATACGCCTCCCCGCCCGAATACGTTTTATCTCTCGCACGGTTTTTCTCATATATCGATATTCCTCGCCTCGAGGGCATGAGTGGTGATGAACTCTTTCCTCGGTTCGACCTGATCCCCCATGAGCACGGTGAAGATGCTGTTGGCCTCGACGGAATCCTGCACCGTCACCTGGAGGAGCGTTCTCCTCTCCGGATCCATCGTCGTCTCCCATAACTGCTGAGGATTCATCTCTCCTAACCCCTTATACCGCTGAATCGACAGGCCTTTTTTCGCGGTCGCGAGAATAAACTCGAGAAGTTCTTTGCTGGTCCCTATCTCCTTTGCGCCCTCTTTGATCTGCACCGCATATGGTTTCGGCCCTAAGTCCTTGATAATTCCGAAGAGATTCTCGAGTTCCCTGAACTCGGGGGACGTGACAAACTGTATGTCGAGATTCATTCTGTAGTTCCGCCGCCTCACCTCGACGCCGTAGGATTGATGTTCTTCGTCGAGCTGTATTTCGCCGATGTGCGTGACGGGATCCTTCTCTCTCAGTCCGTTCAACACACTTTCGAGCTTCGTCCGATCCCTGAACGTCTCCTTATTCACACCCGCGCCGAGGATGTAGAGGAGAATTTCCGGATCTCTTCTCCTCCTCTCGAACCACTCCATCAGCCGCTCGAAGCGGTAAAGCCTTTTGAAATAGGGAATGAGCGCCTTGCCTTTCATCTGCTGGCCTTTGATGGTCAGCTCGATGTCATCCGATGCGAGTTCGAACAGCATGCCGAGCATCTCAGTCTCGTTCTGCACGTACTTTTCCGTCTTCCCTTTTTTCACTTTAAACAAAGGCGGCTGCGCGATGTAGAGATACCCCTTCTCGATGACCTGCGGCATCTGCCGGTAGAAAAACGTAAGGAGCAGTGTCCTGATGTGCGCGCCATCGACGTCGGCATCGGTCATGAGGATCACCTTATGATAGCGGATCTTCGCAATATCGAAATCTTCGTGGCCGATCCCCGTGCCAAGCGCCGTGATGAGTATCTTGATCTCTTCCGAGCCGAGCATTTTATCGAATCGCGCCTTCTCGACGTTCAAGATCTTTCCCCGTAAGGGCAAGATCGCCTGAATGCGTCGATCCCTCCCTTGCTTGGCGGAGCCGCCCGCAGAATCTCCTTCCACGATGAACAGCTCGCTCAGGGCAGGATCCTTTTCGGAGCAGTCCGCAAGTTTGCCCGGAAGTCCGGTATCCTCGAGAGCGCCCTTACGCCTCGTCAACTCTTTCGCCTTGCGGGCCGCCTCACGAGCCCTCGCCGCCTGGATCGCCTTCTCGACGATCTTCCGCGCAACAGAGGGGTTTTCTTCGAAGTACGTCCCGAGAGCATCATTGACGATGGACTCGACGATACCCTTCACTTCGCTGTTGCCGAGCTTCATCTTCGTCTGCCCCTCGAACTGAGGATTCATGAGTTTCACATTGATAATGGCGGTAAGGCCCTCGCGGATGTCTTCGCCCGAAAGCCCCTCTTTACTCTCTTTCAGGAGACCGCTCGAAAAAGCGTAACTGTTCACGGTCCTCGTGAGCGCGGACTTGAATCCGATGAGGTGCGTTCCCCCCTCCTTCGTATTGATATTATTCGCGAAGGTGTATATCGTCTCCGAGTATCCGTCATTGTACTGGAGCGCGATCTCGACGATAATGTCCTCTTTTTCTCCCGATATGTAAATCGGTTTAGGGTGGATAAGCGTTTTGTTCTTGTTCAAATGTTCGACGAAGGACACGATGCCGCCACTATAGTGGAACTCCTGTTTCTTCTCCGTCCGCTCGTCCGACAACGTTATGCGCAGACCCCTGTTCAGGAAGGCGAGCTCTCTCAATCGTTGCGAAAGAATATCCCAGCTGAAATCGAGGATCTCGAAGACCTCGGCATCCGGCTTAAACGTGATCTTGGTACCTCTCCCCCTCGTCTTTCCGACGATCGTGAGAGGAGCCGTCGGTACGCCCCTCTCATAGTGCTGCTGATAGACGTGTCCGTTTTGCTTGATCTCGACATCGAGCCACTCGGAGAGCGCATTGACGACCGACACGCCGACACCGTGGAGACCACCGGAAATTCGATAGGCCTTCGACTCGAACTTCCCTCCCGCGTGCAGTTCCGTCAGGACCACCTCCGCCGCTGAACGGCCTTCCTCAGGGTGTATTTCAGTCGGGATCCCGCGGCCGTCGTCGATAACCGTGCAACTGCCATCAAGGTGAAGAATGACGTCGATATTCTTACAGAAGCCCGCGAGGCTCTCGTCCACGCTATTATCCACCACTTCGTAGACGAGGTGGTGGAGACCTTCTAAGCCGGTCGATCCGATGTACATAGCCGGCCTTTTACGAACCGCGTCAAGACCCTTCAGAACCTTGATGTCTTCCGCCGTATATGATTCGTTATTGTTATTCTTCTCGTTCATTTCTCCTCGTACGCATACTGTACGCGATTACAACCTCTTTACTTCTCTTCACTCTCTTTTATCTTTCCGCACCCGGGCGCATTCGCTCTCCGCCGGGATACGCCGAAAGCGATGGTATCCAGGGCATGGAATGCTTGCATTTTCGGGAACCGGATTGTCCGGCTTAGCCGGACAGTGCCGTGATACAAAGGCATGGCAATGATAAGCACCCTATATCCTCATCGGCATGATCACACACTTGTAATCTTCCTTACCGTCCTCTTTCAAGAGCACCGGACTGAGCGGATCCTGGAGTTCGAGCGTCACCGTCTCGGACGTCATTGCGTTCAGCACGTCCAGCAGGTATCGCGCATTGAACCCCAGTGTCATCGGATCGCCCTGATAGTCGACAGCAACTTCCTCTTTCGCTTCGCCGAGGTCAGGACTCGAAGAAAAGATCGTCATTTTATTCTTGTCAAGGTCGATCCTGACGGCACTCGACCGTTCTCTTGACATAACTGACACCCTGCGAAGCACTTTCGCGAAGGTATCGCGTCTGGCAGCCATTTTCTTCTCGTACGACTGGGGGATCACATTTTCATAATTGGGGTAAGACCCCTCGATGAGCTTCGTGAGAAACTGGACGGTGCCGATCGTGAAGAGCAGATGCTTGTCCCCTATGGTAACCGTCACCCTGTGGGGCTCGCTCTCCTCGCCGTCCGTGGCGAGAAACCGCCTCAGTTCAGAGACGGCCTTACGCGGCACAATGATCTTCTTTTCCTTCTGTAGTCCCGTGTCGAACTGCCGATGAATGATGGCAAGTCTGTGACCGTCCGTGCCGACAACGGTAAAAACCTTTTGCTCCGGCTTCGGATGGAAGAGAAGCCCATTGAGTGTGTACCTCGTATCCGTCTCGCCCGCGGAATAGAGGGTCTTTTCGATCATCTCCAGGAGCAGCGCCGCATCGATCGTGAGTTCGTCGATCTCCCCGCCTCCGAGTGACGCTGGCCAGGCCGGAAAATCACTGTGAGGAAGGCAGGCAATTCTGAACTCGCTCGCCCCGGACCTCACTTTCAGCCACTGCTCATCGGTCGTCTCAATAAACAAGTCCTCCTCGACCTCCCGCACGATCTCGAACATCTTCCGCGCCGGTATGCAGATCTTCCCTTCCTTCTCGACCGTGACCGCAATCGGCTCTTTGAGGGCGGTGTCTATGTCAGTCGCCGTAATGAACGACGTCTTCTTGCCCGCAGCGAGCAAGAAATGGCTCAGAACAGGTTTGGTATTTTTCTTTTCGACAATATTCTGGATATTGGCTAGTTTTTTCTGCATCTCCTCTTTCGACACGCTCACTTTCATTTTCGCTCCTCCTCCATCTTCCCGACCTCAACTCCTTATCCCTTTATCTTCCGCATCAGATTCTCGATGATCCGGTTGAATGCTTCATCCTTGGCCCTCTTCTCCTCGACCTGCCTGCAGGAATAAATGACGGTCGCATGATCTTTGCCGCCGAAGTTTTTCCCGATGTCACTCAATGAAAGAGCCGTGAGTTGCTTGCACAGATACATCGCGATCTGACGAGGCAACGCGACCTCTTTCGTTCTTTTCTTAGCCTTCATGTCTGACGCCTTGATCCCGAAGTGCTCGGAGACCACTTTCTGAATCTGTTCGGTTGTTACCGGTCTCTCATCGTCTTCGATGAGATCCCGCAGGATGCTCTTCGCCATTTCTTTACTGATCGGTCGACCGGTGAGCGACGATTGAGCGCCGAGCCGAATGAGGCATCCCTCCAACTCGCGGATGTTCGATTTGACCTTCGAGGCGAGGTAATAGGCGACATCCTCCGGGACGAAAATTTTTTCGGCTTCGGCTTTTTTTTGCAATATGGCAACCTTCGTCTCGAGTTCAGGCGGCTGAATATCCGCGATCAACCCCATACTGAAGCGGGATCTGAGCCTGTCCGTGACGGCGCCGATCTCCTTCGGGGGTCTGTCGCTCGAGATGACGATCTGTTTCTGCCGCTCGTATATTGTGTTGAAGGTGTGAAAAAATTCTTCCTGTGTCTGGGTCTTGTTCGCGATGAAGTGGATATCGTCGAGGAGAAGGAGATCGACGTTGCGGTATTTTTCTTTGAATTCCGCCATCTTCTCGTGGCGTATCGCCGATACGACCTCGTTCGTGAATTGTTCGGCAGAAACGAAAATCACCGCCATATCCGGCTTTTTGTCGATCACGGCATTCCCTATCGCGGTGATGAGGTGCGTCTTCCCGAGACCGACGCCACCGTAAATGAAGAGCGGATTATACACCCTCCCGGGTGCCTCGGCGACGGCGACTGCAGCAGCGTGCGCAAACTGGTTGCTCTGGCCGACAACGAATTTTTCGAACGTGTACTTGGGGTTCAGGTAAATGCCGCGGCTCGCGAGTTTTTGCCGACGCGTTTCCATCCGCATATCCATCTTCCTGATGTTCGGATCCATGCGCTCCGCGATCTTGTAACGGACAGTCACTGGAAACCCTAGTATCCCCCCGATGGATTCGGCGATGATCTCCGGATAATTGTCCTCTATCCAGTCCTTAAAAAATCGGTTGGGTATCTCGATCGTCACCTGCTGTTCTTTGTACTGCGACAGTTTGATAGGCCTGAACCAAAGATCGACAATATTGTTTCCAACGCGCTCCTCGATCCGCACGAGACTTTTATCCCATAATTCTTCCGTGGTCATACCTCGATTCTCTTATCCACATATTATTAACAAATGTTAAAAACTTCTTCGGAAGGTCTACCATTATATCCAAAGACGGGAAACGAACACAAGAAAAACGGTTATTAAAATGTTTAATACTTTTGAAATCCTCCCGCCCTCCCCGGACGTTGAAAAAAAAGCGCTCTTATCCACTCATTCATGAACACCAAAAATCTTTTTTCTTCCATCTCGAACCGCTATTCCTGACATTTGCACACCCGCTACTACGAACACTACTTCTCATGTATAAAGAAATAGTTATAGGAGATTCACTTCATTCGCAAATATGCCTTAATGAACATATTGATCTCTCCGTCGAGAACCGCGTCAACGTTACCTGTCTCGACATTGGTCCGATGATCCTTTACGATGCGATACGGTTGCAGAACATACGAACGTATTTGACTGCCCCACGCAATATCTCGTTTATCGGCCACGAACTCTTCCATCTTTTTTTCCTGCTCTTTCATTTTGAGGTCGTAAAGGCGAGCTTTCAGGACCTTCATCGCGATAGCTCTGTTCTTATGCTGTGAGCGTTCGTTCTGACAAGTGACGATGATGCCTGTCGGAATATGTGTCAACCTGACGGCGGAGGAAGTTTTGTTGACGTGCTGACCACCCGCTCCGGACGCGCGAAACGTGTCCATTTTGATATCCTCTTCCCTCAGTTCGATGTCGATATCTTCTTCGACCTCGGGGTAAACGAGGACCGCGGAGAAGGAGGTGTGTCTCCTTTTTCCCGCGTCAAATGGGGATATACGGACTAACCTGTGCACGCCCGCTTCCGACTTCAAAAACCCGTATGCATACGGGCCGGCTATTGTGATGGTCGCGCTCTTGATTCCCGCTTCCTCGCCGATCAGTAGATCGATAATCTCCGTTTTGAACCGGTGGCGTTCCGCCCAACGGAGGTACATACGCATTAACATCTGGGCCCAATCCTGGCTTTCCGTCCCTCCGGCGCCGGGATGGATCGTGAGAATGGCGTTGTTTTTATCCATGGGGCCCGAAAGGAGATGTTCGATCTCGAGAGCGTCAAGATTGTCCTTGAGATCCAGTATTTCCCGCTCGAGATCGCGGAGAAATAACTCGCCGCTCTCTTCAGCGAGAATGTCGATCGACTCTTCGAGGTAGGAGAGTTTGCGTTCTAACGCGTCAAAGTGCGAAACGATTCCCTCGAGGTACGATTTCCTCTTCAGAAGGTCTTTTGTTATTTGCGGAGATGACCAAACCTCATCGGCGCTGAGTTTCTTGTCGATCTGGTCGATCTCCTCTTTCAGTCGATCGATATCAAAGATAACCTCTGAGAGATTCGGTCTTCTCCCTGAGGCGAACCAATTCTTCCTTCAATTCATTTTGTATCAGCATGTGTCCTCCTTGTTTTACTTGTGAGCCCCGGAAAAAACCCCCGTGAGAAGAGTGAATCTCATTCTCGTGCCGCGTCAAGGGAGTCTCATTTTTTGATTCCCGAGAAACCTTTCGCGACGCGCACAATGACGAACGGGGCTTTTCAGCAGGCTACTCCGTAACGGTTCAAATCGTCCTAATCTTGCTCAAGATATTAGCCAGCAATAACACGGAACATATTATACACAGGTACGTAAACAGATCGCCGTATCTCGCGTAAAAGGTCAACGACGTGTCTGTTTTAATATCAACGGTTAAAACCGCTTCCCGAAAGAGCGGCGTCCGTTCGATGATCCGACCACAGCTGTCGATCACGCCAGAGATACCGGTATTGGCAGCTCTTATCAGCGGTTTGCGGTTTTCGATCGCGCGGAAAACGGCCATGGCGAAGTGTTGATAGGGACCGCTCGTCTGCCCAAACCATGCGTCGTTTGTTATGTTCACGATAAAATCTCCACCGCTTGAGTAAAATTTCCTCACCAAACCGGGGAAAATAACCTCGTAGCAGATCAGAGGGACGAATGCCCCGATCTGCGTCTGGGCCCGGAGATAGTCGCTCCCTCCGACGTAGTCACCAATGCCGACGACGAGCTTGTCGATGAAAAAGAGGATTGTGCGAAGGGGGACGTATTCTCCGAAAGGGACCAAATGTATTTTATCATAGCGATGAACAACCGTGCCAGACGTGTCGAGGACGACGGCGCTGTTCGTGAGGAGCGTCATGCCATTTTTTTTCCCTTTGAGCAGGATGCTCCCAAAAAGGAGATGACTGTCGAGCCCCTTTTGGAATTCGACGAGATCGGCCGAGCGTACCATGTCGGCACCGAAGAAAAACGGTACCGCCGTTTCCGGCCATACGATTAGTGATGGTGAACGCTCGGCCGCTTTCAGGGTAAGCTCCTTGTACTTCGCCATGACCGCATCCTGATACGTGGGATCCCACTTCTTGTCTTGTTCGATGTTTCCCTGCACGATGCTCGCTCGTAACAGATCGCCTGGTCGAGCTTCCCGCAGTTTCATCTGACCGTAGACAATGGTCGTAATCATGAGAACGAGGAGGAGCACGAGGCCGATGAATGTGTAGGAGAGGGGAAAGAGCGGCGCGTCTCTGAGACGCTGTTTCAGGAGGAAAAGATCCGAGAGGGCACCGTTTACGGCAACGACGAGAAAAGAAATCCCGTAGATACCGGTTATGTCCGCAACCTGGATCAGGGACAGCAGCTGGTATTGGGAATAGCCGATGCTCACCCATGGGAAACCGGTAAAGACATAGGATCGCAGAAATTCGAGCACCGTCCAAAACACCGGCGCTGTCAACAGCGCTGGTAGCTGCGTTTTCCGTAGCGATAAGGAGAAGAAAAACCCAAAAAGGCCGGGATAAAGACTGAGGTAGAGGCAGAGGAGAATGACGAGCACGATACTCGGCAAAAAAGAAACGCCGCCATAGTGGTAAATCGAGTGGTAAATCCAGTAGAGCGTGCCGAAAAAGTACACGATGCCGAGCACGAAGCCCGCTTTGAACGCTTGTTTGAGGTTCTTCCTGTAAAGGGAGGAGAAGAAGGGTACCAGCGCGAACCATGCGACGAGGGAGAGATCCGGCTTTGGGAATGAAAGTGCCAGGAGAACTCCTGAAATCAGCGCGGGACCGTAGTTTAAGAGCGATTGTATCAATACCGGACTAAGCATGGCGCAGCCGGTATCTATTTTACTTCAGGGCATTGAAGTTTGCTTGTTCATCTCGGAACGTACAGTGCGGCGTCCCCCTCGGAGGGCACCGCCGAGGGGGACGGATCGAGGCTTTTTGGTGCGAAGGGATTCTTCGCTCCGCTCAGAATGACAGTGGTTCCATGTCAGGCACCTTTGTCGATACATTGTCCGAAGCATGGAATCCTCATTCTTTTACTCTCCGAGTTGATTCCAGGAACACAGGGTATTCGAGGGAAATTTTGCATTCTCCGCGACGACGCCGGCAGGGCCCCAGAGGTAGCGACCGCGAAAGGGATACATGAGAGGGTAGTGTCGGATATCGCAGGGAATGTCTGCCCCGACGGTGGCACATTTTTCTTCGCTCTGAATGTGATAGTCGACCTGGTTTTTGATTGCGGAACCTCGATAGCTCAAGCTCGTTGCCCCTGAAGGATGCGGGAAGCTGTCCCGGGGGTCGATTTTGATGACCGGGGCGTAGTTGCTGAAAGAGAAGACGTTTTCTCCGTAGTCGGACAGCACATATGTTCTGAATAAATCTCCAGGACTCACCAAGGGCGAGAAAAAGGTGAATTGCGTGGGTAATGCATCTACCTGGTTGGCGCTCGATGAAATTTTTATAAAAATATTCTGTATCGCGTGGGGGTAAACGTCCCATTCATCCGGCATTCCGTTCTGGTTCGTATCCACCGCGGCAATGGCTTCAGGACTTCCAGCCGTGTACCAAGTACCGTTCAGGCATATCTTGTCCATGTTATTGAAGAAATCGATCGGCGTCGGTTCGCTGATGTCTTTGAACCCCAGTGCGACAGCTCCGTGTTCATTCCCGAGAGATCCTTTGTAGATGACGTACAGATACACGTCCGTTGCGTCGAGCGGAATGATCGCCTGTTGTCCGTTATCGAACGTGAGTTCGATGGAGGTCTCTCGCGGTATCGAACGAATATTTTGTGATTCCGGGATTACTCTGTAGGTGAAATCCTCTGTTGTGGCGACGGGGGAAGGTTGAAAAGGATCTTCGAGGGCGGTTCGGAATTTCGCGACGAGTTCGATGCTCCCGTCGGGCATTTCTTCACCCGCGGGTGAAAGGTTTCTCGCGAGAAGACTTATCTTCGAAAACCCCCTCGACGGGTCAGCGCAAAGAGCGTAGGTGCCGGTCTCCGGCAGAGAGATGTGGATCACTCCCCGGAAAAAGTAGTTCAACAATGCTGCAGAATACCCGACGGCACGGGGAATCAGTTTTTTGGCATAGTCTCTATGGCACTGTTCGTCGCGGTAGAACGTCCGGTAGTATTTACTTCCTTCACCGAAGACCGAGAATACTTTGTCCGTAAGATAGCTGGCTCTGACAAAATGAGCGATCTGCTCCCCATCCGTGACCTTGCTGATCCAGATGCCGGTGTCTTGTTTGCCGTCTTCGCTTATGACGGTCTCGCGCGCCTTTGCGCCCGCCATGTAAGCGTGAAGATCTGTGCTCGATTTTTTGGGATAAGGGAAATAGTGCTGATGTCCCGAAGGGTATCTTTCCGCCGCGAAGATCGTGTCACCGCTGAAAAAATTGGCATTTGTGTATTCCGCTAACCCCAGAGAAAGGGCCACGGAAGGGTTCGTGCCGTCATAGGAGTCCGTGTCAAAAAGGCGGGCGACGGGCGCGAGATCGTCGGGAATGGGTTCGAAAGAAACGCTTGAAAAAATAGGCTGTGCCGCGAGGGAATTGACATAAGTGCGCTCCGATTTCGCCCACATTTCGAAGTACCTGCTCCCCCAGATATTCTTCTTCATGATCGTATCTTCGGGGTGTGCATCGTTTCGCACATGGTCCGGAACGGCCGCATCCTGCAGAAGGTGCATCTGGTGTCCTAACCCTTTGAACATCTTTGCGAAGTGTTCCTGCCGAGACGCCTCGTTTGTTGCCGTGAGCGCGGCGTAGAAGTACTCCCTGATTTTTTGCCACGACCAATCGCCCCCCACAATCGTTTGCTGCCGCTCTCCATTTTGTGCCCAGAGGACAGAGGACTCCCCTGTGTAGTGAGCTAAGAAGTAGTCATCGAGCCCTGCCTGATCCCAGGGCTTCAAAGGATTGTGAAAATGATTCAACGATCGGGTAGTAGAGCCTGGCCAAAATGGAAACCCGAAACTACTTGCATCCTCAACTTCGGCACCATTGGCAAGCCAGTCCTTGACGGATTTTTCCACCTCCCATTTAATTCGCGTATTGAGTGCAGTTGCAAAGCCAATGTTTGTTAGGTAGTCTCCTTGGTTTCTGTCGAGCCGAGAGATATCTGCTGCATACTTTGAAAGGTGCTTATGTGTAGTTTTGTCGTCCCAAGAAGAAGCTTCATCAAGAAATACGAAATAATTAAAAAGAATCAGTAAGGTTAGGCCAATGTATCTTTTATTCATCTTTACACATTCCTCCTTTAATGTCATACGGTTTCAGTCCTTGTTCACGTAATTCATTGTTCACTTCTTTTGGAAGTAGTTTTATGTTGTTGGGAAGACAGGGAAGAAATGTATTTTCCTTTTGGTCATATCTTTCTCCGAAATAAATATCGGGCGTGCCCTGTTTCCTTCTCTCCTCCATCGTCAGTTTTTTGAGAGGGATGATTGCTTTTTTCCCTTCCCATTTGATCTTCTTTCGGAGGATGCGGTCCTCCTTGAGCGAGTCCCACAGGACGAGTTCGAGATGTTCATACCCGGCCTTGAAAATCATCACTTCCATGGGAGACACGTTGATTAGGGTTTTCACTCCCTTCCCGGATATTCGGAATTCGCCATTTCTATCGGTCAGTGTCTCCTTTGCGTCATGAAAATTGTGGAGCGCCCCGCCTGCCGATGCTATCACGGTGTACCAGACTCCGAGTACCACCGCACCTTCAATCGGTGCGCCGGTCTCTGCGTCGATAACCTTGCCTGAGTACGATCCCTCGAAGCGCATCCCATAGGCGAAAGCAAAAGTTGCAAGGATAGCCGCGATAGTGAAAACTACGCTCGACACTTTTTTCATATCATTCTCCTCCTTTACTTTTTAACGTGTCAGTACCAGTCGATTTTCCAGAGCCCGTCGTGATCGACAACGAAATAAATGTAGTGTGTGATGGTCACGATCTCCCCGCCATGGTTTTCCTCTTTCGGGATCCGATATTTTGCGGTCGTCCCATTTATGTAAACGGGCTCTATGCCTTGCATGTCCCGTGCAATCTGCGGCATGTGCTCATCGAGAGCGGAATAGAGGTCGTAGTAGTGACTCTTCGTCTCCGCGGAAAGGAAGCTCACGGCGGTCTCGAAATCCCGCAACAGGAGAGCTTCCTTCATGCCCTCCCATTTTCTCCTGAGCATGTTGTCCATCTGCTGCGAGTTGATGACCGTCACGAATATGGTGTCTTCATGGATGACGCCCTCGGGGGATGAAGCTCGCGCCGTAAAAGAGTACATACCCTCGACGTCGATTCGGAAACGATAATCGTTCTCGTCGTCAGAAAGCAATACAGGTCGGGATGGTCCTGTGATTGACATCTCGAGGTCGTCGAACCGGAAGGTACTGTCGATGTTCATCGTGAGATCGAAGGGTGCGATACCGGCTTCCGCATTTGCGAGTAGCTGAATGAAATTGCTTGCCGGGCGCGCTGTGACGTTGACGGAAGCCGAGGCGGTATGCCCCGATGAGTCGGTCGCCGTAGCGATTATCGTACTTGCGCCTTCAGGGAGAGACACGTGATTCAGAATGAATTGATTTCCGTAGACGACTGCGGGGACACCGTTTACCGTGATTCCCGTATCGGAACCGGTCGAGTTGAGAAAAGTCCCCTTCACAGGCACGGTGCCCGACACGATTTGTCCGTCTGACGGATAAGTAAACATTACAGAGAGCGAAGGCGCAACGTCTGCGACTCTTCCTCTGCCTCCTGTAAGCGCGGAGAATTTTCCGGCCCAGGCGCTTCTCAGGTTCTCGATGCCCTGAAGCTCTTCGCCCGAAAAAGAGCCGGGCGTTGTTATGAGAATGAAGGCTGCCTTGAAAACTTTTTGGGATGAGGAAACGTCGGGTACGCGCGCTCCCTCTGCGGCGATGATGTCGTCGATCGTCACGAATCGCGGTGAACCGGAAATCCTCGCCCCCGGTTCGGGACGGCGGGCTGGGTCGATCGAGACGTTTTCGATCAGCAGCATGGGCGGCACGTCTGCCCCGTCATAGAAACCCATAAGGTAGAGATCGAGCGGGCTGCAATATTTCCCACCCCCTATCGACGTGAAGGTTCCATCGCCGTTATCTGTCCATGCGTTCCCGTAGTGCAGGGATGCGCCTGTATCCAGCAGGAAGTTCCAGTGGCTTCCGTCTTTTCCGAGAAGATCCGAGCGGATATCCCCCTGTCCGTCTTTATATTTCACAAAAGAACCCCATCTGTGCATCATTTCATGCATGAGGGTATTGACTGTATCGTCGAAAAGGGGATGCCGCGGGTCGGTAATCGAGGTCACGACGTTTCCCATATCGATCATGCCCTGGAGCCTGCCGGCGCTCCCGAATGCCGCTGTATTGTCGATGAGGGCTTTCCCGATCCCTCTCGTATCGTTTTTCACGTCGAGGTAAAACCCTTTTGCGAGGGGATCGGGCATGGTCATAGAGAAATTCGTGAAGACGACGAGAAAGTCATATTCATCGGGATGCAGTCGCAGGAACTCTCGCGCTATCTCTTGCCGAGCCAGAATATTGAGGGATCCTTCGGGGGTGAGCGCGTCGTAATTTCCCGTGACTTCCATGACGGTAACGCTGCCGAAATCACCGAGGGTGATCGCAGAGAAGATTTTTATCAGAACGAGGGGCACTATTTTTGTTGTGCCTGCCTCGATGATTTCGGTCAGCGTCGCTTGGCTGAAGCCGTCTTTCGATACGGAAATTGTGACAGGCCCGGCTTCGATCCCGTCGATCGTGAATCTGCCGTCAACATCAGTGAGCGTTGTTTTCAACGTATCGAGGGAATCTCGCACCGCCACGCGGGCCGATTCGACAGGCACTCGGGTGTGGGCAGCGGTAACGGAACCGCTGAGCACGCCCTGCGTGAGAAAGATTACGGTGATGCTTTTACTGACCGATCGGCCCAGGGAATCAACCGCAGTCACGAATAGAGTGTTTTGTCCCCGCTGGAGGCTTACGGTTGCGGAAAAGAATCCGTTATTCACGGTCGCGGGTAAGCCGTTTACTGTTACCGTTGCAGCACCGCTGACTGAACCCCTTACCTCGATGGGCGAGGCAGTGAAAACGGCGCCATCGGGAGGATGGGCGATCGTTAGCGAGGGAGGGGAGAGGGGAGAGAGTTGCACGTTCAGAGTCAAAGTCTGGCCATCGAGCAAAGCGCCATTAATGATTTGTTTGGCGTAGCCTGCTTTTTCGAAGGAAGCGGTATAGGGTCCGTCGAAGAGATCGGTCCGCGAGTAATAGCCATCCGAATCGGTCAGGAGGGTGTAGGTAAATGCTCGATCAGTCAGGACAATGTGCACTTCCCCCAGGGGCGTTCCGTCCGCGGCATCCGTAACTCTCCCTGTGATTGACGTCGGCGGTTTTGTCGTACCCCCGCGGACGCACCGCGCATTGCGGTTACTGTAGAATTTGTGCTCGAAAAGACCACCGCAGCTACTGTTGAAAAAGTCAACGAAGTAGGCGGCATCGGGCACATGATACGGGGCATCGCCCTGCAGCGCGAGGTAGGAGGTGGATGTCCAGTTATTACTCCAATAGCCGCAGTTGACAGCTGGGAAATAGGAATACCGAATGGCTGGTTTGTAGCGGATATCGAGGATGGAGATAAGTTCCTTGATGTTCGGCAGTCGCCAGTCCGAGTGCCCGCCGAGAGATAAACCTTCGCAGCGTGCAAGGGCCGCTTCCCAGTTAGCGTCAGTCGAATCTCCCTGCTCCCACATCAGACCTGTGAGCAAGTCGGTCGTTGTTCCATCGCCATTGTTGACGAGCGTGTGGATAGGCACCTGGGGACCTTTTACGCACCTGACGTAATTCAGTTGCGTTTTCGCAGATTTTCCCATTGAACCGTCAGTAAAACTCACGCCATATGCGTGATCCTTATACACATTGCTGGCTGATGACGACCAGTACGTGTGCTGTTGGGTGGCTGGGAATGTTTGGACATCTATAGACGGGTATGCACGACCGTAGTCCGCGATACCAATCAACTCCTGCAGTGTCGGCAATCGCCAGTCGGCAAATCCCGCGAGTTCAAGATCTTCACAGTAAGAGAGAGCGTCTCCCCATGTTCTCGGTACGCCGTCATCGACCTTCTGCCAAAGCAGGGAAGTGTTCTTGTCCCGCACGGTGCCGTCAGGAAAAGAAACGTGCGAAGGAGGGTTCATGCGATAACTTCCGTCTTGCGCGAGAGGAGATCCCGGTTGCGGGCAATAGATTCGGGTGCCGTATTTGTCATAACACGTTGTCTGGCCGGTATCCGGGAGGTAGTACGCGCCGATGGATGATCCCTTCAGAACAACGTTTACGGCGGGAGAATCTCTATCATTGGAAGACACAACGAGATCGCCTGTGAAGTTGCCTTCAGCCGACGGATCAAAGCCGACGGTGATAGAGCATGACATGAGAGACGAGATGGATTTGCCCGCGCACGTGTCAGCGATGAGAACGAAGGGAGGGGAAAGGGGTGCGACAGGAGCGACCGACAGGAAACCCTTCCCGGTATTTGTGATGACAATCTCCCGTTGCGTCGAGCGACTGCTATTCGTCTGCCAGAGTTCGACTTCGTGCGGGGAAACAGAGATTTCTTGCTCATCGAGCGGCGTCTGGTGCTTTCCGCGAACGCAGCGAACGCCGTACTTGCTCGTATTTCTTTCTTTCGTGGAAGAGACGGTGACCATCCCTTCGGTATCGAGCGTCCATTTCGAGGTGTAATCCGTGACGGCGAGATAGGATGTCGATGACCAGTTGGGGAAGCCGCTGCTCGATTTGAAGTAATCAGACATCACCGAGGGGCCCTCCGTGCCGCGCGTCAGCGACTCGTATTCCTTGATATTGGGAACGCGCCAGTCCGAAAAGCCCCCGAAGGAGAGATTCTCGCAGTAGCCGAGCGCATCGACCCACGTGAGAGGGCTCTTTTCATTCTGAAGCCACATCAAACCGGTCGAAAGATCCGTTACGGTGCCGTTTCCGTTCTCACGGAAATAGGCAAAAGGAAGAGGTCCGTTTCGGACGCACCGCGCGTACGCGGGCAATGTGGACGCGAGGCGATTGTTGACGCCCGATGCGAAATTTACCGATAGAGGTTCTGCATCGAAGCACGGTATGGTCGTTCCACTCCAGTAGTGTGCCCCTTTAGTGTTGGGAAACGCGGTGCGGTCGATCGCCGGTGATGCCTGACCATAGTTCACGATCCCGATGAGTTCTCGTATCGTTGGAAGACGCCAGTCTCTATAGCCTCCGAGAGCGAGGGTCCGGCAGTAGTTGTCGGCTTCCGCCCATGTTTTCAACTTGCCGTCATCGAGCTGCTGCCACATGAGAGTGGTCTGTTTGTCGACGACCGTCCCGTCACGGTTCACAGTGTAGGAGGGCGGCGCGATCGAGTAACTCCCGTCCTGGGCAGCCGGGTCACCGGGCGCAGGGCAAGGGATTATTTTGATTTTTCCCTTGGTGCTGAAGCATTGCGTCTGCCCGGTGTCGGGCAAATTGTACGCGTCTGCTGCGTTCAGGCAGTAAAGGATCGATAAGAACACGGCGAAAGACAAACGCACGGCGGAGCAAAACGTCATTCTCATGGCAGCCCTCCTTGTGGGAATGAATACGTCGTTGGGTTCGATCTCCGTCACGACCCCGGTGAGATGTGACGAGACGGCTTTACTATTGCATGGCACAGAAGAATTTACTTCACATTTCTTGCTTTTTCTTTAACATTTTTTGCTTTTTTTCATAGGCGATTTTCAGGCTTGCGCACGCGAACCTCTTCTGATAGAATTCTTGCGGAAAGGCCGTAAAAGTTCCCGGCGAGAGAGGTTTCGTGAACATTTCCTATGCGCCCTTCGATTTCCGGGTCAGGGCGCGAGAGCCGTTAATAATGCCTCCCTACAAGGGGTCGATGCTGAGAGGCGGCTTCGGCCATGCCTTCAAGAGGGTTGTCTGCGCAATAAAGAGCAAAGAATGCTCCGATTGCCTTCTCCACCAGAAATGTATCTATTCCTATGTCTTTGAAACGCCGCCACCCGTAGGCACGAAAATCATGACCAAGTACCGAAGCGCGCCGCATCCTTTTGTTATCGAGCCGCCCCACGACACTCGTCGGGAGTACCACGAGGGCGACGAGTTTTCATTTCGATTGATACTCATCGGCAAGGCGATCGACTATCTCCCCTATTTCGTGTACGCATTCGATGAACTGGGGAGGATCGGCATAGGGAAAGGGAAGGCCGGTTTTACCTTGTTGGACGTGCGAACAGATGGCGAAATCACTTACGAGTCTGCATCGAAAACGCTGAAGCCAGTCGGCGCTACGAGATTGTCGATTGACAACGCACTGTTAATGCACGGTGACCCCGGTTCTTTGTCTGATGAAGAGGTGTCCAGTCTGACGCTATCTTTTGTGACTCCGACGAGAATCCTCTACGACCACCATCTCACCCTCGATCTGGAGTTTCATATTTTTTTTCGGAATCTCCTCCGGCGACTCGCTCTTATCGCATACTTCCATTGCGGGGAAGACACCTCGTCGTGGAATTTCAAGGAATTGATAAAACGCGCCGAGGGCGTTACGGTGATGAAACGGGCATTGAGTTGGTATGATTGGGAACGATACTCCGGCAGGCAGGATACTCGGATGAAGCTGGGTGGTTTTGTAGGGGAGATAACGTTCGAAGGTGACATGCGTCCATTCCTACAGATCATCGAGGCGGGAGAGGTCCTTCACGTCGGCAAGGGAACGGCCTTTGGTCTCGGTAAATACGCCATAAAAGACAGTGAGAGAGGATAGTGAATCGACCTTACCGGGGCATAAGAGGTGCAGGTAGAAAAAGGGAGGGCGGCACGAAAAGCCTTTCGCAGCACTACATGACGGCATCGGAAGCCACATCATGCATAGGGAATGAGGATGACACTTTCAGTGACGTCCTGCTTTCTTGACGCCATGCCCTGATCACATCTTATTGCCGTGAAAAGCTTTGAGTGATGCTCTCCCTTTTCTGCAACGATAGGGTCGATATAAGTGAAGGTAATTCCGAAATCTTATGACTAATATCTTGTTACTGTCATCTCTCACTTTCACCTTTTCACTGACACCTCGCCACTGTTATCTCTCACTGTCTTTACGGAAATATTGCCGCAATATTGTTTCGCTTGATTTGGTGAACCTGCGGTGGTATGGTAAGGCATGAAAAACGCGCGATTCAGGGAAATCCTTATCTTTGTCGCGGGGACGACGCCCCAGATTATCACGGAGACGATCTTCGCGTTAATTCATCAGAAACCGCCCGTGCAACCGGATGAAATCATCGTGATCACGACGACCCACGGCAGACGTGTCATCGAGGAAAATCTGCTCAGTTCGGGTCGGTTCAGCGCGTTCTGCAGAGAATTTGGCGTGCCGGAATCTATACTTCGGGAAGATGCTATTCTCATCGTTCATGATGAACAAGGGCAGGAACTCGACGATATCAGGGATACGGCGGCAAACGAATGCCTCGGGAATTTTATTACGGATGTTGTACGTGAAAAGACCCGCGACAACTCAACGAGACTTCATTGCTCACTTGCCGGTGGGAGAAAGACCATGAGCTTCTATTTGGGGTCTGCCCTGCAGCTTTTCGGTAGGCCCTGGGATAGATTGTATCATGTCCTGGTCACCCCCGAATTTGAAGCCAGGCCGGATTTTTACTATAAGCCTAAGAGGAACAGGGTACTCGAAAAAGACGGCAGAAGACTGAGTACGAAGGATGCCGAGATATACCTCGCCGAACTCCCTTTCATCAGACTCAGAGAGAAAATAAACCTTGACGGCTACGGGTTTAGAGATCTCGTGTCCGAGGGGCAGAAGGAGATAGACACCGCGCTTACGCAACCCTTTGTCATTGTCCGACTGAGGGAAAACTTCATTTCGATCGGGGATGTGAACGTCGAGTTGAAGCCTTTCCACATCGTGTTTTACGCGTACCTGCTGCGGCAGAAGGTTGAACGGTGCATCCACCCCGACCGACCGTATTGTCATGAGTGCACCGACTGTTTCATCCATGTCAATGATCTCGGCACCCCGGGGGTAACCGAAGCAATTGGAAAGGATTACGAACTGATTTATGGTCTTCATTCGGAACACATCGCCAATTTCCGGGCGAAGTGGAAGGACGGCATGGACATGGGGAAGTTGCGTTCGGACAGGAGCAAGATCAACCGAGAAATTCTCGAAAGCCTTGAAGACGACGCTCTCGCGGCATATTACATCATAACGTCGTTGAGGAGGTACGGCGCGACGCGCTTCGGCGTTCGAGTGGAGAAGGGGAAAATAAGGATTGAATAAGGTGTCCGGGAAACTCTGTCAAACGGGGACTCCAGAACTCTTTGTCGAAGGCGGAGCAGGGCCCTTATCGAGCGCATGCGCGATGGCGACAGAGGACATGGCACTGCAAAAAGATCTCTTTATCGACACGGAGGGGGAAAGATGAGCGAATAAGTGAAAAAGGTTTCGACGGGTCAGAATTGCTCGTGTTACGGGTTCTGGTCTTTTAACTGAAGAAAGGAGTGGATATGACGAAAATTGATTTCAAAGTAGAAACTATAACCCCCATGTTTTTATCTGGCGCAAATCAGAGCAAAGCAGAATTGCGCGCTGCAAGCATCAAGGGACTACTGCGCTTCTGGTGGCGGGCATTGCAAGCTGAAGCAGATTTAAATAAATTGCGAGAGAAAGAGGCGATAATATTTGGAAGCAGTGAAGAAGGGGTTGGAGGAAGTAGTTTCTCATTACGGATAATTACTAAAGACGATTTAAAGCCAATAAAAGACAAATTTCCGTCTAATCCTCAATATCAGGTTCGGGTTGAGGGTAAGACTTTTAAAATCAATATTCTTGAGTATTTAGCATATGGCACTTATGAGTATATT
>CAKZPA010000045.1 GCA_937138415.1 uncultured Nitrospiraceae bacterium | reverse complement strand
CAAAGAAAAAGGTGAAAGAGACAATCACTGCATGATACCAAGCCTTCTCCTTTTTACAGGAGAAATAGGACTTGACCGGTCGCCCATGCCCCGCGACACGGACACGACGGTTTCCACCATCTTCCTGTCAAGAAACATCGACGCACCGGGCGCCGATGTCTTAATGAAAATCCCATTTCGATAATACAAGAGCAGCCGTGTCTGAAGCATGAAGATATTATGAAAAAGCGAGACCGGCATCCGACGCTTTTCCATCTCATATAACCGATCGAACACAGTAAGATAGTCAGGATCATGAATCACGTCATTGTCCGTCAAATAAAGATACTCAAAATCAGTCTCGAGAAATGCTCGGAGCTGAAACCAACGAAGCTTATCAATGCCCATCTTCTCGGGAAGCCGTGTGACGTCATCGGCATAAAAAGAAAGGAACGAGCTGTCATATTCCGAGGAGTGGTCATTATACACGTGCAAACGGCAATCGGGTGTCATGAAGCGCCGTATCTGTCTCAGCGCAAGCGCAGTTATTTTCTTTCGGTTGTATGCGGAGACAACGATCAATATTCGTTTTGGCGACCGTTCTCGCGCAGGGGCTGTTTCACGGCTATTCTCACCAGCGTGAGCGAGGAGTTCGTCGAAAGAACCCTGAGCATTTTGAATAACGCGATTCTTTTCGAGGGCCTTATGGAGATATACCCGACCTTCTTCCCGTCTTCCGCTGAACTGCAAGGTAACACCGAAGTTTGTCAGAAACCACGGCGATTCCGGATTGATCTCGAGCGCCCTCTGAAAGCACGCAAGCGCGTCGTCAAACAATTCCCGCTCGCGGTAGATCATTCCCAGACAACAGTAAGCTTCACCATAGTAAGGATTAAGCCGCAACGCATGCTTTAAGGACGCCTCAGCTTCGTTTAAACGTCGCCTATTATAGAGCGCAAAACTGAGTCTCGCATGCGCCACGAAATGATCCGGGTGAACACAGATCGCTTCTTGGTAGCAGGAAATAACCTCATCGAACATCATCTTGCGTTCGTACGCAAGCGCCCGAGAGAGATAGTCATCAGCGTTCATTGTTCGAAGTCCTCTGCGAGGTTATCGCCTCAAGATCATTATGCACGTTCGCAATCACCGTCGACCAGTCCCCTCGAGAAGCTTGACGAAATAGTCTCATCGTGGGATACCAGGGGCTGTCTTCCCTCTCGAGCAGCCAACGCCAATCAGGGACAAACGGCAGAAGTGTCCATACGGGTTTGCCGAGCGCCCCTGCGAGATGGGCTACAGCGGTATCGACAGAAATCACAAGATCAAGATTCTCGATAATCGCCGCGGTGTCGAGAAAATCTCTGATACCCGGCGTTGGGTCAATGAGTTGCAACGTAAGCGGCATGTCCTCACCCTTAGCACGAGCATCTCGCATCTGCAAGCTGTAAAATTCAGCATTCGGAACGTCGGACCACTCATCCAGCAGATAAGGAGGAAGAGCCCTCTGGCGATACATACCGAAGTGATGCCCTCCTCTCCACACCAGCCCTATCCGCATCTTTCCGGACGCGGCAGGCATGGCAGCTTTCCATTGCGCCACGATGTCAGGGGACAATGAGAGATAGGGAACGTTTGCTGGAATGTTGTCACGTGAAGCATCGAATATTATCGGCAGCCGGAACAGCGACGACTGCACATCGAACGGCGGCAGGGATTCTCCCTCGGTGACAACCCTCGACACACCGTCTGCTCCGCGCAGGAGCGAGGCTATTTCTCTCCGGCATCCGATGATCACCTTCGTTCCTCTCGCTGCGATGAAGGGCGCATACCGGATAAATTGCAGCGCATCACCGAACCCACTGCCCGCGTGGAGAAAAAGTGTCTTGCCCGCGATATCTTCCCCTTCCCACAGCGGTCGCTCGAAACGATGATAGGGCCCCTTGAGACTCCAAAACCACCGGTATTCTTGCCAGCCGCGGCGGAAATCGCCGAGCAACAGGTAAAGAGCCGAGAGATTCTGCCGGGCAATTTCAGAGGCAGGATCTAATCGGATCGCGTCCTTAAATGACGCCTTGGCATCTTCAAAACGACCGGTTTCACGGTATGCAACGCCTAGATTGTTATACCCTTCCGCCCAGGTTGGGAACATATCGGTCAGCTTTTTGAACCATGCGATCGCCTTTTCGAATTCCGCCGTCTCCAAAAACGTGATACCGATTCCATTGAACGCAGGCACATAGTTGTCATCGATCGCCAGTGCGGCCTCGTATGACCGCACCGCACGATCAAAATCGCCTTTTTCTCGTAGCGCGTTGCCGAGATTGTGAAGCGTATGAGGTGAGCGGGGATTCAGCATCAGAGATTTCTCGAAATATTCAATCGCCTGATCGAGCATCCCCTGCTTTTTGTACGTATCGCCGAGGTAAAAATAGTACTCCGGACTGCGCTCGAGCGGTTTCATACGACACCTTTGTTAAAGCCCTTTCCCATGAGATCTTCCAGTACACTCTGAACCCGCACGATAACCGATTTCCAGTCACCCGGAGATGGCTGGCGGAAGAGTCTCATCGTGGGATACCAGGGACTATCCTCACGGTGCAACATCCACCGCCAATCAGGCGCGTAGGGGAGAAGTGTCCACACCCGTTTCCCCAGAGCACCGGCGAGGTGCGCGACCGCGGTATCGACAGAAATCACGATGTCAAGATTCTCGATAATGCCTGCCGTATCCAAGAAATTCTCGACCTCATCCATAAAATCAAGCACATGAAGTTGGGACAATGAATCGCTTGCCCACCTCGGCGGAATCTCCTTCTGCAGGCTGATAAGCTGTACGCCCGGCATTCTGGCGATCGGTAGAAAGAGATCCAGTCTACAAGATCGATTGTAGTCGTTCAGGTGCCCTGCGCTTCCAGCCCATGCGAGACCAACTTTGAGAGCGGACGTTCTCGCCCCGATTCGTTTCTTCCATTTTTCCACAGTTGCTCGATCAGCGTGCAGATAGGGCATGGAATCGGGTATGGAGTCGAGCGTCGTCTTGAATAAACGAGGCAAACTCGGTAGCGGACACTGCACATGGAAGACGGGTACACGCTCGCCAAAGGCCACAACGAAGGTAACACCCTGAACGCTCCGCAAAAGATCTTTGAGTTCTCTCTGGCAACCGACAATCACCGTGCCCTCCCGCTCTGCGACTAAAGGAATATACCGGGCAAACTGGATGACGTCGCCAAAGCCTTGCTCCGCATAGACTAAAATGCTCTTGCCTTTCAGTGCAGTTCCATCCCAGCGCGGTTGCGGCAAATTCCGCATTGGCGGCTTCAACTTCCAGATCCATTCGTATTCCTCCCATCCTTCCTCGTAATCACCTTTTAACAACAGGGCGAACGAGAGATTCCAGTGAGCCTCAGCGAAATCGGGGTTTAACTGAATCGCCTTACGGTACCACGCTATCGATTCATCGAGGCATCCCTGGTCCCTGAGGGCTGTGCCGAGATTATTCATCGCAGCCGGGAAGTCGGGGTTGATTTCGAGGGATTTCCGATACGCAGCAGTCGCGCCTTCAACATCCCCGCGGAGTCGCAAGGCGCAGCCGAGATTGTTATACGCCATATAGGCATCTGTCCCGCAATTGATCGCCTTGAGGTAAGAAGCGATCGCTTCTTCGAGATCACCTTTTTGCTGATAAATACTTCCGAGAATGTTGTGCGCATCCGCTATGTCAGGACAAAGAGCAACAAGCGTTTGCAATTGCACTGCAGCCTCATCAAGCTTGCCTTGTTGATATAGCTGAAGCCCTAAATAAAATCGTGATGTCAGCATGTGGGAAGAAAACCGCTCCTCGTCCTGGGCGCACACTTATGCAGTGTCCTCCTCTCCATCACCCGTTTGCA
Source organism: uncultured Nitrospiraceae bacterium (assembly GCA_937138415.1). Classification (GTDB taxonomy): domain Bacteria; phylum Nitrospirota; class Thermodesulfovibrionia; order Thermodesulfovibrionales; family SM23-35; genus JALHSV01. Next base: position 23,116 of record CAKZPA010000045.1, on the reverse strand, counting down.
CAAACCGTTTCCCCACACTTTAACGCGGAAACTTCCTATCACGGGAAGATGAGACTCGTTAGAAGAATTACGTCAACAACTTACCACGTTCCGTTTATGGGAACACCATCTGACAACAGCTACATGCTTCTGCACGCGGGAATCTTCTGTCCGCCATTTTGGACTCTTATTTTCTTTATCTCTCTGAACGGCTGCAACAGTCAGCTGTGCACTCGCGAGCAATATGTCCTCCCTGTTCGTAAACAGGCTTAACGGGCTCAAGATACCTGTGGCCGGTCACACAGGCAAAGAAATTGAGCTCGCGCAAGTAAACCACATGAAATGTCGCCTGCCAGCCCGTTAATCTTGATCGTCAATTGTGATCTCTCACAGTAACCTACCTCTTACTCTCGCTCCCGCACGATATCCAGTACAGGCGGGCCATGTCAGTATTCGAAAGAATCTTCTTCCAGTCGCGTACCGATTCATAGTAACGGCTGTCGATCACTCTGTCATCGTTGTCATAGTATGCAAATGCACGTTCCTGGGCGGTTCTCATCGGGCAATGTATCTCATAGAGTGTCAACTTTTCCGTTAATTTGCGATATCTTTCGCCAAGGATCTCACGAATTCGGAATAAATTTTTGCTGTGAAAGACCTTCCGCTGCCAGATCTGCACTATCTCGTTGACTTCGTGCACGGACTGCTTGTCATAGTACAAGAAATTCGAATCCTGATCGAGTCCGTAATACTCCCACTGCGCGCCGCCCGCGCATGGAGGACAGGATACCATCACGCATGCGCATACCAGGCATACTAACAAAGAAAAAGAAATCGGCGGGAGAAACGCGGATCTTTTTATTCTTGCGCCATGCTGCATGATGGCTCACGAATGGCACTCGAAAATTGTCTCCTGATCGTTATCTGTCCAAAGTGGGGAACGTCCACAAATCTCAATCCCGCAGAAATTATCAGCCTTCCACCGATGACGCCTTCCGGAGATATCGTCCCATCGAATGTTATCTTGGTGACACGGACATCAGCGAGCTCGCCCTCCGCGAAATACTGAGCCGACAACCCGAATAGATGTTCCCTTACCTGTTCAGGATCGAGAGACACACGGAATCTGTTCCCCCTCTGCTTCCAAAGACCAAAAATTCCCTCCGGTATCACGAAAGAATCATCGGAATAGAGAACCCATCGCTCCTGTGTCGTATAGGAGAAAATCTGCTTCGTCAAACCGCCCCTTTTGACGCCGACCCGTTCGCTCACATAGACGTCCCACTCCCGCGCAATTGGGATTTCTTGACGATCCCCGATCTCTACGCGGAGTACTAAATCGTGCGAGAGACGAGTCGTCATACTCTTCAGGTGATTCCCCTTAAAAGACCGTTCGCTCCTTTCATCGTTGTCGAGCATTGGGAATCCACATTTGAGATTCTCCAGTGCGACATAGAAATGATGGGGCACAGACACATCGAGATCACTCACATCGAATACATTCCAACCCTGCTGCACAGTAACGAGTAGCCGTTCTGCCAATCTGCCAGAGCGGCTGTGATCCGTAAGATACACCCCAACCGGACATGAGGCTCCATTCGTCCAGTAGAAGAAGGAAATTTGCCTGAGAGAAGCTCTTACAGCATCATCGGGCAGTGAGAACCGTACCCCCTGGTATTTCAGCCCTGAACCGGCGTGCACCGCGTCACCGTCGTCATACGCGATCCACTCTGCGTTCACACACGGCTTGCCCGCAAGAATAAGGCAAAGGAAAAAAGAAAAAGCACAGAAGAACTTCATACGATAAGCGGTTACAGCATCCATTGCCCTCGACCTAGGATATTTTCTAAAATAGAGCGTGGCAAAGTCAATTGGAAGAGGTCCGGCATTCAAGATCTATTCGCGTTCGCATAATGAACACGACAAAGTAGAGACACACACGCCACTGGCTGCACGACGTGCCTTGAGATGGAGCATTTTTCACTGTATCGGCATACTTTCAAGCACATATGAACGTTGAAAAAGCATACTCGAGAGCATTTCTCTCCTACCAGAGTGGTCACATCGAAGATTCGCGCCAAATCTGCGAGAAAATCCTTGTCAGGAACCCGAAACACGTTGATGCCCTGAATATGCTGGGCGTCATCTTTTTCCACAAAGGTGATTTGACATCAGCGTCCTCCTACCTGAGTAAAGCCGTCGAACTCCGACCACACCACATCGATGCGCTCCTCAATTTGGCAAATGTGTTGCAGCAGCAAGGCAAACTTGAGGAGGCAGAATCGTGTGTCAAGAAAGTAATCGAACTCGATACATCGAATGCGGAGGCGTACAATATCCTGGGCATGATACATCACAAAAAGGGCGATGTAGAGAGCGCGATCTCTCTCTACAAGAAAACTCTCTCCCTTAATCCGACTCATGCCCACGCCCACAGTAACTTGGGGTATGCGTTCGAGAACAAGGGGTGCCTAGATGAAGCACTCGCGTGCTTTCAGAAAGCGGTTCACTATGATTCAAAGAATTTTGACGTCTCTCTTCACCTGGGAATACTGTTCAGGAAGACGGGAAACCTCAAAGAGTCCATACTCTGGTTCCATAGAGCACTCAGGATAAATCCACACCATGTCGCTGCGCTTGGAAACCTCGGCAAGGTTTTGAGCGATGCCGGCCGTTCGCGTGAAGCAATTTCTGTCTTTCAGCAGGCTGTCACCCTCGACCCACATTATGCGGACGGCTACTACAATTTAGGCATCATTTACCAACAACAAGAGCTCTTGAACGAAGCGATCATCTGTTACCAAAAAGCCATAAGGTTCGACGGTACGTATCCGCCGGCATTCAACAACCTCGCGACGATATTGCACCACCAAGGAAAGAGCGAGGAAGCCATTCCGCTGTTTCGGCAAGCCATCAGGCTCGACCCGAACTTTGCAGAGGCGCATTACAACTTAGGAACGGCCCTTCAGGACCGAAACGACCTCGATGGAGCGATAGGGTGTTACCGCAGAGCCCTCCAGATTAATCCTCGACTCATCGTCGCCTATAATAATTTAGGTAACGTCATTGCGTTGCAAGGAAATCTGGAGGAAGCGGTTACGATTTACAGACGGGCGCTCGAGATAGATCCAAGGTCGACGCTGGTTCTCAATAACTTTGCGAATGCCTTAAAAGACCAGGGGAAACTCCTCGAAGCAGAAGAAGCTTGTAGACAGGCGATCGAGATCAAGCCGGATTTTTTTGAAGCGTGCAGTAATTACCTCTTTTTTCTCAACTACAGTTATATCAATTCAGCACAGATGATATACACGGAACACGCTCGCGTGGGGAAAAGATTCAACGTACTTATGTCTTCCCATGCGATCAAGGAGAAACCCACCGCTTCAGTTGGCCGGCAGCTGAGGATCGGATACGTATCACCGGATTTCAGAGAACATTCCGTGGCCTATTTTATTGAACCAGTTATCAGAAACCATACGCCCCGTGAGTTCAAGATCTTTTGTTACTCGCACAGTCTTGTCCGCGACCATGTTACGGATCGTCTGAAGAAGAGCTCCGCCGTCTGGAGAGACATCGCGAAATTGAAAGACGAAGCCGCGGTCAATCTGATTCGTGACGACGGCATCGACATTCTCGTTGACCTCGCGGGACATACCGGCAATAACCGCCTCCCCATTTTCGCTCGAAAGCCGGCCCCCGTGCAGATAACGTGGATCGGTTATCCGGCGACAACCGGTCTTCGATCATTAGATTACAAGATCGTCGATCACTATACCGACCCGAGTGGTGTAACCGATGATTACTACACAGAACATTTGATCAGACTGCCCGAGACGTTTTTATGTTACGCCCCGGAGAGCGACGGTCCCGATGTCTGTCCGCCGCCAATTGCGACGACAGGTCATGTAACCTTCGGCTCCTTTAACAATTTTCCCAAGATTTCACCTTTCATCCTCAGCGTATGGCAGACAATCCTCCATGCTCTGCCAGACTCACGATTCATTGTAAAAGCGAAGAGTTTCTCCGATCACTCCGTGAAAACACACTTCATGGATCTATTGCGAAGAGGAGGTATCGATGAACAGCGTGTCGAGCTCCTCTCATGGACACCGTCGCGAAGAGAACACCTCGAGCTCTACAGCCGCATCGACATCGCTCTCGATACCTTCCCCTACCATGGCACGACGACCACCTGCGAGGCCCTCTGGATGGGGGTCCCCGTCGTCACCCTCGCCGGGAAAACCCACGCCTCACGCGTCGGTGTCAGCCTCCTGACGAACGCCGGCCTTCCCCACCTCATCGCACAGACCGAAGAGGAGTACGTCGAAAAAGCGATCGAACTCGCCCGAAATGTCGATACATTGAAGTTCCTGCGGTTCAATCTGCGCTCGATGCTCCTGGACTCACCATTAACGGACGCAAAGCGTTTCGTGAAAAATCTCGAACGAGCATATCGGGAAATCTGGGAGCGATACTGTGCAATAATGAATAACACGAACAATACAGAAAACGTTCGAAAAGCCCTATGATGGGGGAATTTTTCCGAACATTCCGAGAGTGTCATAAGGATTGTATACTCATGCCGACGCGCGGAGGTAAAGCTGGGGTTCGAGATTACCTTTCGTTCTGATCAAGCGGACCGAACGAGATTGACGCTCCATCCTTATCCTGCCAATGCCCTTTCGGTTCAAAGGAAATATGTTTTCAGAAAAAAGCGGCACGAGCCGCTCGGACATGTGAGCCTCTCAGAGGAGAACGAGGTTGTCTCGGTGGATTGCTTCTTCGGAATACTTGTAGCCCAGGATAGCCTCGATTTCCGATGATTTCTTACCCTTGATCATCATGATCTCTGAAGAAGCATAGTTCGTCAGGCCTTTCGCGATCCGTCTGCCCTGCCCGTCGACACAGTAGACGGCGTCGCCGACGTCAAACTCCCCCTCCACCGCCACGATTCCAGATGGGAGGAGGCTCTTCCCGCGCTCGACCAATGCGCGAACCGCCCCTTCGTCGAGGACGAGATTACCCCTCGCACGGCTTCCGTACGCGATCCACCCTTTCCGCGAGGAGAGCTTCTCCGCTTTCGGTTTGAAGAGAGTGCCGCTCTTCTCTCCCTCCATGAGACCGAGGAGAATTCCCTCTTTTCTGCCCGAAACGATATGCACGAGAATGCCGTGGTTCACCGCTCTCTTCGCAGCGAGGACTTTCGAGTACATGCCGCCGGTACCGACGCCGCTTCCGGCGCCGCCGGCCCTGTCCTCGATATCAGGCGTGATCTCCTCGACGTACTCGATGAGCTTCGCCTCCGCGCTTCTCTTCGGGTCTTCCGTGTAGAGGCCGTCGACGTCCGACAGGATGACGAGCCGCTCCGCCTCGATGAGACTCGCAACGAGAGAAGCGAGCTGGTCATTGTCCCCGAATTTGATTTCGTCCGTCGCGACCGTGTCGTTCTCGTTGATGATCGGGAATACGCGGTATGAGATCAATGTGAGGAGCGTGTTCTTCGAATTGATATACCGCTTTCTGTCCGCAAAGTCGTCCCTCGTGAGGAGGACCTGCGCCACCTTCTTGCTCCACTTCGCGAAACTCCTCTCGTAGGCCCACATGAGCGTGCTCTGGCCGACCGCGGCCACCGCCTGTTTGTGCTTGATGTCCCGCGGCTTCGTTTTTAAGCCGAGCTTCCTCATGCCCGCCGCGATAGCCCCGGAAGAGACCACCACGACGTCGTATCCCCTGTCCTGCAGCTCCGAGATGTCACGGCTGAGCGAGGAAATTCTCTTCATGTCGAGCCCCTCTTCGTCGTGCGCGAGGAGATTGCTCCCGATTTTCACGACAATGCGCTTCATCCGCCGCCACCCCGCGGTAACACCGCGAGAGGATTCTTTCCCTCACCCATCATGGTGACGATTATACATCGGCACTCCCCGTTCTGTCACCGCCGATACCTTAGCCGCTGCAAGCCGCGACGGTACAATGCGAAGCGGACGGAAACAATATACGCATGTTTTTCTGCGAGGTCGCCACTCAAAGCGCCTTGAGTGCCGCGTTGACGATCTCAGGATCGAACTGGCTCCCCGCGCACCGACTTATTTCGCGCAGGGCGGCCTCGCGCTTCTGCGCAGGCCGATACGGTCTGTCAGCGGTCATCGATTCGAACGTCGTCGCGACGTGGATGATACGCGCTCCGAGTGGAATCGCTTTGCCGGCGAGTCCGTCAGGATATCCCCGCCCGTCCGTCCTCTCGTGGTGATGCTTGATCATGGGCACGACGTCGCGCAGATCTTTCGCCTCCCTGAGCACCGCCGCTCCTTGCTCAGGGTGTTTTCTGACAACCGCAACCTCGTCAGGTGTCAGCTTTACCGGTTTGTCGACGATTTCATCGCAGAAGACCGACTGTCCGATATCATGGAGAAGTGCACCGAGGCATAACGTGCCTTTTTCGTCTTCATGGAGCCCGATGTGATCCGCTATGCTGAGCGCGTGTGCCGCAACACGCTCGGAACGCCCCCTCGTCCACCACCTCCTGCTGTCCAGCGCGTTGACGATATCCTTCACGATGTCGATACATGCGTCTTCCAGCATCCGGTGCGAGGTGCAAAGCTCATCGATGACCTCCATGAGGAGGAGACACTTCCGCTCCGCTTCCTCGGCGACAAGCAGGAGACCGGAATCCTCATCCCTTCCCGCCCTTAATTGCCCGGGAGCGATCTTCATTTCCCTGACACTCCCGACAAAAAACTCGGTTTCGCCCGCCTCGTCCTTCGCGGCACGCACGCTCTCCGATACCAGAAAGGGACTCCCGTCCTTTCTGTACGCACGGCTTTCGACATTCGCAACGGCCCCATCTCGCAGGAGGATCTCCCCGAAAGACTCTCGCCCCGAAGCGCCGTACACGCGCTTCCAGAGGTTCGGCGCATGCGCGGCCAGTTCCTCGGGCGATTCGAATCCGAAGAGTGTCGCACATGCGGAATTTGCAGCCACAAACTCGCCGTTCGGCGCCACCACATACATCGCAACGCTCGCGTGATCGAAGATCATGCGGTACAACTCTCCTGTTCCCTTGTGCCCCTTCGTCATCCTCATCCTCCTCGCTCCTCCGGTTATATAGAGAATGTAAGAATGGGGTGAAGAGTATCAGAAAGAGAGCGGAAAGTCTGTCGGAGGAGATCGCGACGCTCTGTCGAACGATTACGATTTTATTGTCGTACTTTTTCTACACGGAGGGAAAGAAACGGGCGAGGCGGCATGAGAGCCCAATCCTACGGCACTAACCCATGTTCGACGGCATAGCGTATCACGTGCGCGAACGACGGCAGTTTCATCTTTTCGAGAATGCGAGTTTTGTACGTACTGATCGTCTGCGCACTCAGGGACAACTCCTCTGCGATTTGTGCCGTGGTCATGCCCCGCGCGCAGAGGCACATGACCTCGAATTCACGGTCCGAGAGGCGCGCGTGTTGCGGCTCGTCCTGCCGGGACTCCCACCCGAGCGGGAGTTTATCCAACAGCGCGGGATTCAGGTACCGCCCACCGCGAGCGACACGGCGCACCGCCGCGAGGATTTCTTCTGCCGCGCTGTCCTTCGTGAGATACGCCGCAGCGCCGGCCTTCAGGCAGCGAACCGCGTAATCCTCGCCGGGATGCATGCTGAAAATGATCACGGGCAGGCCCGGAGCCATCGCTCTGATCTGCTTCAGCACCTCTAAGCCATTGCGTCCGGGCATCGAAATGTCGAGGAGCACGGCGTCATAGCTCCCCCTCTCCACGTGGGAGAGGACCTCCGAGCCGGTAGCCGCTTCGCCGGCTACCTCGATATCCGACGACGCCTCGAACATCTGGCGTAAACCCCGCCGCACGACGGCATGATCATCCGCAACGAGCACCCGCACCATAGCGTATACTATAGCGCATGGAGGGGAAAAAGTCAGAAGGATTTCGATCGACTGTTCTCGAAATCACAGACCCGCGGAGGAAGGTCCGTGCATCCTCTCGCAACTTCGGCGGGTGAGCTGGCATGAAGAAAACGACGAGGAAAAAGACGGGACCGCGCCTCCCTCTCGAGGCGGTGCGCCGACTGAAACGCCACCCGGTCATCTCTCAAAAAGGAGAAAAAGGGTATAACAGGAAGAAATTGAAAGAACAGAACAGAAAATACGGCGAAGAAAATATTCTTGAAGATTTTCATTGAAAATACCATTCGATTCTGATATATTTATTCCGTTTTATGTCTCGGAACGGGGACCAGAAGCCGATCATGGAAGCGATGCTCTTCCTGTCGGGAGAAGTATTGACGGTCCAGGCGTTTCGCGAGGTGCTCGGTATCAACGACGCGGAGGTCAGGAGACTTATGAGCGAACTCATCGAAGAGTACCGCGATAGGAACGGCGGGGTGCTGATCGTCGAGATCGCCAACGGCTATCAAATGGTGACGAACCCGATTTATGCTGAATGGATAAAGAAATTCCGGGCGGCGCAGACCTCGACCAAGCTGTCGATGCCGGCGCTCGAGACGCTCGCGATCATCGCGTACAAGCAGCCGATCATCAAGGCAGAGATCGAACAGATCCGGGGCGTCAATTCCGACAGCGCCCTCCGCACGCTCTCCGAGCGAAGGCTTATCAAGATCATGGGTCGGAAAGAAGCTCCGGGCAGGCCGTTTCTCTACGGGACGACACGCGAATTTCTCGAGTACTTCGGCCTGAAAGATCTAACGGAATTGCCGACCCTTAAGGATTTGCAGCGCGAAGAAGCAGCATAACGAAGGAGGTCGACATGAACAGAGTTTGTCTTTTCATTCTCACCTTTCTTCTTGCAATCTTTTTCTCGGCAATCAGCGAAGCCGACAGCACCTACCGGGTTAAAAAAGGCGACAGCTTCACGAAGATAGCGAAAAAATACCGCATCAGCGTAAATGACCTCGCGAGCGCGAACAATGTCGATCCCCGTCGTCTCAAACCGGGCATGGAGATTGTCATCCCTTCGCGCACCACAGCGAACCACAATGCGAGCGGACACACGGTGAATGCCGTCGATACGCATGGAGCGAAACATGGTGCAGGAACACAGAAAAAGCCCCACGCGGACCCTTTGTACCACACGGTGAAGAAGGGAGACTCCCTCTCATCGATCTCGAGAGCGTACGCCATTCCGATCGATGACCTCATGAGCCTGAACGACCTGCGGTCAACGAGGCTGAAAATCGGGCAGAAAATTCTCGTGTCGCGGCCGGATGCAGACGAGTACACGGTCAGGAAAGGCGACACGATCTGGAAGATCGCGAGGATGTTCGACATCGATCCGGACGTTCTGATCGCTATGAACGGCCTCGGGTCGGACGTGGTGAAGCCCGGCCAGAAGATTCTCCTCAGGGATCCCTCGGACGTTGCGGAGCTGAAACACTACGAAGCGGTGCTCTCGCAGGCGCCCGAGCCGGTCGACAACGAGCAGCCGCTCTTCCACAGGACAGAAGGCGCATCGAGCGTCTCGGAGAGACTTATCCTCTTCGCAAAAAAAATGCTGAACATCCCGTATCGATTTGGCGGCAACAGCATGATCGGGATCGATTGCTCCGCGTTCGTGAAGCGAGTATACGCCATGATCGGCGTCGACCTCCCCCGGTCGGCGCGGGAACAATTCAATGAAGGCGTGCCGGTCGATGAGAACAACCTTTCGATCGGCGACCTCGTCTTCTTCAGAACGTATGCCTCATATCCCTCTCACGTCGGGATCTATCTCGGAAACAACCTCTTCATCCATGCGTCTTCAAAAAGCAGGAAAGTGACGATCGACAGCCTCGACACGCCGTTCTACGTGAAGAGATTCATCGGCGCGAAGAGGGTTCTCGATTTGGGTGTGAGGAGCAACGATCCGGAGAACGATAGTTAGAGAAGGCTACGTTCGGTAGGCTACCGATCCCATATCGGCTACGTCATAGCCACCGAGTGATTTCACCAGCTCCCTGAACTCCCCGTCCGTGCGGATGATCGTGAGGAGCGCCTCGATCATGTCGCTCTGGAGGTGCTCTTCGGGTATCGCAAGATCGTATCGTTCCTTCGCCACGGGGATGAAATCGAGGTTCAGGGCGCGCGCCGCGGCGAGAATCGCGAGCCCCGTGTCGGCGACGCCGGTGAGAACCGCGGAAGCGACCCCCATGTGCGTGTACTCTTCCCTTTCATATCCTCTGACGGCGGCCGGCTCGATCCCCAGTTCCCGCAGATATTTATCCGTCAGCAACCGCGTGCCCGCACCAGGCTGTCTGTTGACGAACGTGACGTCCTGACGGGCGAGATCCCGGAAGCCGAGGATATTCTTGGGATTCCCTTTCGGAACGAGCAATCCCTGCTCCCTGTGGACGAGCGTCACGAGGACGATCTTCCTGCCGGGCAAGAGTTTTCGAACGTAGGAGACGTTGTACTCGCCGGTCTCTTCGTCGAGCAGGTGCGTGCCGGCGATGTGCGCCTCGCCCCGCCTCAACGCGGCCAGACCTCCCATCGATCCGACGTGCGCGGAAGACAGCGAATATTTGGGGTACCGCTTTCTGAGGACATTCGCGAGGACGTCGAGCGCATTGTCATGACTCCCGATGCAGACGATGGTATTGTCGATCTCGAACCGTGAGCGAAGGAGTTCTACCTCGACCTCCGTGCCCGCTCCGATGCCCTCCGACATCGCGGGAACGCGAACGAAGCCGTCCGCCCGGACGAGAGACATGACGACGCCGGCTCCCCGGCTGATCGGCGTCGCGACGCAGGTGTCACCGACCTTGCCCACCTTCACCCGGACGTATTCCTCCTGACCGGGCACCGACGCGATCTGGCGCGACAGTATCGCCTTCTGCGTGGCAGGAGGTTCTATTTCGAGCCCCTGCATCGTGAAGAGCAGCGGTTTCACGAAAAGATCGAATGTGATGTAAGCGGAAACCGGATACCCCGGGATCCCCGCGACCGGCTTCCCTTCGACCCATCCCAGGATGAGCGGCTTGCCCGGCCTCATTGCGACGCCGTGCACGATGATCTCTCCGAGGGCGCGTATCGCGGACGACGTGAAGTCGGCAGTCCCCGCAGAGGAACCTGCGTTCACCACAACGACATCAGCCTCTCGGACGCCCTGACGGATCGCACGCTCGAGCTGCAGCGGGTCGTCCGGAACGATATCGTACCGGATCGCCTCGCAACCCCATGACATCACGAGGCTACTGAGTACCCTCGAATTGAACTCGATAATAGACCCGACGCGCAGAGCGCTCCCCGGTTCGATGAGTTCGGATCCGGTCGGAATGATAGCCACCCTCGGTCTCCTCCTCACGAGGATGTCCGTATGGCCGCCCGCAAGCAAGGCACCGACATCAATGGGCCGGATCCTGTGATTTTCCGGAATGATCAACTCCGAGGAGACGATGTCCTCGCCGATGACCCTGATGTGCTGCCACGGGGTCGCGGGGGCGATTATCTCTATGCATTCAACCTCTGTACGTCCTCCCTCGCGCGCCGACCCGGCCGGAGAAGGTGCGGTATTCGGGATGTTCGCGGACGGCACGGCCTTGAGAACCTGCACGTCCTCGACCATGATGACCGCATTGTATCCCTCCGGAATAGGGTCGCCGGTATTGACGGGAACCGCCTGCGCCCCTATTGCCAGACGCTTCGGGCTCCGCTCCGAAGCCCCGAAGGTATCCGGAAATCGAACGGCATAGCCGTCCATGGCGGCGGAATGGTAAAAAGGGGAAGAGACGCGCGCGGCCACGGCGTGCGCCGTCACTCTGCCGAGAGCATCAATAACACGCACGGTCTCCGCGGCGAGCGGGACACGGCCCTGTTCGGCCCTGCACCGCCCGAGCCACCTCGCCAGCGCGTCCTCGACCGAGGTCGTTTCGAGATAGACGTCCCTCTGCACGGTTACTTGGTCAGCAATTTCTTGATCATGAGTTTCAGCTCTTCGAGATCCGAGGATTTCACGATGTACGCCTCCGACGCCCACACGGCGAAATCGTCCCGGTAGTCGTACGCCGTCGACATGATGATCGGCACCTTCGGATTCTTCTCTTTCATCTGTCTCAAAATCCGGATACCGTCGATATCGGGAAGCAGGATATCGAGCGTCACGATATCGGGCGACTCCTTCTCGAACTTTTCGATCGCTTCCTGCCCGTTCGATGCGACCACGACCTCGTATCCCTCGTCCTCGAACTCTTCTTTGTACAACCGCTGGATGTGCAGGTCGTCATCAACGACGAGTATCTTCATATGCCACCTCCCTCCACTCTTTCTGTGGTTACGCGAGCGGGAGCAGCACCCTGAACGTGCTGCCTTGCCCTGCCGTGCTGTCCACCTCGATCCTCCCGTCGTGCTCTTCAATGATCCTGTGGGTGATCGTCAACCCGAGACCGGTCCCCTCCTTTTTTGTCGTGTAGAAGGGATCGAATATGAACGGGAGGTCTTCCCGAGCGATGCCCGGACCGGTGTCCTTGATCTCGATCACGCACGTATTGTTCTTGCGGTAGATCCTGAGCGAGATCGTGCCGTTTCTTCCGAGGGCCTGCATCGCGTTTTTCACGATATTGAGCAACGCGTCTTTCAGCCTGTTCGGGTCGACGAAGAGTTCCACCGCCTCGCCGAAGTCCTGTACGAGCGATATCCCCCTCTCGTCCATTTCAGAGCGCGTCACAGAGATGACCTCCTCCATCAGCTTCTGTGCGTCGACGTGCTCTTTCCGTATCCGCGTCTCCTTTACGAAACTCAGGATTTCGTTCAGGATCGTCTCGAGCCTCGAGACCTCCTTCGCGATGATGTCGGCATACTCCTTCATGCCCCCGTCGAGTTTTTTCTCGAGTCTCCTCGCGAAGCCGCCGAGGGAGACGAGCGGGTTCCGTATTTCGTGAGCGACCCGCGCAGCGACTTCTCCGAGCGCCGCCATGCGTTCCGTCTTGACCACCCGTTCCCTCAGATTTTTCAGTTCGGTGATGTCGCTCAGAATGTTCACGGTCCCGATAAATCCGCCGCTCCCGTCGAATATGGGCGAACACGACATGATGAACGTGCCGCCGAGAAACGAGTCTTCGAATTCCTGCACGAACGCCTCCCGCCGCTCGACCGTCCTCCTGTGGGGACACGATTGCCACGGCTCGTCCGTTCCGTGGAATACCTCGTAGCACTTCCTGCCGATGATCTCCTCCGGCGCCTTACCGAGCCGCCGGCTCACCGCGCGGTTGATGTTCTTGATGACGTAGTCATCCGACACGAAGTACACCATGTCGGAGATCGACTCGAAGATGTTCTCGAGTTCCTGCTCGGTGAGCTTCACGCGTTCGAAGAGCCGCGCGTTCTCGATCGCCGAGGCGACGTGGTTCGAAAACGCATTCAAAAAGTGCATGTCTTCTTCCGTTATCGGCCTGTTATTGAAATAGTTGTCGACCCAGATGACCCCGATCACCCGATTCCGCGAGATGAGCGGGATCACCGCGAAAGCGCGCGTCCCCAACTGCTGGATGAGGACCGCGTCCGCGAGGGGCTCCTGCCGCACGTCCTGGACGTTGAGGGAGACCTGCTCCTTCACCGCTCTCGTGAGCGACGTTTCCTCCGAGAGCGGAATCTCGATGTTCCTGCTGAGCTTGTCGAAGAAAGAGTCTTTCCTCATGAGGCCGATGTCGATCTCCTGCATGATATCCGGCAGGGTTTTCTTCTCGAGAGAGAGCTGTTCCCACACGCGATAGGCCTCCTCCGGACTCGCCGGGCCCACTCCCATCGCGCCCCGCAGGGTCTGCCGTTCCTCGTCGACGAGGAAGAGGATGGCGCGATTGAATCCGAGGCCGTCGCCCATCGTCACCGCAGTGAGCACCATGCGGAGCAGACGGTCGAGATCGAGCGTCCCCCTCATCGCGGAACTGATAAAGAACAACCGGGAGAGTTCCTGATTCCTCCTCACCAGCTCCTTCTCGACGTTCTTCTTCTCCGAGATATCCCTCGATATCCCGCTGATGCCGATCACCTCGCCCGCCGCGTTCTTTATGGGCGAGAGCGTCAGGCTGACCGATATGATCGTCCCGTCCTTCCGCTTCCGGAACGTTTCGAGTCTCCTCAACACTTCCCCGTTTCGGACCCTCCTCGTATTCTCCCACTCGATGTCCACGAGGAACTCCGGCACGAAGGGCAGGAATTTCCCGATCGCCTCCTCTTTCGTGAAGCCGTAGATCCGCTCCGCCCCCTTGTTCCATGACGTGATGATCCCGTTCAGGTCCGATGTGACGATCGCATCGGCCGAGTGCTCGATGAGGCTCTCGAGGTACTCCTTCGTCTGCGCGACCTCGCTGTAGAGCCTGAGCACCTCGTCATGGCAGAGCGTCTTGTCCGTAATGTCCTGAATAATCACGGCGCACTCCACGATCTCTCCGTGGTCGTTCCGGATTGGGTACGCCGAAACCTCCGCGTACATCGCCGGTTCCGCATTGTTGCTCTTCTGCGTCGCGGTCGCCGCTTCGCCTGTCTCGAACGCTTTTTGGGCGACCCGGTGAGGACAGATCTGCCCTTCATCGCGAAAAACCTCGCGGCTATCCCTGTTCACGATGTCCTCGGCCGGCCTCCCCACCCACTGCCGGACGGCCTCGTTCGCGTCGAGGATTCGCAACTGCCGGTCGAGGAGGACCACGCCCTCCCTGATGTTCTTGAAGATTACCTCCCTGAATTTCTTTTCGTTCGTCAGTCCCATACCGCGTTTATTCCCTTCTCCGCCCGAGAGCCGCGCGATAGATGTCGATGTACCGCTTCGCCGATCGCCCCCATGAAAAATCGGCCTGCATACCGTTCCTGATCATCGCTACCCTCTTTCTGCGATCGGTAAAGACGCAGAAGGCCCTCTTCAGGGCGTCGAGCATGCAAGGAACGCTGTAGTCGGAAAAGAGGAAACCGGTCCCGGTGCAGGCCAGGGGGTGAAAGTCTTCGACGGTGTCGGCGAGCCCGCCCGTCCTCCTCACCACGGGTATCGTGCCGTAACGGAGCGCGATGAGTTGGCCCAGGCCGCACGGTTCGTACTTCGACGGCATCAGAAAAAAATCCGCTCCCGCGTAAATCCGGTGCGCGAGGGCCTCGTCGAAGCCGATGGTCAGTGAAAGTGTCGATCCGTACTGACGTGCCGCTTCCCGCATCTCGTTCTGGAAACGCTCATCCCCTTTCCCGAGAATGACAATCTTCCCGCCGAGCGCGCGGAGGCCGTGCAGCGCACCGATCACAAGGTCCAGACCCTTCTGTTCCGAGAGGCGGGTCACCATTCCGACGAGCGGAACGCGGCTCGGGTCCTCTCCCGCTTTATCGCCAAGAACGCTCTTGAAAAGTTCCTGTTTACAAAGTTGCTTGCCCGAGAGCTCCCCCTTCCGGTAGGTTGCCGGCAGATGCCCGTCCCGTGAGGGATCCCACTCTTCGTAATCGATCCCGTTGACGATCCCGAACAGGTCAGCCGACCGCTTCCTCAGCACGCCGTCCAGACCGAAGCCGGAAGCCGGCTCGAGAATCTCCCGCGCGTACGTCTCGCTCACCGTCGTGAGGATGTCGGCGGCGATGAGGCCTCCTTTCAAGAAATTTACCTTCCCGTAAAACTCTATGCCCTCGGGCGTGAAGAGTTCCCACCCGAGGTGCGTGAGGGGCATCTCCGAAGCGGGGAAAAGCCCCTGGTACCCCAAAT
Organism: uncultured Nitrospiraceae bacterium; assembly: GCA_937138415.1. Lineage (GTDB taxonomy): Bacteria > Nitrospirota > Thermodesulfovibrionia > Thermodesulfovibrionales > SM23-35 > JALHSV01. Next base: position 7,471 of record CAKZPA010000045.1, on the reverse strand, counting down.
TGTGTATCGTCAAAACCGTCGCCGTCCCGCGGAAAAAAGAATCGTCCCGATACGTCGTCTTCAGGTAGAGGGGTATGAGGCCCGTCTGCCAGTCATGGCAGTGAATGACGTCGGGTCGGAAGGAGAGCTTGCGGCAGAGTTCGAGGGTTCCCCTCGAGAAGAAGGTAAACCTGGCGGCGTTGTCGGCATAATCGCCCCCCGCCGTCCCGTAGAGTTCAGGACGGTCGAAGAACTCGTCCGCCTCGAGGAAAAAGGCTCCGTTGCCATCGTGATACACCCTCGACCGAATGCCACGCGTTCCGACAGGCACGTCGACCGTCACGCCGCTCTCGCCGAGCGGAAAACGACCGCCTTTGACCGCCCGGTAGAGAGGCATGACCAACACGGCCTCTTCCCGTGCCTTCCGAAATTCGCGGAGCAGAGAACCGGCAACGTCGGCGAGACCGCCGGTCTTGACAAATGGGACTGCCTCCGGAGAGGCAATCACGATCTTCATATCTTCGCTTCCCGCATGAATCGCGCTGACTCTTCGGGCGGCGTGGGATTGATGTAGAAACCGGATCCCCACTCGAACCCCGCTATCTTTGTCAGCTTGGGCACGAGTTCGATGTGCCAGTGGTAGTAGTCGTTGATCTCATCGACGAACGGCGAAGTGTGGAGGACAAAATTGTACGGGGGGATATCGAGAATCTTGTCCATCTGCTTGAGGACGAGCTGGAAGATCTCGGCGAGCTGCTGAAAACTGTTGTCGGGAGGGTAGAAGCTCGACTCGTGCTTCTTCGGCAGTATCCACGTCTCGAACGGCGCGCTCGGCGCAAACGGCGCTAAGGCCACATACCGTGCGTTCTCGTGGATGACGCGCTTCTTCGACTCGAGTTCCTGGTTGATGACATCGCAGAATATGCACCGTTCCTTGAGGTCGTAGTACCGCTTCGCGGAATCCGTCTCCTCCTTGACCAGTTTCGGGACGATCGGCAGCGCGATGAGTTGGGTATGCGAGTGCTCGAGGGATGCGCCCGCAGCGTCGCCCTCGTTCTTGAAAATGAGGACGTACCTGAAGCGCCGGTCCTTCCTCAAATCCGTCAGCCGCAGGTAGTACGCCCACAGGGCGTCCTCGACGCCTTTCAGCGGCATTGTGGCGAGGGACTGCATGTGGTCCGGCGTCTCGACGATGACCTCGTGGGCGCCGATGCCGTTCATTTTGTCGAAGATGCCCTCGCCGGACTTATTGAGATCCCCGAAGATCTGGAGGGCGGGAAACTTGTTCGACATCACTCTCAGGGTCCATCCCGGCGAGTTCGGCTTCGTGCCGGCAGGTCTGAACGCGAGTATCTCGGGAGGGGTCGTGTACTCGTTCCCGGGGCAAAACGGGCAGAACCCTCCCCGTTTCTTCTGAGAAGGCGAAACGAAATCCGTCGGTCTTTTCCCCCGCTCCACCGAAATAATCACCCACCGTCCGGATATGGGATCTTTTCTCAACTCAGACATACTACCTCCTCAGGCTGGTTCGAAGTCGAAACTCCGCAGCGCCCGACTGTACAAAAGCCGTCGTGCGCGAGCGATCTTCGTCTTCGCGTCGGGCCAGTACCGCAAAAATCGTAGTATTATATCACAGTGCTTTATAATCACTCATGAAATCCTCGTTCGTGCACCGACCCCTCAATAGTCCGTTCGACGACCCGGTCGTCTTCGTGCGGGTACTGAGGGAAAAGAGGGCTTTTCTGCTCGACCTCGGCGACATTTCCCGGCTGGACCCGGGCGATCTCCAGAAAATCACCCACGTCTTCGTTACCCACACCCACATCGATCATTTCATCGGCTTCGACACACTCATGAGGTCGCTCCTGAGGAGGGATCTCCCGCTTTGCATTTACGGTCCCGCGAACATCGCGGACTGTGTCGAGGGGAAACTGAAAGGGTACACGTGGAACCTCATCAGGGACTATCCTCTCAGGATGGACGTATTCAGCGTCGACCACGACATCGTCCGCCACACGAGTTTCTGCGCAGAATCGGCGTTCGAGCGAAGGGATGAAGGCTCCGGGAGAATGGCCGGATTCCTCTACCGGGACGATCTGCTCACGGTCAAAACGATTCAACTCGACCATCAGATCCCCTGCCTCGCCTACTCCATAGAAGAAGTATTCCACATCAATATCAACAAATCACTGCTGAAGGACTTCGGGCTGCCCGTCGGCCCGTGGCTCTCCGATTTCAAGCGCGCCATACGGGCGGGACATCCCGCTGAAACGGAATTTGCCGTGGCGGGGCGACGCCTCACGCTCGGAGAAATGAGGCGGATCGCGACGATCGCGGAGGGGCAGAAGATAGCCTATGTCACGGACGTTTCGATCACCGACGACAATATCGAAAGACTGGTCGAGTTCGTCAGGAATTCGGACACCCTCTACTGCGAGGCGTATTTTCTCGACAGGGACATCGACAGAGCGCGCACGCGATTTCACCTGACCGCGAAGATCACCGGAACGATCGCTCGCCGCGCGGCCGTCAGACGTCTCGTCGTCATGCATTTTTCCCCCCGGTACCGCGAATCGTCCGAAACCCCCGAGAGCGAGGCGATGCGGGAGTTCATGCGGCAAAACGCCTGAAGACGACGACGGCGTTGACGCCGCCGAATCCGAACGATTGGGCGAGCGCGTGCTCCCAATTTCCCCGCCTCTCGCCGATGACGTAGTCGAGATCGCACGCCGGATCTCGCTCCCGCAGGTGGAGCGTGGGCGGCGCGACGCCCTCCCTCAGGCTCATCAGCGTGACGGCGGCCTCGAGCGATCCCGAAGCGGCGAGCATGTGTCCGGTCGCGGATTTCACCGCGGTGACGGCGATGGAGTACGCTCCATCGCCGAACGCCCTCTTTATCGCTTCGGTCTCGGTCCTGTCGCCAAGCGGCGTGGATGTCCCGTGGGCGCTGATGAGGTGGATATCCCGTCGGCTCAGACCCGCTTCCGCCAGGGCAGCGAGGATCGCCCTCGCCTCTCCCTCCGCAGAGGGAACCGTCTGGTGATATGCGTCCGTCGTGTTGCCGTAGCCGATGAGTTCCCCGTAGATCGCAGCGCCGCGGGCGAGCGCGCTCTCATATGGCTCGAGGACGAGGACGCACGCCCCCTCCGACAGCACGAAGCCGTCCCTCGTCCGGTCGAAGGGCCGGCTCGCGGTCGAATCATTCCTCCTGGACAGGGCGCCCGCCGCGCCATAGCCTTCGAGGCACGTCCGACACAGGGGCGCTTCCGTTCCTCCGCAGAGGATCGGGTAGCGATACCCGAACTTAATAGCGCGAAACGCCTCTCCGAGTGCCGCCATCCCTGAAGCACACGCATTCGAGATGCCGAGACAGTATCCGGCGATCCCGAACTTCTGGGCGACGGCAGACGCCGCCATGCTGATCGTGGTGGCGGGCATGACATAGGCGGACATCCGCGGCCGCCGCCGGTGAACCGCAGGGGCGAAGCCCCTTCGGAGCGCCGCCTCGATCGTCCCGATTCCGCCCCGGCTTGATCCTATGACGACGCCTGAGGATTTCAGTATCCGATCGCCCGTAAGCCCCGCGTCCGCGAGCGCCATGGATGCCGCCGCGACGGCGTAGTGGACGAATGGGTCGAGCCGAACGATCTCTTTGTGATCGAGGTAATCCGAGGCGAGAAAATTCTTCACGACACCCGCCACCTTCCACGGAATGTCGGAAACGTCGAACGAGGTTATCGGGACGATGCCGGAACGGCCCGCCCGGACACCGGTCCAGGTTTCCGCAAAAGAAGGTCCGAGCGGCGTGACCGCTCCGATTCCCGTGACGACGACGCGGTTCATAAAGCGTATGATAGCACACGCCCGGTCATGACCCCGTCCGTTGTTCTCTTCCTTCCGCGCGTGGTATCCTACTCCTGCGCCTGCGTTCGCGCCGTGTTCGATGAAGAGTGGAGGTGAAGAAGCGATACGGAGATGATTCGACATACCTTCAGCATGCTGCACGGCATTGGAGAAAAAACGGAAAGACGGCTTTGGCGCGACGGCGTTCTCACGTGGAACGATTTCCTCACCGCGCCTGAACTGAACGGCATAAGTCCCGCGAAGAAACTCTCGTACGACACCTTGCTCTCGTCTGCGTCCGACGCTCTCGCTCAGGGAGACGCGCGGTATTTCGCGCGCGCGCTGAAGCGAAGGGATCATTGGCGGCTCTTCGACGCCTTCAAGGGGAGCGTTGCCTGCCTCGATATCGAAACGAACGGTCTCATGCCGTGGAGCGGAGGGATCGTCACCGTGATCGGAATCTACAACGGGTTCGACTATGTCTGCTTCGTCCACGGGGAAACCCTCACCGCGGAAGCGGTCATGAAGGAACTGGAACGCTACGACTATCTCGTCACGTTCTACGGCACGGGATTCGATATCCCGTACCTCCTGAAGGCATTACCGGGTCTGCGATTCGACATCCCGCACTTCGACGTGTGCTTCGGCGCGAGGAGTCTCGGATTTCACGGGGGCCTGAAGAAACTCGAAGCCCAGCTCGGCATCTCGCGGGACGAGAACGTCCGGCACATGGATGGCTACGACGCGGTGAAGCTTTGGGAGTATTTCAGGAAGGGGAGCGGGGAGGCCCTCGATCAGCTCATCCTCTACAACAAGGAAGACACCGTCAACCTCTACGCGCTCGCCGAAATGATCTACCGGCAGATGCGCGCCCGAACGGGGATTGAAGAATACCTCTGATAGTCCCGCTTTTCTCCGTGGCTCACCGCGAGCGGTCTTCGCCCCGCGGCCCGCTCAAACGAATTCGAGGCCTACCTTGAAGAAGAACGCGTCGTGTCTCTCTATCCAGCGGACCGCCGCCTTCTTGTAAAAGCGCGGTTCGTCGCTCTTCACGATCAGCTCCTGGCCGGTCTTCAGCGACGCGGATGTGAACATGCACATTCCCCCGTCGCTGATGTTGAGCGTGTATCCGACGAAGATCTCGTACGAGGTGTCCGGGTAAAGGACGAACTCGAGGACGATGTACGAGAAATCCGTCCGTCGATTCTTCCGCCGGTTCTCGGTCAGGTTATTGCTGTTCTTTCCGTCCGTGGACGCCATGTCGACCTTGTCGCCTCTCCATGCGAAAACCCTTTCTCTCGTCTATCACCGAATTCCACGCACAATACGTGCCAAGCCATCGCCTTCGTAACCAATCGTTAGATCTCGAAAATTTCCTTCACCGCCGGCGCGCCTTGCCTTTTTCGGTCAGAGAATTGCCGGATCAGGGAACGCACGCCGCCCTGGCAATGGACCCGCGCCGGGAGGAGCGGCCTTTTCGAACCGCCACCCGCGCTTCGGAGAATCGGCGAAATCCGTGCGGCGGACGGCGCGACGACGACGTGAGAAACTCCTCTCTTTTCGTGCTCTTCGAGAGTGCAGAGATGGCGCCGTTAACCAATGAAACGCTGTCCGGATGAAACATGAGGAGAGCTAACCAAAGATCAGCGGATGCGGTCGATGGTGCGAGAGAGGGGAGTCGAACCCCTACGGAGTTACCCACTGGATCCTAAGTCCAGCGCGTCTGCCAGTTCCGCCACTCTCGCACGCTTGATTGTAAGGGATTTTCACTCCGCACCGCAATGCGCTCTCCGGAGGTTTTGTATAATGGGAGGAGCTCGCGAAGGCGAAAACCGGCGACGCGTCGCGTTCGCAGAGCCGAGCGCTCCATAGAGCCCGGCAAGGAAGGAGCGTCTCGCGGGAGAAAAAGATCATGCCATTCTTCGTGGTACACGAACATCACTCGACGCGCCTTCACTTCGACGTCAGGCTCGAGATGGACGGCGTCCTCAAATCCTGGGCCATCCCCAAGGGGCCCTCGATGAATCCGCACGACAAGCGCCTTGCGATCATGGTCGAAGACCATCCACTCGAGTATGGGTCCTTCGAGGGCATCATTCCCGAAGGCCATTACGGCGCCGGGCCCGTGATCATATGGGATCACGGCGACTACGCACGACGGAGCGGGAGTATTCAGGAAGGCAAATTGGAGGTGGAACTGTCGGGGCGCACGCTGAAGGGGCTCTTCGTCCTTACGAAAATGGCCGGGAAGGAAAAAGAATGGCTCCTCATAAAGAAAAAGGACCAGTTCGCGAGAGTGGATTTCGTGCTGAAGCCTCTGCTAACACCCGCCGTTCAGAGGAAATTAGCGGTCAGGGTTCCGCCCTGTGACGCGTCGTGACGACTCGACCTCGTCTTTTGCCCCGGGGAGAAGTCGGTGTCGAGCCAAGAATGTAGTCGAGCGCCTCATTGAGATCTCTGCAGAGGACGTAACCATCCGACGCGAAGCGCCTGTTCCAGGGAAACAGAAGACCCGTCGCCGTGACCCCCCTCTCTCTCGCCGTCTCCAAGACGGGAGGCGCGTCGTCCACGACCGCATCGCACGAGTCATCGATGAGCACCGTTTTGTCGTACGACAGGTGTATTTCGTCGAAGACGAGATCGTGTCTCCTGAGCCAATTTTTCGTCTGCTCGATACTGTCTGCCGTGCGGTGGCTCGCGATCGTGATGTGGAAACCGTGCTCCCTCAGCGTCGAAAGGAACCCTTTCGCTTCAGGGTACGGTGAGTGCCTATCGTCGTCCTGGGAGAGGTGGATCTCCTCGATGGCGGAGAGGAATTCCGATTTCGAACAATACCTTTCCCAGAAATCCCACTCCACCCACGCGTCCGGCGGCGGCACCGATCCGTTGATCCTCCGCAACCGTTCGAACAACGCGTCGCAGAAATGCCAGAGCGTGTTGTCGATGTCGACCACCGCCCTCTTCTTCCGTTTCATGCTTCTATTGTAAACACTCACTTTCCCCAAATGGCGTCCGAGATCGTAACCGGAAGGCGTTAGTTACCGGCAGCTGACGTTCGTTCGCGACGCATCGTGACGGGATAGCACTTCCCCGAAAGGAAAAAAGAGGCGAAACACCTATCGATTTCTTTTTCTCTTCCAGCGTTCCTCCGCAGTAAAAACTATGAAGGTTCCGACCACTTATTGTTTTGCCGTTTCCAGCTCCTTGACCCTCCGCTCGAGCTGTCCGTAGGTCATTTTGTAGAGGTTGAGGATATCCTGCCTCGTTTCGATCGCATGTTTGATATATTCCGCCTCGAACCTACCGAACTTTTCCGCGAGCATCACCTGCCCCTCCGCGATCAGACGCACGTCGGATTTGATCGCTTCGATATCGACACCCATTTTTTGGACGATCTTCTCGAACGAGGTCATTCTCTTGTCTTGAGCATCCAGCCGATTCCCAAAAGTCACCATTTGTTTCTCGATGCCGTCCATCCGCTTCTCGAGGCCGTCCACGCGCTTCTCGAGGCCGTCCATCCGCTTCTCGAGGCCGTCCAGACGTTTCTCGAGGCCGTCCAGACGTTTCTCAATGCCATCAAGACGCTTCGCGATGCCGTCAAGACTATCCCTTATCGCTCCAAATTGCTCCTCGAAAAATTTCTGATCCA
>CAKZPA010000044.1 GCA_937138415.1 uncultured Nitrospiraceae bacterium | reverse complement strand
CAATATCATCTCTCCCTCGAGGGGCGAAGATTCACCGCGGAGAGGAGCCGTATATGGAGGTCATTCATCCCACACCCTCACCCTCCCCTCTCCCCTCATCGGGAGAGGGTTCTACCATCCATGCAAAAGCCGGATAGTGATATGCAACTTCCCTCTTCCCTCTTCCCTCTTCCCTCTTCCCTTTCCTCGTCATCCTCTGACGTGATCCTGGTGCACCTGCGGCCGAGCATCCATGGTTCGACATGCCTTCGGCGTGAGCTCAGTCGAACCCTCACCATGATACCTCTTATTTTCCTCCGTGTAACGCTATCACAATGTCATCCTGAGCCGTGAGCTTGTCGAACGGTCGAAGGATGACCCGCTGCCAAGCCGACCAACTTCTCGATATGTCCAGAGATCAAAGCCTCTTTCCTTCTTCGCGTCCACCCCTTAATATGTTTTTCCCTCGAAATCGCCGCGACGATATCGGGAAACGCCTCAGTATACGCCAATACGACCGGTCTTCTCTTATGAGTATAGCACCCTCTGATCAGGCCTTCTTGATATTCGTAAACGCGTTTTCCCACGTTATTAGTAACACCGGTATAATAACTGCCGTCGGAGCAACGCAATATGGAGACATAATAGCTTTTCATTTCGAACGACCGTCATGGTTCGACACGCCTTCGACGTGAGCTCAGCCGAACGCCCACCATGACACTCTATTTCTCTTTTCACCGCAATGCTATCACATAGTCATCCTGAGCCCGTCGAAGGATAACATCCTCATTGCTCCACAACATCATGCTTCGACACGTTCACCATGACAGCTCTTATTTCCTTTTAGACGTGGCCCCATTCTACGCTCGATGGCTTTATTATTCGTCATCCTCCGACGTTCCCGCCCATCGGTCCTTTTGAAAGGTTCGGGGATCCTGAGTCTTCATATGTCTCCATTGCGAACCTCGGGCATGACAAAAAAGGCGCGTCATATTATTATGGGACGGTCACTAAAACTTACGGTGATCCCGAGTCATGGATGAGCACGCGATTCGATCGATAGAGACGGCGTTCGACACGTTCGCGGAAGAACTGGAAAACGTGAGGACGCTCGCGCGGAAAATAAGGGACGGCATCGAACGAATCGACCCCTTTCTCCAGGACGCGAACCAGCATATTTGCCCCGGCTGCAGGAACGTCTGCTGCATCAGCAAACACGGCGTGTACTCTCGCGAAGATCGCGTGTACCTCCGCGCGCTCGACGTCACGCCGCCCGCCGCCGTTGCCGCGTCCCATGAAACGGATCCCTGTCCTTATCTTGGCGCGGACGGCTGTTCCATAGAGCGATGGCGGAGACCCTCCGGTTGCACATGGTACTTCTGCGATCCTCTGCTCGACTACATCGAGGCGAGACCGGGATACAGGGAGTTCGACGAGGCGCTCAGGGAAGTCGCGGAGCTGTGGCTCGCGATGGTCGAGGAGTTCGAGCGAATTTCGACACGCGGTCCAAAAAGGGGACAGGCTACTCCATTTTCTGCATCATAACCTTCACGCCCTAATATACGCCGCACGCAATTCAAGACTTTGCCTGATTATGTGACGAGCCTCTCCTGAGCAATGTCTCATGGTGAGCGTGTCGAACCATGACGAGGCAGGTGTATCGTTGTCCGGCATGGCAACAAAAGAGAGAAAACATTTTCAAGGCTGTCATTCCGGTGAAAACCGGAATCCAGTGACTTTGTCGGGCGCACAAAGTGGACAGGCTACTTTTTATGATTCTTTTTTCACGCAATGAGGGAAAGTCTGTCTTTGCATGCCGCATATCGTGGAGCGTAAAGGTTGCGACGCTGAAAAAAGGTGCCTGTCCCTTTTAGGTTCCCTCTTTCAGGTACAATTAATCCATGCCGAAACCGATCGTCGTCATCGTGGGCAGACCGAACGTCGGTAAATCGACCCTCTTCAACCGCATCACGGAATCTGCGTCGGCCATCATCGAGGACATCCCGGGCGTCACGCGCGACCGGAACTACCGTGACGCGGAGTGGGACGGGAAACACTTCATCGTGGTCGACACGGGCGGATTCTATCCTGAACCGTCGGACGACATATTCGCTCAGATCAGGGAACAGGCGCTCTTCGCTATCGACGAAGCCGACGTCATCATCCACCTTCTCGACGGAAAACAGGGGCTCGTGCCCTCCGACGTCGAGATCTCCCGCACCCTGAGAGCGTCCGGGAAAAAGGTCATCTCGGCGGTGAACAAGATCGACGGACCGACGCGGGACGACAGGCTCTACGATTTCTACCCTCTCGGCGTCGAGGAACTGATCCCCGTCTCCGCCGCGACAGGCTACGGATACGACGATCTCATGGAAAAGCTCGTCTCGCTTCTTCCACCCTACGCGGGAGAATCCGTCGAATACCCGAAACTCGCCGTCGTCGGGAGGCCGAACGTCGGGAAATCGACCCTCGTGAACACCCTCCTCGGCAAAAAGAGAATGATCGTGAGCCCGCTGCCCGGGACGACGAGGGACGCGATAGACAGCGTGTGTGCGCACTACGGGAAAAAATATCTTCTCATCGATACGGCGGGCCTAAGGAGAAAGAGCGCCTCCGGCTACTCTCTCGAACGATTCGCCGCCGTCCGGGCGATTCGGAGCATCGAACGGTGCGACGTGGCGCTCATCGTTCTCGATGCGACGAGCGGTATCGTCGATCAGGACCAGAGGATCGCGGGCATCGTGGACCGCTACGGAAAAGGCGCCATCCTCCTCCTCAACAAGTGGGATCTCCTCCAAAAGTCCGAAGAAACCCGCGATGCGCTCCTCGAAAGCGCGCGGAGAAACATGTGGTTCATGCCGTACGCTCCGGTCCTCACCATTTCGGCTATCGAGAAAAAGCGGATCACGAAGATCTTCCCGCTCGTCGACGCGATCATCAGCGAGCGGAAGAAAAGAATACCGACCGCCGAACTGAACAGAGCCTTCGAGGAGATGCGGTCGTCGATAACGATGCCCTCCTACAGAGGCAAACCGGTGAAGATGCACTTCGTCACGCAGGTCGCGACGGAGCCGCCCTCTTTCGCGCTTTTCGTGAATCACGCTGGCGCCGTGAAAGATATTCACAAACGCCACATCGAAAAGATCATCAGAAGCCGTTTTTCGTTCATGGGCACCCCCGTAAGAATCTTCATCAGGCAGAAGACGGACCGGAAATGACGGAGCGAGCTCAGCACGCGCGCGAAAGGAGAGACGGAACGCCCTTCCCGTCCCACCCATTCTCCCATAGGACGAGAACGGGTCGTCGCACGATCGCATGAGGTACGTCCAGATTCTCGCGAGAAGCTTCAGGGACTTCTTCAGGGACGGAGGACCGATGCTGGCCGGCGCCATCTCCTACTTCGCCATGATGGCGCTCGTGCCCCTCTGCCTTTTCCTCGCGACTATTTTCGGCTACCTGCTCGGCCGTTACGAGAGCTTCTACGAGTTCTTCGCCACCCGCCTCGTCAGTTTTTTCCCCGCGATCACGAAAGGGATCACGAAGGAATTGAGCAAATTGATCGACTTCCACGGCATCGGCATCCTGAGCCTCGTCCTCTATGGCGTGCTGTCGTACCAGGTGTTTTTATCGATCGAAAACGCGCTCCACGTCATTTTCAAGGTGGAAAAGAAGCGATCGCTCGTCTGGTCGATCCTCGTTTCCCTGCTCATCAAGTCCTTTCTCATCCTCGTCATCTTCGTCTCGTTCGCGGCGACGTCCCTGGTCACCATCCTAAAGAGCGTCCGTCACCTCTTCCCGGAAATACGCATCGGTCTCGTGACGGCCGCCACGATACAGTACGTCATCCCTTTTCTCATGGTCTTCTGCACGATCACCGTCATGTATGTCTTTTTCCCGAAGACGAAAGTAAAGCTCTCGTACGCCCTTGCCGGGGCGTTCTTCTCAACGACGCTCCTCGAGGTCGCGAAGCACCTCTTCACATGGTACATCGGCGCGATTCTGAAATTCGGGACGATCTACGGGCCGCTCACCGCCTTCGTCGTCTTCCTCCTCTGGGTCTTCTACTCCTCCTGCATTTTTCTGATCGGCGCGGAGATGGTGCATAATTTCATCGCGTACAAGAAGAGGTGAAGGGGCCCACCGGACTTAAAAGGGGAGGCTGTCATGCTTCGACAGGCTCACCACGACACGTTGCTCAGGACGGGCTCGTCACATAATCAGGTAAAGTCTTGAATTGCGTGCGGCATACAGTGCGGCGTGAAGGCTGTGATGCTGAAAAAAAGGTGCCTGTCCCCTTTTTATCCATTGTCCATGTTACAACGCCTTTTCGCCCCGCTCGCCCGTTCGAATCCTGACGACGTCCTCGAGGTCATAGACGAATATCTTCCCGTCGCCGATCTCTCCGGTTCGCGCGGCATCCTGAACGCGCCGGACGACCTCCTCGACCTTCTCATCCTGTACCGCGATTTCGAGCTTGAGTTTCGGAATGAACCGCACTTCGTAACTCGATCCCCTGTAAATTTCGACATGGCCTCTCTGCCTCCCAAATCCCTTCACCTCCGTGAGCGTCATGCCCTGAACGCCGACATCAGAGAGCGCGTCTTTGACGTCGTCCAACTTGAAATGCTTGATGACCGCAACCACCATCTTCATCGAGCCACCTCCTCACCGGACTCCTGTCCGATGTGATATTCCCGTCGCGCGGGTCAGCGCCAAGCCGTTTGCTATACTATCAAAAGACGGATGACGATGCATACGATGATACGAGACGCCTCCGCCGCGACGCCGGATCCGGCGCGGTCTCAGAAGAATCTCGAGCGGCTCCTCGACGCGTCACCCGATCTCATCGAGGGCCATTCGCACCAGCTCCCCACAATCGCACGCCTGTGCGCGTACAGCCAGTTTCTCTCCGACTACTGCGTCAATCAACCCCGGAAACTGGCATGGGCCCTCGAACAGGTTTCAGAATGCCCGTCGAAGCCCCGCATCCTCGCGGAGATCGAAGGGATGAAGGGTTCGTTCGGGGACGAGATAAACCCCGATCGCTACCGCCATAGCGCGATGAAGCTCCTCCGCACCGTGAAGAAGGATTTCCTCCTCGCGATCACGCTGAGGGATATTTCGGGTATGGCCGACCTCCGGCAGAGCATGCGGGAACTGAGCACGCTCGCCGAAGCGCTGCTCGAAGGAGCGCTCGATGTGGCATCGACCATCGTGCGGCGGCGGTTCGGTCTGCTCAGACAGAACGCGTTCTGCGTCATCGGCATGGGCAAGTTGGGGGCGTCGGAACTGAACTACAGCTCGGACGTCGACATCATGACCGTATACAGGACGGCGGAGGGCTCATCGACCGGCACCCTGAATCCCTTCGGCATCCGGCAGAATACGATCTCCGCCCACGAGTACCAGTGCGCGCTCACCGAGACATTGTCCGCGCTCCTCCATGCCGCGACGGAAGACGGCATTGCGTACCGCGTCGATCTCCGCCTTCGTCCGAACGGTCAAAAGGGAGCGCTCTCCCTCGATCTCGACTCGTACCGCGCCTACTACGAGGCGTGGGGGAAAACGTGGGAGCGACTCGCACTCATTCGGGCGCGGCCGGTGGCGGGAGATATCCCTCTTGGCGACGCTCTCCTGCGCGTGATCGAGCCCTTCGTCTGGAAACGCTCCGCGGACTACGACGACATCGAGGAGATCAAATCGCTCAAGAAAAAGATCGATTCGATTGCGGACGTCAACGATCTCAAACGCGGCTACGGCGGCATACGGGAGATCGAGTTCTTCCTGCAGACCTTCCAGCTCCTCTACGGCGGCGAAAAGAAGAATTTGCGGGAACGGTCGGTCTTCGCCATGATCGAGGAACTGAAAAAGGAACGCTTTCTGTCAGCGGATGAAGCAACGATGCTCTCCGACAGTTACCGGATGCTTAGGCGGATCGAACACGTGCTCCAGATGAGAGACGACCTCCAGACCTGTTCTCTGCCGACGGATGAGGCGGAAGTAATGACGCTCGCCGCGAAGATGCACTTTCCGGGCGCCCGGGAATTTCTGACGAAACTGAAAATCATGCGCCTCGCGGTCAGGGATATGTACCACGCGCTCCTCGGAGGAACGGACGCCATGCCGGAGATCCTCCTCTCCGCGATCGACGAGCTGCCGGATAACGCCCTGGAAGAATACCTCGCGTTTAAAGGGTTTCGGGACCCATTTTCCGCGCTCAAGGAAGTCCGCGCACTCGGCGAACAGGTCGTCACGTGCAAAACCCTCCGCGAGAGGACGCTCCTCAGAAAAACGATCCCGCTCCTCCTCGAACAGACGATGCAGAGCGCGCGAAAGGACAGGGGTCTCGTCACTCTCCTCTCCTTCATCGAGAAGATCGGCCATCACGCATCCTATCTGGAACTCCTCCTCCAGAGCGGGGACAGCTTGAAGGCGCTCGCGGGCGTCTTCTCCTCGAGCACGTATCTATCCCACCTCCTCCTCAGCCTCGACAACCTGGAGGCCGTGTTCGAATACCCCGACGCGCGCGCACACGTCGCGTCGTCCCAGGAACGGCTGGTCAGGACACTCGGCGGATCCGCCGATCCCGTCTCGGTTGTCCGGGACTTCAAAAACACGGAAGAGATGAAACTGGGAATGCTCTTCCTGCGGGAATCGCTCGACGTTTCTTCCTTCCAGCATAGACTGAGCATGCTCGCCGACGTCATCATCAGGGCGATCGTCGAACACCTCGCAGCGAAAAGAGGATTCGCCGTTGTCGGGCTTGGCGGATACGGGGCGCGCAGTCTGAACATCGGTTCGGACCTCGATCTCCTCTTCATCAGCGAAGACAGCCACGGGTCGGAGGAAGAAGCGACTTCCCCGAAAGGCGCCGGCTTCGCTGAGGACGTGATCAGATTTCTCGCGGAGTACACCGCGAAAGGTTACGCCTACCGGATCGACATGCGTTTGAGGCCCGACGGCTCCCGCGGCATTCTCGTCCGGGACATCCGGGGATACGCCGCCTACTACGCGTCCGCCGCGCGACCATGGGAGGTCCAATCCCTCCTCAGGGCCCGCCCCGTCGCCGGGGACATGAACCTCCTCCGGTCGTTCATGCGGTTGAGGAGGGAGTGCCTCGTCGCGCGGGGAAACGAACTGCGCGGTACCGACATGCGGCAGATGCGGGCGCGGATCGTCGCGGAGATCGCGAAGGAATCCGCGGGACTCGACCTGAAGAACGGACCCGGCGGGATCAAGGAAGTCGAGTTCTTCGTCCAGTACCTTCAGATGAAGCACGCCGCGCGCGGGGCGGACCTCATCGTGCACGACACGGAATCCGCCTTTCAAAGGCTCGTGAAATATGCTATCCTTGATGGCAAAACCGCTTCATCCCTCGTTCATTCATACCGCTTCCTGAAAACTGTGGACACGCTTCTGCGATTGAATGAAGAAGACGTGGTGAGGAGCGACGCAGAGCTGTTGGGAGTCATAGCAAGCTTCCTCCGGATACCGTCGCACGACCTGCTCCTGAGGAAGATCGGAGAAACGCGGCAGAAGATCGCCGAGATAACCAATTCGTTGTACGAGGAGACGACGTGAACAAGGCTTCGCGCTTCGGCGCCCCGAATCCGCATCGCGCGGTTGAAGCGTAGGGGAACGACGTGGCTGTCCTCATCCTCAAGAATACGCGGACCGAAGGCCCCGGGACGATAGGGGAGTTCCTCTCGAGGGAGGGAATCCCGTTCCACGTCGCTGAACTGGAACTCGGCGACTCCCCGCCGCCGCTCGAGGCTTTCTCCACCTTAGTCATGCTGGGCGGGCCGATGGGCGTCTACGAAATGGCGAGCTATCCGCATCTCCAGATCTCCTCCCGGGTCGCGAGGGAAGCGATAAACAGGGAGATGAAGATCCTCGGCATCTGTCTGGGCGCCCAGGTACTCGCGCATTGCCTCGGGGCAGACGTGTATCCCGGGCACGAAAAGGAGATTGGCTGGCACCACATCGAACTGACCGGCGACGGGCTGAAAGACCATCGCATGAGAAAGCTCGCGGTCCATCCAGCCGTGAGAGACTTCTGGAGAAAGTTCAGGATGTTCCACTGGCACGGCGACACGTTCGATCTTCCGCTCGGCGCGACACGGCTCGCGCGCTCCGCCCTCTACGATAACCAGGCATTCCGGTACGGGGACAGAGTCTATGGCTTCCAGTTTCATCCTGAGGTCACCAGGGAGATGATCTCCGCGTGGATTGACGGCTTGCCGGAGGCCGATCGCATGCGTCGGGCGACAGAACAATTCTACGATGAATACGCAGGGAGGGCGTTGAATTTTTACAGGAGTTTCTTCCGGGAACCGTAACAGACCCCACATAGATCAAAGGAGGAACACATGCCAAAAGCCACGACCAAGAAAAATGCGGCGAAAGCGCGCGACAAGAAAGACGTGATGGAACTCGTGAAAAAACACGATGTGAAATTCATCCGGCTTTGGTTTTCCGACATCCACGGGCAGCTCAAGAGTTTCGCGGTGCCGGTCGACGAGCTGGAATTCGCCTTCAACGAGGGCATGGGATTCGACGGTTCATCCATCAAGGGATTCGCGAGAATCGACGAGAGCGACATGATCGCCCGTCCCGACCCGACCACGTTCGTCATCCTCCCGTGGCGGCCGAAGGAACGCGCCGTCGCGCGAATGTTCTGCGACATCTACGAACCGGACGGATCGCCGTACAGGGGCGACCCGAGGTATATCCTGAAAGTGAACCTCGAGAGAGCGAAACAGAAAGGCTTCACCTTCTACGTCGGCCCCGAACTCGAGTACTTTTACTTCAAATCGGACAAGGGCACCGAGCCGCTCGACGAAGGGGGGTACTTCGACTATCCGCTCGACGCCGCGGAAGATCTCCGCCGCGACACGATCCTCGCGCTCGAAACCATGGGGATCCAGGTCGAATACTCGCACCACGAAGTCGCCCACTCCCAGCACGAGATCGACCTGCGCTACGCCGACGCCCTGACGATGGCGGACACGGTCATGACGCACCGGATCATCGTCAAGGAGATCGCGAAGCAGTACAACGTGTACGCCACCTTCATGCCGAAACCGATCTACGGCCAGAACGGGAGCGGCATGCACACCCACCAGTCGCTCTTCAGGGGAGAACGGAACGCTTTTTTCGATCCGAAAGACCAGTACTTCCTCTCGGAGACAGGGAAGCGGTACATCGCCGGCCTCCTCACGCACATTAAGGAGATCACCGTCGTCCTGAACCAGTGGGTGAACTCCTACAAACGCCTCGTGCCGGGGTACGAGGCGCCCGTGTACATCTGCTGGGCGCGGAGAAACCGTTCGACGCTCGTTCGCGTTCCCCTCTATAAGCCCGGCAAAGAGAAAGCCACGCGCGTCGAGCTGCGATCGCCGGACCCTGCGTGCAATCCGTACCTCGCGTTCGCATGCATGCTGAACGCGGGGCTGAAAGGCATCGAGAAAGGCTACAAGCTACCCGAACCGATGGAAATGGACGTCTACCACCTTTCGGAAGCCGAACGGGAGAAGTACAACATCGACACGCTCCCCGGGAGCCTCAATCGGGCGATTGAGTACGCGGAGAGCAGCGAACTGCTCCGCGAGACGCTCGGCGACCACATTCACGAACAGTTCATCATGAGCAAAAAAGTGGAGTGGGACGATTACCGGATCAGGATCCACCCGTACGAAATAGAGAAGTACTTGCCGATCCTGTAAAAAATAGGGCTTCAGGACAAAGGGTGCACGGTTCGAGAAGTCGAGGTGACCCTTCGGCAAGCCCGTCCCGAGCACTATGTCATCCTTCGACAAGCTCAGGATGACAATTATGAAGAGCGTCATGGTGAGCTTGTCGAACCATGCCAAAGCAGGCTTATCGGTGTCCCGCTTGACGGAAAAAAGGGTACGTTGTTCGGAGGCCGTCATTCCGGTGAACACTAAAATCCAGTGCCTTTGGTAGTATGGCAGGAGTCGCTGGATGCTCGCCTCAGGCGAGTCGCGGGCTGACCGGATTACGAACTTCCGGCATGACGACAAAAGGGAGATAACATTTTCAAGGCCGTCATTCCGGTGAAAACCGGAATCCAGTGGCTTTGTCGGGTATAAAAAGGGCAGGCACCTTGATTTTCAGAATCATAACCTTCACTCCCCATTCTAGGCCGCGCGCAATCCACGACTTTAGCTGATTGTGTGACAAGGCCGTCCTTAGTTGTGTGTCATGGTAAGCCCGTCGAACCATGGCAGTCTCACCTCGGTTCTCCTCGGCATCTCCTCGGCAACCCGTTTACGGTTCGCGGAAATGACAAGACGTGGTCAATCAATCTCAACAAGGTCTCAATCAGTCTCGGTATCTTTTTCGCGTCCCTGCCCTCTCGACCCCTCGGACCCGTATATTATTTTTCCGCCTCCGGTTCGACATGCACGACGATATCGACGACGGACGGGAACGCGTCCCTGACGGCCTGTTCGATTCGATCCGCGATGCCGTGGCTCACTTCGGTGGGGAGGCGGCCGTCAACGCACACGTGGAGGTCGAGGTAGATGGCGTTCTGCGACCCTCGGGTGCGGATATCGTGGCAACCCTGAACGCCTTCCACACCACAGACGACCGACTCGATCGCCTTCGTGTTGATGCAGACGGTGTCGACGAGGATCGAAGAGGCGTCCCTCACAATCTGGTAGCCGATCCGGGCGATAAAAAAGGTGATGACGAGGCTGACGACAGCATCCGCCTGGGTATACCCCATCCGCGACAGAACGAGGCTCGCGATGACGGCGACGGATGCGAGGATGTCGCTCTTCGTGTGCTTCGCGTCAGCGATGAGGAACTCGCTCCCAAGCTGCCTTCCCTTTTTCATCTCGTACCTCGCGACCGCCGTGTTGACCGCCAGCGTCAGGATCATGATCGCAAAGCTGACGGTCGTGACTTCGACCTCGTGGGAACTCGTCAGCGAACGGTACACTTTCTTCAGTATCTCGATGCACGTGAGAAAGAGCATGACCGCGATGATGACGGTGAACATCGTCTCGTACTTCTTGTGCCCGTAGGGATGACGCTCGTCGGGCGGATGCGACGCGATCCAGATCCCGACGAGCCCGACGACGTTCGACGTCCCGTCGAAGAAGGAGTGAAACCCGTCCGAGAGCATCGCGACGGAATTCGTGGCGAAACCGTAGGCCACCTTCGAGAGCGCAACGGCGACGTTGAGGAAGAGCGTGACGACGAGAACTCTCCGAACCTGAGCGCCGTAGTCGATGCTTATTCCGTGATCTTTTCCCATTTCTCCCTGAATGACCCGAAGGTGCCGTCCTCGATAGATTCCCGCATCCCGCGGAAAAAACGCAAGTAGAAGGAGAGATTGTGTATCGTATTGAGCCGCATCGAGAGGATCTCCCTCGAGAGGAAAAGGTGCCTGAGATAGCCGCGCGAGTAGTTCCGGCACGTGTAGCAGTCGCAGTCGGGATCGAGCGGCGATCGGTCCGCCTTGAACTCCTCCCGCTTGATGCTCACCCTCCCCCTGCTCGTGAAGAGCGTGCCGTTCCTCGCGTTGCGCGTCGGCATGACGCAGTCGAAGAGATCAAACCCTGCTCCGACCGCCTTCAGAACATCGCCGAGGTCGCCGATCCCCATAAGATAGCGCGGCTTGTCTTCCGGGAGCAGCGGCGCGGTAAATCGGATCATTCGGTGCATCTCTTCTTTGGGTTCGCCGACGCTTATCCCTCCCACCGCGTAGCCGTCGAACCCGATGGCGCGGAGTTCCTCGATGCTCTTTCGTCGGAGATCCTCATAGAAACCGCCCTGCGCGATGCCGAAGAGTGCCTGGCCCGCCCGCTTCATCTCCGCGCACCGGGCGGCCCATTTGATCGTCCGGAAAACGGACGTCATGGCGTATTCGTACGAGGCCGGATACGGAGGGCAATCGTCGAGCACCATCGCGATATCGGAACCGAGCGCCCACTGGATACGCATCGCTTCATCGGGCCCGAGGAAGTGCGTCGAACCGTCGAGGTGAGACCTGAAAAACACGCCGTCGTCCTCGACCTTTCTGAGGGCGGCCAGGCTATAGACTTGGAACCCACCGCTGTCCGTCAGTATCGGTCCCGGCCAGTTCATGAAGGCGTGGAGACCGCCGAGCGACTCGATAACCTCGTGCCCCGGACGTAGGGAGAGGTGATACGTATTGCAGAGAATGATCTCGGCGCCGATCCCCCTCAGTTCTTCGGGGGACATCGCCTTCACGGTACCGGCCGTTCCGACCGGCATAAAGGCGGGGGTATGGATCACCCCCCGGCCGGTCTCGACGGTGCCGGAACGAGCGCTACCGTTCGTCGCGCGGAGACTGAATCTGATCATTGGATGTCTCAAGCCATCATCGGCATAACGTCGCTGAATTCTTTGAATAATAATACCGCCCTTCGTGTAATATAGACAATCATGCGCGTCATCATCGTCGGAGCAGGCGAAGTCGGTTACCAGATCGCCAAATTCCTGTCTCTCGAATCCGTCGACGTCGTCGTCATCGATAAGGACAGGGAAAAGACGAACCGGATCGCCGAAGAGATCGACATCGCGGTCGTCGACGGCGAAGGAGGATCGCCCGCTTCCCTGAAGGAGGCGGAGGCGGACAAGGCGGACATGCTCCTCGCCGTGACCGATCAAGACGAGACCAATATGATCGCCTGCCTCCTCGCGAAGGCGATGTTCGGGATACCGAGAAAGATCGCGCGCATCCGGAATCCGGATTATTTCTCGAACGAGCGCCTCCTCAAAGCGCTCGACATCGACCCGGCGATCAATCCCGAGCTCGAGATCGCGAAGGCGATCGTGCGCATTCTCGAAGCCCCCTTCGCGTCGGAGATAGAGGACTTCGAGCGCGGTCTCGTGAAGGTGATCGGGTTCAAGATCCCCGAGACATCCCCGCTCATCGGCAGACCGCTCAAGGCGGTCGGCGTCGGCCTCGGCAGCAAATTGCTCATCGGCCTCGTCGTCCGGGACGAGAAGACGTTCGTCCCTACCGGCGACGACAGCATCATGCTCGGCGACATCGTCTATATGCCGGTCATCCCCGGCGCGCTGCACGAAACGGCCGCTCTCCTCGGCATCCCGGTCAGCCCCGTCAAAAAGGTCATGATACTCGGCGGGGGACGAACGGGGTACCACATCGCTGCGCGCATCGAGCACAAGGCCGACGTGAAGGTTCTCGAGAAGAGCGAGGAGCGGTGCAAGTTCCTCAGCAAGAACCTCAGCCGATCCCTCATCCTCCACGCGGACGGCACCGAGCAGAAGATCCTGCTCGAGGAGAACATCGGCAACATGGACGCCTTCGTCTCCGTATCCAACAACGACGAACTCAATATCATGGTGTCGCTCCTCGCGAAGAAGCTCGGCGTCAAGAAGACGGTTACCTTGGTGAACAAGACCGACTACATCACGCTCGCACACGGTCTCGGCATTCAGTCGGTGCTGAGTCCGCGGCTCATCACCGCGGGGACGATCCTCCGCTACGTGCGGAGGGGCGACATCCTCAGCCTCACCGCGATCGCTGACGCGAAAGCGGAAATCCTCGAAGGGAGGATCGGCAGGACGTCGCCCCTCATCGGAAAGAGTCTCCAGAAGGCGCAGCCAAAAGCGTCCATCGTCGGCGCCATTATCAGGGGCGACACGGTCATTATCCCCTCGGGACAGGATATCCTCCGGGAGGAGGACAAACTGATCATCTTCACCATGCGCGAGTCCATAAAACACGTCGAAAAGATGCTCAGGTGAAGACCGTCCAGACAGGATGAACGTCCGCTCGATCCTCCATTTTCTGGGCCTCGTACTGCTCTTCCTCTCACTCTTCATGGTGATCCCCGTCGGCGTCTCGTTCATCAGGGCGAGCGGCGACCTCGTCCCCCTTGCGCAATCGCTCGGTATCACATTCGCCGCGGGGATCTCGCTGTTTCTTGCGACGAGGAAGAGCGAAAAGGAGGACATCAGGCACCGTGAGGCCTTCCTCATCGTGACGCTCACGTGGCTGACGATCTCCCTGAGCGGGGCGCTTCCCTACCTCCTCGCCGGCACGTTCAGCTCCTTCACAGACGCTTACTTCGAATCCATGGCGGGGTTCACGACGACCGGCTCATCCGTCATGACCGATATAGAGTCGGTACCGGACGGCATCCTGTTCTGGAGGAGCATGACGCAGTGGATCGGGGGGATGGGCATCATCGTGTTCGCCATCGCGATTCTCCCTTTTCTCGGAACCGGCGGCATGCAGCTCTTCAAAGCGGAGGTCCCCGAAATCAGCATCGACAAACTGAGGCCGCGGATCATCGACACCGCGAAGGCTCTCTGGTACATCTACCTCGCCCTCACCACGCTCAACGCGGTCCTCCTCGCCCTGGCCGGAATGAGCGCCTTCGACGCGGTATGCCACGCCTTCACCACCATGGCGACAGGCGGCTTTTCGACGAAGAATGCGAGCATAGCCGCGTTCCAAAGGCCAGCGATCGAGTACATCACGAGTGTGTTCATGTTCATGGCGGGCGTCAATTACTCCCTCTATTTCGCCGTCAGCAAAGGGCATATCGGCAGGCTCTGGCACAGTTCCGAGTTCCGGTTCTACGCGGGGGTGACCATCGTCGCAACCCTCATCGTCACGGTGAACGTCTATCGCCTTCCCTATGCCTCGCTCTCCGACGCGACGCGTCACGCACTCTTTCAGGTCACCTCGATCATGACCACGACCGGTTATTCGACCGCGGATTACGAGCGATGGGCCCCGCTCTCCCAGGCGGTGCTCATCGTGCTCATGTTCTTCGGCGGTATGATCGGCTCGACGGGCGGCGGCATCAAACAGGTGAGGATACTCCTCAGCCTGAAACAGGGATACCGGGAGATCTATCAGCTCATACATCCCCGCGCCGTCACGACCGTGAAACTCGATAACAGGATCCTGAACAAAGAAGTGCTCGGCAGCATATGGGGGATGATCTTTCTCTTCCTCGGCGTTTGCACGGTAGCGATCATCGGGATGGCAGCGACCGGAGAAGATATCGTGACGTCCACGACGACGGTGATATCGGCGATGTGCAACGTCGGCCCGGCAATGGGCTCGGCGGGCCCGGCCGAAAACTACGCCGGCATACCGACCGCCGGGAAGTGGATCCTCATATTCTGCATGCTGACCGGAAGGCTCGAGGTCTATACCGTCCTCATCCTTCTCGTGCCCCACTACTGGAAGAAATGACGGGCGGTCCCCCTGCGACGAGAGTCGCGGGCGGCAATCAAAACCGCATCCTGACCCGATAGGCAAGCACCGTCTCCCCGTCCCTTTTCACCGGTACCGCAAACTCGGCCGCGTATGCTTCCGTTTTCCTGTGCGGATGAGATGCGCTGAGCATCGTCCAATCGCCCGGAATCGGTTCGATCACCTTCACCACGACGTCCTCTCTCTTATGGTTGCTCAGGACGATCTCGAAGCCGGCTTCGTACGTATCGGACGCGATCTTTTTCCAATCCGTCTGGGTTCTCTTCCCCGTCACGTCGAACGCGGACCCAAGCCTGATCCTCACTTTCTGGTCTTTCGGCGTGTGGTTCACCAGATCCTCGCCGATGAACTGCACTCCTCCATCGCCGCCGCGCTTGTATACCCGCATCGTCCCCTTCGGCAAGGGGATGCCAAGACGAGACTCCCTCCTGTTTTCCATTTCAACGAACACGCCTACTTTTTGTTCTCCCGCCGCGTCAGCGACGCGGTTATAGTAGTAGTGGGCGGCGCCCGCGAAGACGAATTCCGTGTGAACCGGCACGCCGTCGGCGCTCAGAAATCCGATCTGCTTCATCTCGTTCTCCTCGATCGTCGCCGCCCGGTCGAGCGTGTACCTGTGATACTCGAACAATTCCTCCTCCCTGAACTGAGGCTCGGCTTTCGCCGCCACGTCCGCGGTCCGGAGCAGTCTCTGCTGGTACTCGGGCGCGCCGGGTGCCCTGTGCACGTCTCCCGCGATGAGCGCGAGCCGTGCATCCCTGTAGGTCGCTCCGCTCCTGTTGTCGATCGTGACCCAACCGGAGATGTCTGCGCGATCGCCTCCTTCGCCCACCGTCACGGTGTAATCCGCCCGCCAGGTGATCCCGTTCGTGAGATACGATGCCTCGATCTCCTGTTCACCCTCGCGACCGTTCCGCACTGTCCAGACGAGCGTCGGCTTGCCCACGAGATTGTCGGGAAGTCCCGTGAAAATGATCCGGCCCGTATGCCCGATCACGATCGAATCGCCGATCCTGAAAATCGGCCCGCTATTGTTCGAAAGGAGCGTCGCGCGCACGAACTCTTCCCGCTCCGTGTAAGGATTCTTCTCGTAGAGCGTCACCTCTTTCCCAACGTACGTATCGAGAAGTTTCTGCGGATTCAGAAGATCGTACGCATAATTTTGCTCAATAACGCGAAACGACCCCGGATCGGTGAGAGATCCAACGTGGACGCTCGCCGGAATGATCTCCGAAGCGACGCCCAAAAAACGCACTTCGTGCTCGCCGGCCGGGAGTATGACCTTCCGCCGATCTCTGACTAAGCCGAGATTGACGTTGTAAATCGTGACGGCGATCCCGGTCTGCTCTTCCGTGCCGATCGAAAACGCCCCTCTGTCACGAGACCCGCTTTCGGCGGCCACCGTCCTGCCGGGGATCCCCGCGAACACCACGATCACCGCCACCAGGCACACAATACGCAACGTTCTCATGGAATCCCTCCTCTCGCTTCCGCGCAGCGCGGCGTTGTTCCGCCCGGACGCCCAGCGACATCGCACTTCGTTTCCCGATAGCGGGACAGGCGAGACGGTCAGGTACGCATTCCGACGAATACCTTTCAAAGGGACGGAACGTTTCAGGTCACGAGCGAATCTTGTACTGTTTGATCTTCGAACGCAGCGTGTTCCTGTTGATCCCGAGCGTCTTCGCGGCCCTCACCTGATTCCCCCCTGTTTCGCGCAGGAGAATCCCGATGAGAGCGCGCTCGGCTTCCGAAATGATCGTATCGTATAGGTGACACGTTTCGAGCTTTATCATCTCTTTGAGATAGCGCTTCAACTTTTCCTCGAGGAACTCCCGCATCGAGCATGACCCGATGTCCGCGATCATGAGGTCCTTTTTTTCGATCCGCCGGCCCGAGGACAGAATCGTCGCCCGTTTGACCATCTGCTCGAGTTCCCGGACATTACCGGGCCAATCGTAGCCCAGGAGGTACTCCTTCGCCTCTTTCGAGAGTTCTTTCGGACCGGTGTCGAACTTGCGCACGGTCTCCTCCACCACATAGTGGACGAGCGGCAAAATGTCGTCCTTCCTCTCGCGAAGCGGCGGTATCCTGATCAGCACGGCGCCCAACTCCTTCAGCACACCACCCGGCGTCCGTCCCTGCATCGCGATACCCGGGCGGTCCAATGCCGTACCGATGAGCCGCACATCAACGCGGATCGCGGTATGGGCGTTCAGCCGAACCTCCTTCTCCCGAACGATTCCGGTCAGGTCATTGACGAGCGAAGCATCGAGACCGGCGATGTTCTCGATGAAGAGCGTCCCTCCATCCGCGTCGAAGATCTTGCCTCGCTGTCCGGATGACGCGCCGACGGGCGACGCGCCGGTGCCGAACAATTCGGCCCTGGCAAGCTCAGCGGGAATTGTGCTGCAGTTGACGGGGACGAACGGCCCGCCGTGTCGCGGGCTGTGCTCGTGAATCGCACGCGCGACCACCTCGCGGTACGTCCCGGCCTCCCCGACAATGAGAACGGGCACGTCCTTCGCCGCGATCTTCCGGACCCGGTCGAAGACCTTCAGGATCACGGCGCTTCTCCCCATGATCTGCGGCGGCTGTATCGTATCGTGTCTGCTCACGCTCACATCGCTCGTTTCGACTACAAAAATGGGTAAATAATCGGTGGTTAGAGGATCGCTCCCGTGACACGTCCCCCCGCGTCAAGACGTGCTACACTGTAGCATAAGAAATCGCTTTTTTGCAAGAACTTACATTGACAGACGGAACGCCTTACTGTTAGACTAAACTTCAATTTTTGAATAGGGAGGAGGGGTATATGGATGCCCTATGTGAGGGTAAGGGAGAGCGACTCTTTCGAAAATGCTCTGAAGAAATTCAAGAAGCAGTGCGAGAAAGAAGGTATCCTTTCGGAAATTAAGAAAAGAGAGCATTACGAAAAGCCGAGCGTCAAGAGAAAGAAAAAGGCGATCGCGGCGAGAAAGAAAGCTGTCAGAAAAGTGAGAATGGCGGTCAGGTAATGGTTTCCCGGGATCCGATGGTTCCGCATGCCGCGTTTGCCGCTCGCAAGAGAGGCGATCCTGACGCGAGGCATTCGCTGCCCGAACGATCGGCGCAACAAACCATGTGCCAGCCCGGCGACACGGGACCGGTCTGTCGTTGACTTCATGAAACTTGGCGACCTCTACACGCGTGCAATCGAGACCGGGGTCGCGCACGACCCCAGGGGTAAAGACGCGGTCGCCAAAGAGTTGGAGCGGACCCGGAAAGAGTTTGACGCACTCAGCCCCGGCGACCGCGAGTTCTTCGACCCCGAAACATTGAAAAACCCCTATCCCGATTCGCGAATCCTCCACGGATCCTTGGATCACGATGTCGAGAGCATCCTCGTCGGTATCGATATCGATGTCGCCGAGATCCTCCTCGCCCATACGCTCAGATCGAGCGGAACCCGTATAGACGCGATCCTCTCTCACCATCCCTCCGGCAGGGCGCTCGCCGATCTCTTCTCGGTCATGAAGATGCAGTCCGACATCTTGAACCTCTACGGGGTCCCGATCAATATCGCGGAGGACCTCATGGATGCGAGGATCAAGGAGATCGAACGCAAACTGATGCCCATTAACCACGCCCGGGCGGTCGACGCCGCGCGTTTGCTCGACATCCCCTTCATCTGCCTCCACACGCCGGCGGACAACATGGTGGCCACCTATCTCCAGCGGCTCTTCGACCGGGAGAAACCGTATACGCTCGCCGACGTCGTCGACGTGCTCCGCGCGATCCCGGAGTACAAAGCCGCCGGTCTGAACGGCGCAGGCCCGAAGATCATGCTCGGCGCAAAGACGCGGAAAGCAGGCAAGGTCTTCGTCGATATGACGGGCGGCACGGAGGGAGCGCGGGAAATATTCGAGAGTTTGACCGCGGGCGGCGTCAGCACGATCGTCGCGATGCATCTGAGTGAAGAGCACCGCAAAGAAGCCGAGAAGCATCACCTCAATGTCGTCATCGCGGGCCATATATCGAGTGACAATCTCGGTTTGAATCTCCTCCTGGACGAAGTGCTGCGGGAGCAACCCGTCGAGATTCGGGAATGCTCCGGGTTCAGGAGGTTCCGTCGAAACGAAAAACGGGCTTGATGAAGTCCGGCCTGCTCGAAGAGATAAAAGCGCGCATCGACATCGTCGAGTTCATATCTGACTACGTCGCGCTGAAGAAATCGGGACAGAACTACAAGGGGCTCTGTCCCTTTCACTCGGAGAAGACGCCTTCCTTCATGGTGAGCCCTTCCAAGCAGATCTTCCACTGTTTCGGCTGTGGCGCGGGCGGCGACGTCATCACATTCTTCATGAAACATGACCACCTCTCCTTCGGTGAAGCGGTGCGGTACATCGCGAAGAAAGCGGGAATCGACGTTCCCGACACCGTCCTCGATAAAAATGCGGCAGCGCGGCGGGACGGCATTCTCAAAGCAAACGAGGCAGCTCTCCGCTATTTCGTCAGCGCACTCCGCGAGACGACATCGGCGCTCGCCTACCTCGCGGAGAGAGGCGTGAGCGATGCGATGAGAGACCTCTTCCGCATCGGGTACGCGCCGGATCGGAGGGACGGCCTCTACCGCGCTTTGAAGAAGAAGGGGTTTTCCGATCCGATATTGAAGAATGCCGGCCTCATCGCGGCCGACGGCGGTGGGCCCCGCGATTGGTTCAGGGGACGCATCATGTTTCCGATCCGGAATCTCCGGGACGAGATCATCGGTTTCGGGGGACGCGCGATCGGCAGCGGGATCCCGAAATATCTCAATACGCCGGAAACCGACGTCTTCAAAAAAGGGGAGGCGCTCTTCGCGCTCGATCTCGCAAAAGGGGAAATCCGGCGGAGAGGATACGCCATTGTCGTCGAGGGCTATCTCGATGCGATCATGTGTCATCAGCATGGGTTCTCGAATGCCGTCGCGCCTCTCGGAACGGCGCTCACCCACGGACAACTCAGGAAGCTGAAATCGTCGGCGAACACGGTCATCCTCGTCTTCGACGGTGACGATGCCGGGGTATCCGCGGCGAAGAGGGCTGTTTCGGGCTGTTGCGAACTGGACATCGCGGCGAAGGTCCTCCTTTTGCCGCGCGGCGAAGATCCCGACAGCATCCTACGGAAGTCAGGGGCGGCCTTTTTCGAAAAAGCCCTCTCGTCGGCGCGCTCGCCGGTCGATTTCCTCCTCGAGACCGCGAAGGGAGAACGGGTCGACGTCGTCCGCGAGGCGTTGACCATGATCGCGACGGTCAAAGACCTTCTCCGCGCCGATGAATTTGTCCGCGAACTGAGCGACCGGTCGAAAATGCATGAAACGGCTCTCAGGAGCGAACTGGAACTCCTGCGGAAGAAAGCGCGCGCGCCCGAGCGCCCGCCGCTTCCGCGCCCAGCCTCCACGACTCACCGCGAGGAGCTCCTCCTGCTGAGCATCCTCCTTTCGTTCCCCGAGAAATCGCGCGTCGTCCTTCCGCACGTGAATCTCGAAGACATTCGGAACGAGACGATCCGTAGGATTCTGCGGAAGATCTCGGAACGGAGCGAGCATGGGACCGTCGGTTCGCTCCTCAGCGAAGCGGACGAGGCGGAAGCGGCGCTCATCAGCAGCCTCACGCTGAACCCCGGCTTCGATCCCGAACACGTGGACGCCAACGTCGCGGACTGCCTCGCACGAATGCGGGAGAGGAGAACCGACAGAGAACGACGACTGGCGGAAGAGTCCGGCGATATCGTGCGTCTCGATTCCATCTTGAAAGAAAAGAGAAAACGCGCGCAGGGGACGCGGTCATGAAGCGATACTTCGACGAATTCGACGACGCCGCCTACGAAGAGGACGAGGCGGAACTGCTCCTCCGGGGAGAACCCGAAGAGAAGGTCTTCGACGAAGAGGAAAAACCACCCCCGATTGCCGAGATCGAGCGGGATCCCATCCGCATCTACCTCAAGGAAATGAGCAACGTGCCGCTCCTGACGAGGGAAGGCGAGATCGAGCTCGCACGGGAAATCGAGGAGGGGAAGGCCAGGATTTACCGCGCGTTGTTCTCCCTTCCCTTCGTGATCAACAAACTCGTGGTTCTCGGGAAGATGTGCAGGCGGGGGGAAGCCACGATCGCGGACATCGTGCAGTTCAACGGGGAAGAATCAGAGGACGATCTCCATCGGGAAGGCGAACGATTCTTCCGTCTCACGCAGAAACTCGAGAAACTCAACAGGAAGAGAAGAGCGTACGCGGCGATCGTCTCGGCATATCGCGGTTCCGCCTCGCGTGCGGAACGAGACGCCCGAACGAAATCCGTCCGAAGAGACGCCGAGGCGGCCCGGGGCGCCCTCGAACAGACGATGGAGCAGATTGTCGAGTGCGTTCGCGCACTCCGTCTGAAAGAGGACGTCGTCTCCGCATTCTCCGATGAATTCAGGAAATCGGCCGTCGAACTCGAGATGCTCCGGAAGCGGCTCGCGACGCTCGGGAGCGCCCGGACAAACGCAGGGGTGAAGAAGGACATCGCGGAGATTCGTCGCCGTATCGAAGCGAGGGAGAACGCCCTCGAAATGACGGGGAAAGAGATGAGGAAAATCCTCAGGGATTTGCGAGACGGCGAGCACCAGGCGCACGAGGCCCGGCGGAAAATGATCGAAGCGAATTTGCGCCTCGTCGTGAGCATCGCGAAGCGGTATCTCGGCAGGGGACTGAGCTTTTCGGATCTCATACAGGAAGGCAACAGTGGTCTCATGAAAGCGGTCGACAAGTTCGAATACCGGCGCGGGTACAAGTTCAGCACGTACGCGACGTGGTGGATCCGCCAGGCGATCACGAGGGCGCTCGCGGATCAGTCGCGCACCATACGGATACCCGTCCACATGGTCGAAACGATGAACAGGATCACGAAGACGGCACGGGAACTCGTGCAGGTCACCGGCAAAGAACCCCCGCCGGCCGAGATAGCGGAGCGCCTCAACATGCCGGTCGCCAAAGTCGATATGGTTCTGAAGATCGCGAGAGAACCGATGTCGCTCGAAATGCCGATCGGCGAAGAGGACAGTCACTTGAGAGATTTCATCGAGGATAAAGCGATTCAGTCTCCGCTCGAGTACGTCATACAGGACGATCTGAGGAGGAGGGTCGATCGGTTGCTCGGATCTCTCCCGCCGAAAGAGGAGAAGATCATCAGGAAGCGCTTTGGGATCGGGGAGGACATGCCACGCACGCTCGAGGAAGTCGGGACGGAATTCGACGTGACGCGCGAGCGGATCCGGCAGATAGAAGTGAAAGCGATCAGAAAGCTGAGACACCCGTCACGGAGCAGGTGGCTGAGAGAATTCCTCGAAAAGTCTTGACCTCTCTCTCGAGGGGCGTTTAAAGTAATAACTTACACGCTCTGGAGGGCCCATAGCTCAGCTGGTAGAGCTACCGGCTCATAACCGGTTGGTCCCAGGTTCGAGCCCTGGTGGGCCCACCAACACACTGTCCGCAACCAGACAGCGAGACGCACGATGGTGAACGCACAGCTCTCACATCTCATAGAATTGCAGGAGATCGACACGAGGATTCTGGAGATCGGACGCTCGATCAATGACATTCCGCGAAGACTCAGGGAAGCCGAATCGTCGCTCCAGAGCAGCCACGACGCACTGAAGAAAACCGAGCAGCAGCGGGACGCTCTCGAAAAGAAGAAACGGGAAAAAGAGAGAGCGCTCGACGACGCGAACGAGAAGATCGTGAAGCTGAAGTCCCGTACCGGCGAGATCAAAACGAACAAGGAATATCAGGCGCTCCTCAGGGAGATCGAAGCCGTCGAGCGCGAGCGCTCGCTCATCGAAGACGAGATCATCGCCCTCATGGTCGACGCCGATTCACTCCAGAGGCAGATCAGGGCGGCCGAAGACGACTTCAGGAAGAGGATGGAAGAGGTCGAAGCCCGGAAGAAACGAATTTCCGAAGAGCAGGAGCGGCTCGAGACGCACCTCCTCTCGCTCCAGGACACGAGGAAGAAGATTCGGAGCATGATCGACGGCGAGATCTACGACGAATACATCCAGCTGATCGAACTCCACCGCGGCTTTGCCGTCAGCGAGGTCAGGGGAGAGATTTGTCAGGGGTGCAACATGAATATCCCGCCGCAGCTGTTCGTCGAGATCAAGAAGAACGAAGAAATATACCACTGCCCGCACTGCCGCAGAATACTCTTCTACAGAGAACCCGCCGCCTGACGGAGCAGTCTCCGCCACCCGATCGTCCGGACCCTCAAAAAAAACTCTTTTCAATTTTTAGGTATTGTTATAAAATGATAAACGAATGTTATAGTCAGAGCAGGACGTGTGGTCGCCCGGACGTCTCCCATCTCGCGAGACGTTTCCGGGAGGAAAGTCCGAGCTCAGCAGGGCAAGGCGGTCGTTAACAGCGACTGGGGGTGACCCCAAGGAAAGTGCCACAGAAAGGGAAACCGTCCCGACATGCGTCGGGACAAGGGTGAAAAGGTGAGGTAAGAGCTCACCAGGCAGGGTGGCGACACCCTGCGCTTGGAAAACCCCGCCTTGAGCAAGGTCGAATAGGTTCCGCCTCGAGAGGTGCCCCTTCGAATCCCCGATGACGCGTCGCGTCCGGGGAGGCGGAACGGGTATTGACCGCATGAATCCGGTAGCAATACCGGATCGGAGATGAATGACCACGGAAACAGAACTCGGCTTACCGCCTGCTCTGACAACCGCCAAGGAACGGCGCGGAATGAGCGTGACGAACGGGAAAAGCGAGAATCCATGAGCGAAGAGCGGGGATGGACAGATCGCGCGCTGTCTCATTCGCCGTCGCTTCTGCCGCTTTTTGCCGGTCGCGCCCTTTTCCTTCGCGCCATCGGACTTGCAATTCGTCTCCTGGGGGGCTTCCATGGAAGATCATAAACTGAAAGTCTTCTGTACCGTAGCGGAAACGAAAAGCTTCTCGAAAACCTCCGAAATCATCCACCTCACGCAGCCTGCCGTCAGTCTCCAGATCCAGGCCCTGGAGGAAAAATACGAGACCAAGCTTTTCGATCGATCCTCGAGCGCCGTCACCCTCACACCTGCGGGCGAAATCCTCTACCGCTATGCGAAAGAAATCCTCTCCCTCTACACGTCTGCCGAGAAGGCGATCGGCCGGCAGACAGGCCTCGTGAAGGGAAGCCTCACGATCGGCGCCGGCTCGAATATCGGGAATTACATCCTGCCCGGGATCATTACGGAGTTCAAACGGACGCACCCGAAGAGCAAAATCTACCTTCTCGTCAATAATTCGAAGAGGGTCATCGAACTCCTCAACGCGGGGAATATCCATCTCGGCCTCGTCGAGGGAGATGTCTCCCGCCAGAAGATGGTGGTGAAAAAGCTCATCTCGGACGAACTCGTCATCATCGCACCGCCCTCCCACCACTGGACGAAGAAGAAGGAGGTCTCGATCACCGAACTCGGGAAGGAACCGTTCATCATAAGGGAACCGGGGTCGGGGACCAGGCAAATGATCGAAAAGATCCTCGGGCGGCACGGCATCACCCTTCACGACCTCAAGATATCCGCTATCCTCGGCAGCACGGAGGCCATCAAAGACGCGGTCGAGAACGGGCTCGGCATCTCGATCATCTCCCGGTGGGCGGCACGGAAGGAGAGCAGATACGGGACGCTCCATCTGCTCACGATCAAGGAAGAACGCATGACGCGGGACTTCTCTCTCGTCATGCACAAGAACTCGATTTCGTCGAACTCGCTCGAAGAATTCGTGGCCTTCCTGAAAGCCTATCCTTACGAGAGACTCCTCTCCTGAAGCTTCGGACAGCGGGGGGCGAACCCTTCGGGCTCCGCCGCACCGCTCCGAAACACCCGGTAATCGATCTCCGGAAAGATGCTGTCGCTCCGTTCCATGTCGGAGAGCGCCTTCTCCTGAATCCGGCCCGACTCAACGACGGCGGAGAGCTGAGAAAACCTTCCGATGTGGGTCGCGAATCGCATGCGCGCATAAGCGTCATGGGTAGCGTTCTTCATCATGAAGGCCCAGTCACTGTGCTGCGCGAGCAGCACTTCCCGCGCCGCCTGATCGAGTGCCCGCCGCTTCAGGCCCTGCGCGCACGGATGCCGATTCGCGAGGTCGATCATCTGTCCCGTCGCTCTGAGGAGATGGCGATACAGCGTATCGTTCCGATCATTGAGCCACACGTCGTGATACCCCTTCTCACCCCAGCTCGATTCGGAGGGCTGTGACGCCTGGACGATCGCGGCACCGGCACCCGCGCGCAGATATTCCGCAGGCGTCACCGTTCGAACTGCCCTGCCCCGGCGGTGCGCCTCCCGGAGGAGCGTCTCGAGCCATCGCGGCCCCTCGAACCACCAGTGTCCAAAGAGTTCCGCGTCGAACGACGCGGTGATCACAGGTCGTATGCCGTATCGCGCCGCGACATCCCTCGCCTGGTGCTCCCTGCTCATGAGATAGTGCACCGCGTGCTCATCCGCCTTCCGCACGGCGCGCGCCGCAACGTACGGCTCCTTCTTGTCCGTCCTCCCCGTGACCCGGAAATACTTGAGGCCCGTGAACGTTCTTGTCCCGTAGGGTTGGAGAAACTCCCTCACGTGCGCGTCGTCACTGTCGAATCCGATGTCCCGGTAAAAATCCCGGTAGTCACCATCGCCGGGATATCCCCCATGCGCCGACCACACCTGCCTCGAGGCGTCGGTGTCCCTGCCGAACGCGATCGCCCCTGACCGGCAGACGACCGGCAAAAAAGTCCCGTACCGCGGCGTCGGATCGCCTCGCACCACACCGTGGGACTCGAGGAAAAAGAAACGGAGGCCCAGGTTGCGAAGCTGCCCGTCGATTCCCGGCGCAAACCCGCACTCCGGCAGCCACAGCCCCTGCGGAACGCTCCCGAAATGCCGCCGGTACTGCTCCGCCCCGATCGAAAGCTGAGCGCGCACAGCGGCCGGATACGTCGCGAGGAGCGGAAGGTAGGCGTGCGTGGCTGCCGACGGTACGATGAGGATGTTCCCCTGATCCTGCAGTTGGCGGAACACCGGCATCAGGTTTTTTCCGTACACATCCTCGAAGAGTTCGCGAACCCGATTTAACCGCTCCTCGTACATCCGCACGATCGGCTCGATGCGGATATCCCGCCTGTGCCGTCTCTTCTCCGCTTCGGCAAGCGCCTGAAGCCTCAGGAGATGCGTCACGTACCGGTCCATGAGGAGCGGATCGATGAGCATCTCGACGAGGGAGGGGCTCAGAGAAAGGACGATCTTAAAATCGATCCCATCGTTCACGAGCCGCGAAAAAACATCGAGGAGCGGGAGGTAACACTCCGTCATCGCCTCGTAGAGCCAGTTCTCCTCGAGGAAAAAAGGGTGCTCCGGGTGTTTCACGAACGGCAGATGGGCGTGGAGGACGACGCAGAGATAACCGTCGGGCCTACCCACGCGTCACTCCGGTATCCTCGTGAAGAGGTAGGCGGCGAGGCATCCGAAGAGAACCGGCACCGCCCACGCCGCGACCACGGGGTGAACGACACGCGCATACCCCATCGAGAGCGTGAACGTGTAGAGGAGCCAATAGAGAAAACTGAAAAATATGCCGACGCCGGCGATAAAAAGGCCTCCCCCGCCTCTCCTCACGGGGGCGAGGGATAGACCGAGGAGCATCATGATGAGGTTCATGATGGGGTAGGATAGTTTGACGTGCGTGTCGACAGAGAGCTTCGGGTCCTTTATGCCGGCAGCGCTCAATGTCGCGCGATACCGCGAGAGTTCGACGATCCCCATCTCTTCCGGTTTCCTGATCCCGCGCTCGAAAACCGACGGGGCGGCGATGTGCGGGTAATCCATCGTCGGCATCTCCTGAACGGTTCCCTCCATGACATCGTATGCCCTCACCCGTGCGAGCCTCCACGTTCCCTGTCCCCCGGCGGGATCCAGCCACTGCGCTTCTTCCGCTTCGATGCGTCTGACGAGGGCATTTCCGCCCGGATAGAAAATGCTCAGTCCCCTCGCGCTCCGCGCATCGGGCAGGTAGAGCGCTATCCGCACCAGAGAACCGTCTGAACCCCGCAACCAGACCACGCCATCCACAACGGTGACTTTTTCCGTCTTCCCCATATAGGTCCTCCGGAAATCGATGAGGCGTTCCGTGTGGGCAGGCAGAACGAACTCGCCGAGGACAAAGGCGAGGACGCTGGCCCCGATGCCCATGAAGAGAAATGGAGAAAAGAGTCTCTTGAGTCTACCGCCCGACGCCTGCACGGCGATGAGTTCCCTGTTTCGCGACGCGAGCCCGAACACGAAGAGGCTCGAGAGGAGGAGAGACATCGGGAGGAGATAGAGGAGATATTTCGGCATGACGAGAGACACGTAGTAACCGATGCTCCCGATCGTCAGTCCGCCCGGGACAAAGTTATCGATCTTGTCGATGAGATCGAGAAGGCTGAAAATCAAGCCCAGCCCCGGACAGATGATGACGAGCAGTGCGAGGTACTCCCTCACATACAATGCCTGGAGAATGTTCACCTGAGGCTTTCCCTTCTGAAGAGGAGGAGAGCCGCGATGACCACGATCACCGTCGCTCCCCACCCTCCCACGACCGAAGGAACGCTCCCCGCCCGAGCAAGATTCTCACCGTAGATGAGCACCATGTAGTAAGCAGTGAAGACGATGAGGCCGACCGTCAGCCCGCCGAGCGTCCCTGTCCTTCCGGCGCGCACAGCGAGCGGAGGGCCCAAAAAAATGAGGATCAGTGACATGACCGGCAGTGAAAACCTGCGGTAGAGTTCGAGACAGAGCGCCGCCGGCGTGCACTTTCCCGCTTTTCGCGCCTCCTGCAGCAGCTCGGTCAGCGTCATTTCCGAATTCTTTCTCGTCCCGTGCCCGGGTTCCAGTTTGAGGCTCATGTGGTACCGGTCAAAAAAAACGTCCGTGCTCCTCCCGCCGCGCACCGTGTTGAGAGAGCCATCCCTCAGGAGAAGGCTGATCGTGAAGCCGTCGTGCACCTGGACGGTACCCTCTCTCGCGATCAGGACCCTCGGTTCCGCCTTGTTCCTGCTGTCGTAGAGAAAAAGATTCCTCACCGTGTGCTCAGTCGGCTTCTCCTTTACGAAGATGACGACATCGCGAAAGACGGTGGAAAACGTTCCCTCCTCGATCGCGACCGGCGTCCGCCTCTTGACGATATCCGCGGTCTCCTCCCTCACGGCGGTGGCACTCTTCGGACCCGCGTAGAAACTGACGAAGAGACTCAGGAAGAAGCACGCTATCCCGAGCACGACGACGGGGACGACAGTCCCGCTGAACGGCATGCCGCTCATGCGCATGATGATGAGTTCGTTGTCCATGTTCAGCTTCCCGTAGACGACCAGCGTCGCGAGCAGGAACGCCATGGGCACGGTGAGCAGCAACAATGGCGGCTGGACGTAGAGAATGAGTCTCGCCATGTCGAACACCGACGCGCCGACACTGGACAAAATCCTGCTCAACCGCAGGAGTTTCTCCGTCATGAGAATAAAATTGAGAGAGGCGAGGCTAATGAAGAAGGCGAGGACGAGTTCCCTGAGTATTGATCTGTGGAGTATCTTCATGGGACGGGATTCAGTGATTCAACCCTTTCCATTCATGCCTTCCGGCCGCTCGTGAGAGGCCATCGTGCTCGAGCGGGTTTATTGTGTCGATAGTCAAACACCGTGTAGTCGATTGGAACGAGGCGCGATCGCGCCGCAGACCTTCCGATCTCCACCGGGGGGGCGGAGAATAAGCGAGAATACTATGTCCTCTCATTGAACATACGATGAATCCGGGCGCGCCACCGCGATGGCCTGCGCATTGCGTATGAAGAGGGCGACGTTACTCTTCCGAAAGTACGCCCTTCCTGAACTCTTCTATGCCGATCCGTTCGATGAACCTCGGCATGCGCTCCTTTTGCCGCGCGTGCCGCGCGTAGTATTCGAGACACTTCTTCAGGAGGAGGAGCGCCTCTTCGTCGGTCAATTTCTCCGCGATGGGATTGCCGATGCGAGGTCTTCCACCGGAATTGCCCCCGACGACGACCGTCCACCCTTTCGGTGTCGCGAACGCTCCGAAGTCCCTGAGGTAACTCTCCGCGCAGTTCAACGTGCACCCCGATATGCCGAACTTCGTCTTCGCGGGAACCGTATCCTCCCTGCCGACGAACATCTCCTCGATCTTCGCGGCGAGCCCGAGCGAATCCCCCTGCCCGAATTTGCAGGTCTCGGTACCGGGGCACGCCTGCACGTAGTGGACGCAGGGACCTTCTGCAGGACCCACTTCGATGTCGAGTTCCTTCCAGACTTTTTCGATATCCTCGGCTTTGAATCCGACGAGCGCGATACGCTGGCCGGAGGTAATCTTTATGATGCGGACGCGGTACCTCCGCGCGATATCCGCGAGTTTCTCGAGAATTTCCGGGGTGAGAATCCCCATCGGGATTCTCGGCACGATCGCATACGTCTCTTTATCCCTCTGAAGGATCGCACCCTTTGGAACGTCCGCCATGTTGCTCCCTCCTTGTGATTGCTATCTCTTTTCGGTCCTGAACGGCACGATGATCGCGCCCGCGGCTTCCTTCACCGCTGTCCGCTCTCGTCGTCGACGGCGATGACCGTTTCTCCCGCCCTCGTCCTGTCCCCGACGTTTACCGTCACGCGCGCGCTCCTCGGAACGAGGACATCGAGCCTCGACCCGAACTTTATCATCCCGTACCGCTGCCCCCTTCGCAACAGATCCCCTTCCCCCACCCTGCACACCGCCCTTCTCGCGAGGAAGCCGGCGACCTGGCGAACGAGCACCTTTCCCTTCGCCTGCTCGATCACGAGGACGATGTTCTCGTTCCTCTCTGACGCGTCTTCACGATACGCCGCGAAGAACACACCGGGACGATGCCGCACGGCGACGACCCTCCCGTCACAGGGGGAGCGGTTCACGTGCACGTCGAGCGGCGACATGAAGATACTGATTTCCCGGGCTTCGGAAGCGAGGAACTCGTCTTCGTAGACGTCTCTCGTCCGTATCACCTTGCCGTCGGCGGGCGCGACATAGAGCCCCTCGCCCACGGGTGAAACCCTCTCCGGATCCCGAAAGAAGAACACCATGAAGATGCCCACGGCGCACGAGATGCCGAAAACGCCCAGCCCGGCCCACGTCGTGAGGGGACCGTGATGCTTTCCCGTCAGCCATACGGAAAAGAAGAAAGCGACAACGGCAACGAGAAGGGACCCTACGATGAAGGGATACCCTTCGGGGGCAACTTTCATGCCTTCGATTTGTCCACGAGTTTCCCTTTCGAGAGCCACGGCATCATCGCCCTGAGTTTCGCTCCAACCTCCTCGATCGGATGCTGCTCGCCCCTTTTCGTCAGGGCGTTGAACACCGGTTTATTCGCCCTGCACTCCAGGATCCACTCCCTCGCGAACGCCCCCGATTGGATCTCGTCCAGTATCTTCTTCATCTCATTCTTGGTCTCGCCCGTGATGATTCTCGGGCCCCTTGTGAGATCGCCGTACTGGGCGGTGTTGCTGATCGAGTAGCGCATCGTCGAAATGCCGCCCTCGTAAATGAGATCGACGATCAGCTTCACCTCGTGGAGACATTCGAAGTACGCCATCTCGGGCGAATACCCCGCCTCGACGAGCGTGTCGAACGCCGTCGTGATGAGCGCCGTCAGCCCACCGCAGAGGACAACCTGTTCACCGAAGAGATCCGTCTCGGTCTCCTCCCTGAAACTCGTCTCGATGATGCCCGCTCTCCCGCCCCCGATCGCCGACGCATACGCGAGCGCAACCTTCTTCGTGTCGGCTGAAGGATCCTGATGAACGGCGATCAAACAGGGCACCCCGCTCCCCTTCGAATACTCCGAACGCACGAGGTGTCCGGGTCCCTTCGGCGCCACCATGAACACGTTGATCTCAGCGGACGGGATGATCTGCCCGAAGTGGATGTTGAAGCCGTGCGCAAAACCGAGGTAAGCGCCGGATCTGACGCGCGGCGCGATCTCGGCCTTGTAGATATCGGCCATGTACTCGTCCGGCACGAGCATCATGATAACGTGCGCCTGCTCTGCAGCCTCCGACGGAACGAAGACGGGGAAGCCCGCCGCTTCCGCCTTCATCCATCCGGGACCGCCTTTCTTGACGCCGATGATCACGTCAGCGCCACTGTCCCGAAGGTTGTTGGCGTGCGCGTGCCCCTGACTCCCGTACCCCATGACCGCGATCCTCTTCCCCGCGAGATCCTGCAGATTCGCATCCCTGTCATAGTAAATATTCATCGTACCGACCTCCTTCGATTAACCGTTCGGTATCCGTTCCGACACCGTTTTCCAACTGCAATCCAACCTATGCGCAATTCTCCGAAACGTCGGTCACGGCCGACGATTATCTTACCCTTTCGCCGGCAAAAAAGGTCACGATGTCTCCCTCGCTGCCCGCGCTACCTGACACCGAGCCGTTCCTCTCCCGCCGATCGTATCGCATGCTGGTAGAACGTCAGGGCGTACTCTTTCACCATGCGCCGCGCGCTGAAGTGCGCCCCCGCGTGCTTGATCGCCTCCTTCATCACTTTCACCCAACCGGCGGGCACGCCCGCTTCGTCCAGCCGGTAGTACAGGGGGACGATCTCCTTTTCGATAAGATCGTATATGGCTGCCGCGTCCCGCTCATCGCCGTCGGCCGGGAACGCCCATCCGTTCGTCCCCCTATGTCCTTCGATCCACCACCCGTCGAGAATACTGAGGTGGGGAACCCCGTTCAGCGCCGCTTTCATGCCGCTCGTCCCGCACGCCTCCAGCGGTGCCCTCGGGTTGTTCAACCAGAGATCGACCCCGTGCACCATGTACTGTGCGAGCTGCTCGTCGTAGTTTTCGACAAACGCGATTCTGCCTCCCATGTCCGTATCGTGGGCGAGCGTAAAAATGCGCTGGAGAATCCGTTTCCCTTCGTCATCGGCGGGATGAGCCTTGCCGGCGAAGATTATCTGTACCGGGCGCCACCGATTATTGAGGATCCTCTTCAGCCTGTCCGGCTTCGAGAAAATCAGATCGGGCCTTTTGTAGGCCGTGAACCTCCTCGCGAAACCGATGGTGAGAGTGGTCGGATCGAGGAGAACGCCGTTCGAGATGATAGTGGCGGGGCTCGCCCTGTTTTCCATCCACCGTCTGCGCGCCTGCTCCCGTATAAAGTTGAGCAGTTTGATCTTCAGCCAAAGGTGGATCTTCCATAGTTCCTGATCCGGGATCGCGTCGACCGAATCCCACGTGGACGGATCGTCATGCCCTTCGAGCCACCCCGGACCGAGATACTTATTGAAGAGCATCTCCATTTTCGGCTCGACCCACGACGGCACGTGTATTCCGTTGGTAATCGCGGCGATGGGAACGGCGTCGTCGTTCGATCCCGGCCAGAGATGCGCCCACATCCTGCGCGTCACTTCACCGTGTCTTCTGCTCACGCCGTTACTGAAAGAAGAGAGGCGGAGAGACAGTACGGTCATGTTGAAGCCGGCGGCGGGAGCCGCCGGATCGGAGCCCATCTCCAAGAACTGCTCGCGCGTGAGCCCCAGTCTCCGGTAACAGTGCCCGAAATACTTATCCATGAGGTGGAAAGGGAAGACATCGTGGCCCGCGGGCACGGGAGTGTGAGTGGTGAAGACGGTCGTCGCGCGAACCCGCTCGATCGCGCGATCGAGGGAGTCGCCCGATTCGACCCTCCTCCTGATCCGTTCGAGAATCGCGAACGCAGAATGCCCCTCGTTGAGGTGAATGATCGAATGCCCGATGCGCAGCGCATCGAGCATCGCGATGCCCCCGAACCCCAGCACCATCTCCTGTCTGAGACGCTCTTCCATGTCGCCGATGTACAGACGGGCGCTGATCCCACGGTTCCATGGCTCATTTCGCTCGATGTCCGTATCCATCAGATATAAGGGGATCTTTCCGACGGCCACCTTCCAGACAGCCACATGGATAGGCGGTTCAACGAACGGGACCTGGACGATGAGGGGTTCTCCCGATCCATCGACGACTCTTTCGATGGGTGCGGCGGTCCCGTCGAGGACTTCATGGACGTCTTCCTGCCACCCGTCCATACGAATCTTCTGGCGGAGATAGCCCCCGGGATACGCAAACCCGACCGCGACCATCGGCACGCCGAGGTCGCTACACTCCTTCACGAAGTCGCCGGCGAGAAACCCAAGCCCCCCGGCGTAGAACGGAAGCGAGTGGTGGAGGCCGTACTCCGCCGAAAAGTAGGCGATGGGCTGACAGGCCGCCTCCCGAATATTCGCGGCAAACCAGCACACCCTCGTCTCCATATCTTCGTGAAAACGGGCCATGACCTGTTCATAGTGGTCGAGGTAGTCACGGTTCTCCGCCGCGGACTTCAAAACATCAGGCGGGAGATCCATCAGCATGCGCACGGGATTGTGCCTGCTCTCCTTCCAGGCGATTCGATCGAGACGCTTGAAGAGCATGCGGGCCGACGGATGCCAGCTCCACCAGAGATTGTACGCGATATCGGCGAGGCCGGAAATCCGTTCCGGGAGATACGGAAATTTCTCTCTCATGAAACCGCTCCCTCCGCGAGCCGCATATCCTCAGACACCCTTCTTTTCCGCGCCGAAGACATATTTGTGAAGCTGCACGTTGAGTCGCGCGGAGAGCCGGTCCGCGATCATCCAACGCGCGAGATCCTCCGGACGCACAATACCGAATGCCGGCGAAACGAGAATGTGGCATTTCCCCGCGAGGCGAAACTCCTCGATAATTTCCTTCGCCCAGTCGTAGTCGCGCCGGTCGGTGACGACGAATTTCACCTCGTCGCGGTCGCGCACCTGCTCCAGATTCGAAAAATTCATCTCCCCGCTCATCCCGCTGCCGGGCGTCTTCACATCGAGCACAATGACCGCGCGCCGGTCGACTTCCGTTATACTGCGGGATCCGTTCGTCTCGACCAAAACCGTCCGTCCGTCATCGAGCAGGCGCCGGATCAAACGGTAGACGTCGCCCTGGAGCAAAGGTTCTCCACCCGTAATCGCGACGAGCCCGAGCCCCGCCTGCTCGACCCTGTGGACGATCTCGTCTTCCGAACACTCAAAGCCTCCGCTATACGCATACGTCGTGTCGCAGTACGTGCATCTCAAATTGCAGCCGCTCAAACGGACGAAGGTGCACGGCATCCCCGCAAAGCGAGATTCTCCCTGGATACTCGCGAATAATTCGCTGACTTTCATGCGCTCAAACCGTGCTGCCGTATTATATAATGAGTGAGGAGTCGAAGAGAAATGGCCGCCCCCCCAGAGATCGCCGTTCCGCACCGTTACGAGGTCCTGCGGGATATCGTCAAGGATTATCCCGGAATTCTGAGCGCTTCGGAGCCGCTCTTCAGGGAGATGAGCCGACCGCAGCCGGACTGGGCTGCCGTCATTCGCGAACTCCGCGTGTACGCCCTCAAGAATTTCTATCTCCACGATCACCACGAGCGCGGCGCCGAAGCGATCGGACTCATTCTCGATATCTTCCTCGACGTCCTCGAGAACCACGACGGGGCCGCCCGGGAGACGGCATGCGAAAGTCTCGTCTTCTACCTCGAAAAAATTCTCGTGGACAGCCACGCCGACCTCGGTCGCTACGCGCCGTCCCTGGAGTCATGTTTCGCACGGCTCTATGGGCTCCGGGATAGAAATTTTGCCGTGCTCGTGAGGAACCCTCACCAGATCAAGAAGCTCGGTCAGATCATCGTGGGGAAGAAACCGGCCGCCCTCGATATCGCGCCGTTCACCGCACTCCTCTCACGGTACTTCTCCCAAACCTACGCATTCTGGCTCGCGCAAGAAGATCCGCGCGACTGGTTCCGCCGGGAAACAAAAACTATACTCGACAGGGAGCAGGCGTCCGTCCTCGACGACCTCGTGCGCGCGATATCCCACAGCCACCTGAGAGAGCTGACCGCCCTCCTCACGAAGTACAACGAGATCGGAGATCCCTTCGAGAAACTCCATCAGCTCCTCTCCCTCCCCGGCTTCGTGCAGATCGCCTCCCTCTACGGCGATATCGTCGACCGGCTCTCCATTACGGGCGACGCGATGAAAGACCTGACCCTGAAGATGCGCTATCTGCTCCACCTGATGGAGATCGACGGCCTCGAAGGCTCCCGCGAAAACACGCTTCGCGAACTCCAGCGCGTCGCGGCGAAGGCGATCCAGCTCGGCGACCAGGAGTTCATCAAAAAGAGTTTGGCGGAGTTGATGTCCGTCCTCAGGAGCGTCGCGGACACCTTTCCGGAAACCGTGCTCTACTGCGTCCGGATGATCGGCGGCGAGATCTACCGGAAGGGGACGAGCGGCCTCGTCGAGTGGTATCTCCAGCACGTGATCGCCATCGGATTCCAAAACCCCGATATCAGCGGTGTCACCGATGAGTGGCAGGTAAAGTCGAACCGGGCTCACCTGCGGAATATCCGCGTGTGGCTCGAACTCATCGAGCAGAACCCGAAATGGTCGAAGTCCCTCATCTCTGCCCTCATCATTAACCTCAGACTGTGCGGTGTGCATATCAGCGACACCGACATCTTCCAGAAAGACGTCACGGCGCTCCTCGACAGCGATATCGCTCCCGTTTACCACCTCGTCAAGACGTTGGCGAAGGAGTTCCCCGTCTACTTCAGCGACATCGGCGCAGAAGGCCCCTTGCGGGAGGTGTCGACCGAGATCGATGAATTGACGCACAGGGCCGATGCGCTCGTCCACTTCCTTCGCAAGCAGAGCCACGTGGAGAGCAGCGCGAGGGTCGTCGATTTCATCGAAGGCGTCATCTCTTTCTGGATGACCCGCGATAAGGCCCACCTCGCCGGATTCCTCCCGGAGGATGTCTATGAGAAGGTCAGGACATCAGGACCGTATATCGACGACCTGCACGCGATCTTTACGGACCTCTTCCGGCGAAAAGGGTTCTCGCGCGTGGCCGATCTCCTCCACCTCACGGAAGGGGACCTGCAGGCGCTCACGGAAACCGTCGAGGCGGTGTCACCGAGAGAAAAGCGGCGGGCGTTCCTCGCCGTTCGCTTCTACCAGCTCCTCCACCGCAAGTACCGGCTCGATCCCTTGGACATCGGCGATCATCTCTCGTATGCCGCCACGCTCGGTCTTCCCAATCCTGCGTCGCTGATCGAACGCCTCTCGAGCGAGAACGTTTCCGATCGTCTCGAAGGGATACTCCAGTACCTCGGTCGCCTGAAAGAGGTCATCCTCTCGCCGGAAAAGAACGAACCGGTCGAAAACATCTTCCGGAAGAGGCATATCGCAGCGGGCATCCCGTCTCTCTACGGGAAATACCACGAGAGGAAGTTCGACGCGCTCGCGCTCTCTTTCCGCCTCGAAAACCTCGCGAACGTTCTCTTCGAAGAGTTGATTCAGAAGATGAGCCTGAATTTTATCACGAGGGCCGCCCTCTTCCAGATCGACAAGTACCTGAACCTCTTCTACGCGGCGCTGCAGCTCGACGGCATCTCCTCTGTCAAGCTCGAAAACTACCTCGAGCTGCTCGCCGTCGCGCTCGAGGTCAGGAGATTCTCCTTCTCTCAGTATA
The DNA here is from genome assembly GCA_937138415.1 of uncultured Nitrospiraceae bacterium. Classification (GTDB taxonomy): domain Bacteria; phylum Nitrospirota; class Thermodesulfovibrionia; order Thermodesulfovibrionales; family SM23-35; genus JALHSV01. The sequence goes on along the minus strand of CAKZPA010000044.1, from coordinate 115,071 downwards.
TCGATATCTTCAGGGGTTTTTCGGAGGCGGTGCAGGACGTTCTGAACACGCACTACAGCGACGTGTTCAAGCATAACCTGAAGCAGATTATCCCCACGATGAGAGTGGACCGTATCGTGCCAAAATACCGGCAGGCGGGGCAATGGCAGACGGAACACGAATTGGTCAATCAGATTTCGGAACAATTCCTCAGGGACATGGTCGCGGGATCGTTCGGTCTCCAGCAACTGGATACCTTCGTCAGCAGGGTGCTCAAGACGCTCTTCGAACAAGCAGAAGGCCTCGACGTGCAGAACCTCGATCTCCTGATGAGCTACGATCCCAAGAAGGCCCTCTCTGGAATTCACGCGCCGAACAGAGCAACGCAGGACCGCATCCACCTCGGCAACAAGGGCCACAACCTCATCAGGCTCGCGGCGCTCGGGATACCGGTGCCGCCGGGCTTCATCGTCACGACGGAAGTATTCCGCTGCAAGAGGGCGATCTCCAGTTTCCGGCGCGTCTACGAACATCTCACGGCGTGCGTCCGCAATCACCTCGCGCGGCTCGAGCGCCAGACGCGCAAAGCGTTCGGAGACAGGCGGAATCCGCTCCTCGTGTCGGTGCGGAGCGGCGGCGCGATTTCGATGCCGGGCATGATGATGTCTTTCCTCAACGTGGGGATGAACGAAGAGATCTGCGAAGGGCTCATAGAACGGACCGGGAAACCGTGGTTCGTATGGGATTGCTATCGACGATTCCTTCAGTGCTGGGGAATGTCCTACGGCATCGAGCGGGACCACTTCGACGCCATCATGAACGAGTTCAAGGACAGGTTCAGCGTCCCGAGGAAGATACTGTTCTCCCCCGAGCAGATGCGCGACGTTGCCCTTTCGTACCGTTCTTCGATCCTCGACCACGGCATCGAGATCGTCGAAGACCCGTACGCGCAGCTCGAGACCGCCATCGAGCAGGTTTTCCAGTCCTGGTACTCGCGAAAGGCCCAGGCATATCGCGAGATCATGGACATCTCTGAACACTGGGGGACGGCGGTCATCGTGCAGGCGATGGCGTACGGCAACCTCGACGTGAATTCCGGAACGGGCGTCCTCTTCACGCGGAACCCTCAGGAGCCGGGCGACCGGGTCACTCTCTGGGGCGATTTCGCGATCGGCGCCCAGGGCGAAGACATCGTATCGGGGCTGGTGAGAACGCTCGCGATCTCGAACGAGCAGAGGCGGTACGAAGACCGCGAAAGCGAGGTCACCTTCGAGGACACGTTCCCCGATCTGTACCAGAGGCTCCTTCTCATCAGCAAACAATTGATCTACGGGGAACGGTGGGGCGCCCAGGAGATCGAGTTTACGTTCGAGGGCAAGCAACCAGAAAACCTCTTCATCCTCCAGACCCGAGACATGGCAATCAAGCGGCAGGAGAAATTCACGGCGTTCGTGCCTTCGAGGAGACTGGCAACCACCTATCTTTCCCGGGGCATCGGCGTCGGCGGGGGCGCGCTGAGCGGCAGAGCGGTATTCGACCTCGACGAGATCAGGGAACTCAGGGAAAAGGATCCTTCCACGCCGCTCATCCTGATACGTTCCGACACCGTTCCGGATGATATCCGGCACATCTCTGCCGCGGACGGCTTGCTCACGGCGCGCGGCGGATCGACGTCGCACGCGTCGATCATCGCGAACCGACTGGGGAAGACGTGCGTCGTCGGATGCAACAACCTGACCGTCTGGGAACAGGAGAAGAGGTGCAGGATCAACAGGAAGATCGTCAAAGTGGGCGACTTTCTGAGCATCGACGGTCGGAACGGTTCGGTCTACCTCGGACGGCATCCGACGCAGGAAATCACGACACAGACGATATCGAAGGCGTGAGCGGAGTGCTATAATCCTTGAAAAGGGAATCGGTCACAGAACAGACAGACGGGTAACCAGGTTGAAAAGGGGGATGTGACATGGCAGCCAAGGGAAAACAGAAATCTCTCTCGGACAAACACGCCGTTCTCGGAATCAACGGTCTCGGCCGCATCGGAAAACTGACGTTGTGGGACCACATCGCCAGAAAGTATTTTTCCGGCATCGTCGTGAACATCGGCAGGAGGGCCGGCACGAAACTCGAAGACGTCGCGCACTACATAGAAAAAGACTCGACGTACGGCATGCTCCACCACTTTCTGTACGGCTACGCCGCCGAGCGGATCATCACCGACATAGACGAGCACAGCGGGACCATGAAGATAGACGGCGTGCCGGTGACGATCCTCAGAGAGTCGCGCAATCCGAGGAACATCCCGTGGAAGGAGCACGGGGTGAAGGTCGTCGTCGAGGCGACCGGAAAATTCACGAATCCAACGGTTCCCTTCGATGCCGCGGAAGGATCCGTGCGCGGTCACCTCGAGGCCGGAGCGGAAAAAGTGATCATCTCAGCGCCGTTCAAGGTGAAAGACAAGAATATCCCCATGCCGACGGACATCATCACGATCGTCATGGGAATCAACGAGGAGGAGTACGACCACGCGAAACACCAGATCATCTCGGGCGCATCGTGCACGACGACGTGCCTCGCCCACATGGTGAAACCGCTCCTCGACTACTTCGGTCCCGAGAAGATCATCAGCGCGTCCATGGACACGATCCACGCGTGCACCGGCACGCAGGAGGTGCTCGACCGCCTCCCGAAAGCGGGCGCGACCGATCTCAGGAAAACGCGGAGCGTGATGAATAACATCATCCTCACAACGACAGGCGCAGCGAAAACACTCGGATTGGTGATACCCGCAATGAACAAAATCGGTTTCATGGCCGAGTCGGTTCGTATTCCCGTCACGACCGGTTCTCTCATCATTCTGGTCATCACGCTGCGAGATGAAATCGATCGTCCGCCGGTCAATGCCGCCCTCATCAACTCGATTTACAAAGAAGCGGCGAAGAGGGAAAAGCGCGGATATATCAGGTACACGGACGAACAGAACGTATCGTCCGATATCATCGGGATCATCGGGCCTGCCGCCATCATCGAAGGACACGAAACGCACACGCGGACCGCTTACGTTACCCTCGACATCGGAAAGATGCTCAACCTGCCCGCTGAGGCGCTGTCGACCGTTCCGGCGGATCCCGAAATCCCCATTACGAACGCGGTCATCTACGGCTGGTACGACAACGAACTGGGGAGCTACACGCACATGCTCGGCGACCTTACCCTCAAGATCGCCTCGATGGTCTATCAGTAGGACAAAAGGGCGACCGCGTCATCGTCAACGCGCCCGCCGGTCCGCGGCGTCCGCGGGCCGCGATGCCGTGCGCGGAGCGGACGGGGGTACCCTCCATTGGGTGTATTCCGAAGAGATTATCTTTTTTGGAGTATTGCCCGCCTCACCGAAATTCGTTTCACTAATTCCATGACGTCAGCAGGATCGACCACAGCCAGAGCCCCCAAATACGAGACGAGGAGGCGACGCAATGCAGAGAGAAACGACTCCGACCAACTTTCGTGAGAAGAGGTCGAGCACGAGAATCGCTCACGAATGTCCTATCCCGTCCATTGACATGGGAGAAACGGGGCGCTATCCGGAAGAACTGTCGGGCAGCGTGACGCTGCTCGATCTGAGTGACGGCGGGATAAAACTTCGCGTCGAGGGAATGTTGCCGATGGAAGGCTCGATCGTACAGGTCAGGATACCTCTGCCTGAGCGGAGCGTCACCCTGCCGGTCATCGCACAGATCAAGTGGGCGAATAAGGTCCGGTATCGCCGTTACCACGTCGGCCTGCAGTTTCTCGTCTAACCATCGTCCAAGCGGAGAAAGAGCGGAAGACTCGGTTTTCGACCTCACAGGGAAGAGGGTTATCGCTCCCCGAATGCGGCGGATCCCTCGTCAATTTGGGGGGCAGGCTGCTTCGTGAGGACGCAGGACACGATGCCGGCCCGGCTCGACACCTTCAGCTTCCTCATCAGCATCTTTAAATACGCCTTCACCGTATTAACGCTCAACTCGAGGAGATGAGCGATCTCCTTGTTGCTGCGGTCCTCGAGCAGCAGACGCACGATGTCTCGTTCCCTCGGGCTCAACTGCCACTGCCGCGCGATCAACGGGATGTTGATCTTCTCGGGACTGATGCGGTCGAGGAGGAACAGGTAATTCTCCTCGCTCGTCTCCGATTTTTGTCCGAGGAGTACCATCCCGCGTACCACGTACCTCCGCCGTCCGCTCTTGATCATCTCGAGAAAAACGGGGGAAGACCTCTTTTCGCCTGGAGCGGACCGTCCCGATGTCTCCGCCTGATCCACTTTCTCCTTCAGCAGTTTTTTCCATTTCGCACAGAGGGAGACGATATCCGGAAACGCTTCTTTCCCTTTTCCGGTCGCAGGGGGGTACGTGAGAATACGGAGCGCCTCCGGATTCTGGAAAACCACTTCCTTCGTTATCTTCACCTCCGGACGATAAATGAGGAATGCGTTGGGAGCTGGGATCGTCGCCGGTCGGTAGATGGTGTCGTCCATTTCTGCCTTCTTTCATAGCATATCCACTGCCCAAATTCAAGTGCAGCGGCGACCACGATACGGGCAGCGGACACCTCCTTTCGGGTGTATCCTGCGGAGATTACCCCTTTTCAAGTATTGCCCGCGCGTCCGAAAATCCTTTCTATAAAACTCATGAGATGCCGTCGAGCACTCACGGAGAAAAGGCGCGTCACCTGGGAAAGTGAACGGGGCACCTTTTCTTTCAAAACATGCGAACAGGAGGTTTCGATGAAAAAGTATCTGGCAGCAATCTTTACCGTCATCTGTGTGTGTTTCGCCGCCCGGCAGTCCGGCGCCGAGATCCTCGGCTACCCGTGGGCGACGTGGGGGGAACTGTCGTATTCGACCTCAAACGACATCGAGAAAGGCGTCAAGCTCGACCTGTACGTCGAACAGGGCATCGATTGGACTCGGTTGGGCGGCACGCAGTGGATCGTGAACAACTTTGTCGGGCTCGGGTTGGTCGTATCGGATCACCGGGAGGATTTTTGGAACAACCGAATAAGGCCCGCGGTCGGTTTGAAACTCAAACACCCCGTTCACATGAGCGTGAACGATTGGGGGGAACTGGCAATCGGAATCCGCGGGGAATACTTCGGCTATTTTCATGAATCGGACAAGAGCACCCTGAGGGGGGTCGCATTCTTCCAGTGGTCGTTCGGCGGCGACTGGAAAAAGAGGAGGTAAGAACCGTGTACGCTGAACCGAAAGGGTTATGCAGTTTAGTGCTCCATACGCTCATCAAGTATCCCATACTCGTCATTGCCATGGGATTGATCGGCGCCGGCGCTTTCGTGACGAACACGATGAAAGGGTCCGATCCGGACGAAGCGATCGGGCGCAAAGTCGCGCGACTGGAGACGAATACCCACGCGGCCGCACTCGCGAAACAATCCCCGCCGGCGTTCGACGCGATCATGAAGGCGGAAAGCAGCCTCGACAAGTCAATCCTCGATGAAGCGAAGAAGTCTTTCGACGCGATGGTCTCCCTCGGCAAAGGGCCCGTCGGCGTCCATCCCGACGGCAAGTCGTACGGGCCGACCGGATTGACCGAAATGGCATTGCAGGACGTGCTCGAGAGACTTCCGACGTGCAAAGATATCGCCGGCACGGACGAGGTCCTGAACTCCGAAACCGCGAACATCCAATTCGCCTACCTGTATTTCCTGGACCTGGTCCATCGGTACAAATCCGTGGATACCGCCATCACCGCCTACCACTACGGGCCGACGAGACTCGACGCCTGGAAGCAGGCGGGGAGGAAAATACCCACGGATTACCTGAACAGAGTGAAGTCTCTCGTGAAAAAGGAGAGACCATGAACTGGCGATGGCTCTTTGGCCTCAAACCGAAAGTGCTCGCGCAACCTCCACATAGGCACTACTCCATTACCGTCGTTATCCCGGCTTACAACGAGGAAAAAACCATCGTGAGCACGATCAGAAGCGTCAAGAACCAATCCGTCGCGATCGATCGCATCATCGTCGTGGACGATTGTTCGACCGACCGGACCGGTGAGCTCGCCGCCGCCGAGGGCGTGACGGTCGTCCGCACGCACAGGAACCAGGGGACCAAGGCGTCAGCGCAAAACTATGTCCTCGACGGAATCGACACGGATCTGATGGTCACCATCGATGCCGATACGGTACTGCACCGAGATGCCATCCTGAAAACGCTCCCCTATTTCAATGACGAGCGCACGGCATCGGTCTGCGGATTCGTCATCCCGCAGAGAATCAAAACCCTGTGGGAGCGGGGACGGTTCATCGAGTACATGTTCGGGTTATCGGTCTTTAAATCCGCGCAAATGAACGCGGGCGCGATACTCGTGTCGTCCGGCTGCTTCTCCGTGTTCAGAATGCGACACCTGAAGGAGATGGGCGGATTCAAAGCGAGGACTATGGCGGAAGACATGGATCTGACCTGGGAATTCCTCATTCACGGCTACCACGTGCACTATTGTCCGGACGCGTACTGTTATCCTTTGGATCCCCCAACGTTCGCGATATTCAAGGCCCAGGTCGAGCGGTGGTATCGGAGCTTCTTCCAAAATATCTCCGTCCATCGGCTGCGCAAGAATGTGAAACTGGCGGGGTTTATTTACGGGTACCTGCTCGACAGCGTCTCGGCGCCGCTCCTCGCATTCGCGGTCTATGCCTTTACGCCCCATTTATTGTCGGTGCTCCTCGGAGCTCTCTTGATCGAGCTGTTCATTATCGTCCTGATCTGTTCCGTCACCGGTCTCAGGATTGGAATGCTCAGGGAAACCCTCTTGTCCATATGGGCATTCTTCGTGATCAGACCGTTTAACTTCTACCTGTTCTGGAAAGCCCTCTGGAAAGAATGGATCGTCAGGGACCGTTTGATGGTCTGGGAAAAAGGGCATTGACCCGGACCGTGCCCTTCGAAACGCTGCGGTTTTCACCCGTTCTGTAAGAGAGCCGAGGCTTCGACCGCCCCGCCTATCCACCCATAACGACGACACCGATCCGGTTTCCCTAACGAAGCACCTCTGACGATCGCCACAACAACGCCTCTCCTCCTTGGCAGGCCCCGACACGCATCTTCATCGATGGGTATCGATTCTCGATCGCGTCCCGCACGGTAATCGTTCCGTCGCCGGGCGAGAGTTTCACGCAAAGCCTCGCCTTCTGTGATTTCCGACACATTGCTCTCGCCGCTGTTTCCATAGACTTACCACAGATCCGACAAACGCGGACCGCCAGAGATTGAGCAAGGAGAACAGCACGCGAGCGTGATGGGGGACTTTACGGCAAGGGCAGGAACAAGAGAGCGCTATGCGCTGCGTTTTTTCGCCTGCTTATTTATCCTAGTGTCTCTCATGGCAACGCCTCTGAGCAGCACCGCGTCGGCAGGCACCGGCGCCATTGTCACGGAAGCCATTCCCGACCTCGCCGGCTCAGTAGAGGTCTCCCCGCTCGGATACGCGAGAAGTCGCACTCTCCTCATAAGGGCCGTTCCGAACCCATGCTATGAATTCGACCATTGGGAGGGCAATGTATCCGGAACGGCGAATCCCGTCACCTTTCGCACCAGCCGGAAACATTCTCGGGTGAAAGCGAGAGCGGTCTTCAGACAAACGTGCGACCCCTCCACCGATGCCTCCGGCGAGGGCAATCTTCGCATCGTGGGATACTTCCCCGAGTGGGGAATCTATCGACAGCCGCCATATCTTGTCAAAAATGTCGTGGCGAGCGGATCGGCGGAGAAGTTAGCCGTCCTCAATTACGCATTCGCGATCCCCAAGCCCGATTCGAAAGGGGTCGTGACGTGCCAGCTCGACGACCCATGGAGCGCTTTCCAGAGACCGTACTCGGCGCAAGAGAGCGTCGACGGAATCGCGGACGACCCACGCCAGCCATTGAGGGGACACTTCAACCAGCTCAGGAAACTCAAGAGGATGTATCCACATCTGAAAATCGTCGTTTCGATCGGTGGCTGGCTTGGCTCCACATATTTCTCGGATGCTGCATCGACGGATGCAACCCGCAGTGCATTCGTAACATCCTGCATCGACACCTACGTACGAGGCAACCTTCCACAGCAGAGCAATGCGGGTGGCCACGCGGTTGCAGCCGGCATTTTCGACGGATTCGACCTTGACTGGGAGTTCCCTGTGTCGGGAGGACACGAGGGAATACGCCACTCGATCGATGACGCAACGAATTTCGGCCTTTTGGTCGCCGAATTCCGCCGGCAGTTCAAGGCGATCGGCAGGGAAGATCTCCTCCTGACCGCGGCGGTGCCCGCCGGCGAACAGTATGCCGACAACTATCGGTTGAGCGACAATCACCCTTATCTCGACTACGTTCTGCTCATGTCATACGATTTCTACGGCGACTGGAGCGGCACCACCGGCCATCACACGAATCTCTGCCCCTCACCGGGGGATCCCGGGTATCCCGAATGGTCGTTGTCGGTCGATCAAACGGTGAAACTCTATCGGGATCGGTACAGGGTACCGGCCGAGAAGATACTCGTTGGCGCCGCCTTCTATGCGCGAGGCTGGACCGGCGTGGAGAGCGCCCAAAACGGTCTGTATCAGAGGAAAGGTGGCGGGGCTCCGGGTACCTATGAGAATGGATACGAGTTATACAGGGATTTAGAGCAAAACATGTCGAACGGGTACATCCCCTACTGGGACGACCGCGCCCGGGCCGCATGGCTCTACGACGGTGCCACCCGGACGTTCTGGACGTTCGATGAACCGCGTTCACTGGCGTTCAAAGCGCGCTACGTTACGTATCACAAACTCGGAGGAATGATGTTCTGGGAAATGAGCGGCGACACCGACGACGGGGTTCTCCTCTCCTCAATTCACGAAGGTCTGCAGTCGGATCCCCCTGCGACGGATCCGTGCTCAGGAATGTGACCGATTTCAGGAAAATCGATCAGCTTGGATAGTCTCATCGCAAACGCCCGAAATTGCACGGCGGCCTCTTCGTTGCCTCCCGAATTGTCTCCCGCCTTAGGCGTTGTATAGCCTCGGCAGATCAACCAAAAGAGGAGTATCTCGTCCAATCTCTAGCGGATTCCCGATCCCGGTAGGCCGCCGAGAAACCACCGATAAAAACCGGCCTCCATTGTGGAACCTTTAGATTCATCGTTTTATTTCACCATCACCGTAAACTATAATATTTAAAAATGCACAAGCAATTTTTAAAAAAACGGCAGGTACGATACACGATGAGCGCATCATTTTTTCTCAGATTTCTGCCGATTATGACTTTTTTCTCCGTCATTTTTGCATCCGTCATTTCGCACGGACTCACGCTCGACGAGGCGATCTCGCTCGCAAAGCGGAACCTCCCTTCGTACCGCGCTTCTCTGGAAAAGCAGAGAGCCTCGGAGGCCCTCTATCGCGCCTCTCTCTCTCCCTACCTCCCGTCGCTCGATGCGAGTTTTTCACAGGGGCGGTCTTTCACTTCGGGTGACGAGTCGAGGTTCCAGACAGCGGATCTCACCTTGAGCTACACCCTCTTCGATTGGGGGAAAAGAAAGGCGCAGAGAAATATAGCCCGGCTCAACCTCGACAGCAGCGGAGCGGACGTGGAGGAAACCCTCCTCGATCTCGAGTACGCCGTCAAGTCCGCTTTCTACACCGTTCAGGCGTACAAGGAAGCGGTCGAGCAGCGAACGATTCAGCTCGCGGACGCGGAAAAGGATCACGAGGTCGCCGCGGGACGCTATCAGTTCGGCGTCGCACGGCTCTCCGATGTGCTCCAGGCATCGGTGAGATTGGAGCAGGCGCGGTTTCACCTTGTCCAGGCTCAGGGAGACTTGAAGAAAGCCCTGTCGGAGCTGAACTCCCTCATCGGGTCCCCGCTCGAGACGGATCATGACACCGGTACCATCGTCGAACCGGTGGCGGCCCTTCCCGATTTCGAAACGCTCGTGCAACGTTCGCTCGAGCGGCCCGAAGTAAAGAGAGTGGAATACGCGATCCGCATCGAGGAGCAGTCCGCTTCCATCATCCGCAGCACATTCCTCCCCTCGTTTTCTGCCGACGCGTCGTACAGCACCATCGACGGCGATGTCAGCAGATCCCTTGCGCGGGAGGAGAAGACGGCGACCGTGAGGGCCGTCTGGAACATCTTCGAACTCGGGAAATTTTATACGTATCGCGCGACGGAGTTCCAGAAAAACGCATCCGTCGAAACACTGAACGAGTTGAAGAGGGCCGTTTCGCTCGACGTCAGGAAGGCGTACGAAGACATGGCGACCGCTCAGAAGGAACTCGAGGTCGCGAGAACGCAACTTCAGCAGGCAGAGCACAACTATTCGCAGGCGTTCGGTGAGTACAAAGTGGGAAAGGGAGACATTCTCGCGCTCATCCAGGCTGAAAGCTTCCTCGCCGCTTCCCGGGAACAGCTCGTACGCTCGAAACTCGGCGTGATGCTCTCCAAAGCGGTTCTCGAACGGGTCACCGGAATGAGGACATGCGAACCCCCCGTCCCTGACCGATGAAAAAACTGATCGTCATCGGCATCGGCATCGCCATCCTCGTTGCAGGATTGATCGCCGCCAGAGCCCTCACGAAACCGGCGACGAAGGTCCTCGATACGGCCCGCGTCGCTAAAGGCGATATTCGGGGCATTATCGTCCAAACGGGAATCATCAAGCCGCAAGTCGGCGCCGTCGTCAAGATCGGTGCGCGCGCAACGGGGACGATCACCAAGATGAACGTCAAGATAGGCGACAGAGTGAAGAGCGGGCAGCTCATCGCGCTCATCGACGACCGTGAGATCCAACGGGCGATCGAACAGCAGCGGGCGTCCCTCACCGCGGCGCGGAATACCCTCGCGCAGATCGAACTCACGTATCCGGAGCGGATCAGGGAAGCTGCCGCGAACGTGGACTACGCAAAACGCACCTACGAACGGGAAACCGAACTCCTGAAACGTGAATTCACGACGCAGGATGCCGTTGACCGCGCGAGGAGCCAGTACGACGCGACCGATGCCATCCTGAAAAGACTCCGGAGCGAATACGAAACGCAGCTCGCGATCGCGAAAGCGCACATCGAGGACATATCGGCCCAGCTCAGGCAGCAGGAAACGAAGCTCACCTACACGAAGATTTTTTCCCCCATTGACGGGATCGTCGCCGACGTGACGGCTCAGGAAGGGGAAACGATCGTCGCGGGACTCCAAGTTGCAAATCTCGTGACGGTGCTCGATCCGACGCTCCTCGAAATGTGGATATACGTCGACGAAACGGATATCGGGAACGTCCGTGTGGGGCAGCCGGTCGAATACACGGTCGATACGTTCACGGACAAGGTGTTCCACGGCTCCATCGAGAAAATCTATCCGCAACCGGTCGTGAAGGAGAACATCGTGTACTATCTCGCCATCGTTCGCGTCTCGAAAGAAGACAGCGCCTTCCTCAGGCCCGAGATGACGACGCACATCAAGATCATCACGGACCGGAAGGAGAATATCCTCGTTGCGCCGAATGCCGCGATAAAGTTCGAATTAGGGAAGCAGGTCGCGTACCGGGTCGTGGGACCGAACAAGGTCGAAAAGGTCGACGTGAAGACGGGAATCAGGGGTGAGGATATGACCGAAATCGTCTCCGGGCTCTCCGAGGGTGACGTGCTCGCCACGAAACTCGTCCTCCCCGTCTCCTCGAAGCCCGAATCTCAGTAGTCCCGGATCTTTCCCATGCCGATCTGTATCCTCGAGGACATCAAGAAAACGTACAGAATGGGAGATATCGACGTGATGGTCCTCAGGGGCGTCAATCTCCTCGTCGAACGGGGAGAGTTCATCGCGATCATGGGGGCCTCGGGTTCCGGCAAGACAACCCTCGTCAATATCATCGGCTGCCTCGACGTGCCCACGTCCGGACGGTACATTCTCGCGGACAGGGAAGTGTCACGCCTTTCCGACGATGAACTCTCCGTCATCAGGAACGAGCACATCGGATTCGTCTTCCAGAACTTCTACCTTCTCCCTTATGCGACCGTCCTCGAAAATGTGCTCCTCCCATCGCTCTACGTCGAAAAATCGAAAGACGATTTCGTGAAGAGGGCGCACGACCTGCTCGCGATCGTGGGGCTCCGGGAACGCACGAAATTCAAGCCGAGCCAGCTCTCGGGGGGGGAACAGCAGCGAGTCGCGATCGCGCGGGCCCTCATCAATGACCCCGACATTATCCTCACCGACGAGCCGACGGGCCAGCTCGACAGCAAGACCGCCGGGGAAATCATGGATCTCCTCGTTCAGATGCACGACCGGGGAAAAACGATCATCCTCATCACCCATGACCCGAATGTCGCGAAGTACGCGAACAGGATCGTCACGATGAAAGACGGCGTTATCGTGTGAGTGACGCGGGCCGGTTTCTCAGAATTCTCTCCCAATCCGCGAAAGCTGTCCGCTCCTACACGCTGAGGACCGTCTTCTGTCTCGTCAGCGTCGCCTTCGGCATCGCCTCGATCACCCTCATCGTCGCGGCGACGGAAGGGGCGTACCAGAAAGCGTTCGAAATCGTCGCCCGGTTCGGCCCCGATTCCCTCCTCGTCTTTGGCGGAGGGGAAGAAGCACGCGCGACGGGTCGCCGTCAGAAAACGATCACGCTCGACGACATCGACGCGGTCAGGGACGCCTTCTCGACCGCGTACCTCGTCGTCCCGATGACGGCGATGAGAGACGTCCCTGTCTCTTACAGAAACAGGAAATACCAGTCGCTCGTCATCGGATCGACGAGCGACTACAGCCGCGTCTGGACATGGCCTGTCGTCCAGGGATCGGACTTCACGGACGACGACGTGAGGGGTCTGCGCAATGTGGGTCTCATAGGGCAGTTTCTCGCCTCGGAGCTGTTCGGCGACGAAGATCCCGTTGGTAAAACGATCCTCATCAAGCGGATCCCCGTCAAGATCGTCGGGGTACTCTCCGAGAGAGGCACGACCCCCACGGGTGAGCGCCTCGATGACCGCGTCATCATTCCCATCTCGACGATCATGAGAAAACTCCAGAACGAAACGACGTACGTGTCGGCGATGAGGATACGTTTTCTCGATCGAGAAAACCTCTACGCGCACGTCGAGGAGCTGCGAACCTTTCTCCGTGCACGGCATAAACTCCCGACGGAAGAGCCGGACGACTTCACGACCGTGTCGCCGCGCGAAATTACGAAGTTTCTCGTTGCGCTCACGGGTTCTCTCGTCGCTTTCCTCGGCATTACGGGGGTCATCGCCCTCGTCGTCGCGGGGTTCGTGATCGCGAACCTCTTTCTCCTCTCCGTGAGGGAGAGGACGCAGGAAATAGGGATCCGCCGCGCGGCGGGCGCCAAGAGACGAGACATCATGTTCCAGTTCCTCGGTGAGTCCGTCCTCATCACGACACTCGGCGGTCTCGCGGGATTCGCGCTTGCGTTCGCTTCCTCGAAACTCCTCACGTCGGTCGCCGAGTTTCCGATCCACTTTTCTTCTAAAGCGTTCGTGGTCGGCATGGTCCTCTCATGGGCAGTCGGCATCGGCTTCGGCCTCCAGCCGGCGAACAGAGCCGCGAACCTCAAACCCATCGAAGCGATCAAAGGGTGATGCCATACGCGAATAGCATCCAGACCGCACACGCGCCAGTTTCGTATTTTACGGACACATGAAAAGGATCATCCTGAATCTTCGGATCGCCGTCCGCTCGCTGATGAACTTCAAGGTCAGATCCATCCTCGCCATTCTCGGTGTCCTTCTCGGAACTTTTTCCCTCATCGTCGTGTCGAACGTCTCCAAGGCGCTCACGATCAAAACCGAACGGGAGGCTGAGAGTTTCGGAAAAAACCTCCTCATCGTGAGGAGCGGAATCGTGAGGAGAGTCGGCACCGGCACCCGTCTCCTGAGCGAGGCGACGACGCTCACGGTGGGTGATGCCCGGGCGATTCGGGATGGGTCGCAGTTCGTGACCGATGTGTCGCCTTCGGGGAATACGTTCTTCCCCATCCGGTACGAGAATACCGTATTGAAGGCGGTTCTCGTCGCCGGTGTTACGCCGAATTACTCGCGAATCAGAAATTTCCCGGTCGGCGAAGGCCGTTTCTTGTCCGATGAGGACGACCGAACCCTCGGCAAGGTGGCCGTCCTCGGCACGAAGGTCGCGGAGCGGCTTTTCGGGCGAGAAAACCCTATCGGTAAATACATCCTCATCTGGCGCGTGCCGTGCCAGGTAATCGGCATCATGCAGGAAAAAGGCGTCGACATATCGGGGGTGGATCAGGACAACCAGATTTTCATCCCGCTTAATACCTACCTCAAGCGGTTCGTGAACAAGGAGTACATCAATGTGATCTCGGTGCAGGTGAGCGACGCGCAGGTTTTAGCGGCAACGAAGGAGCAGATCGAAAATATCCTTCGGACTCGACACAAGATCCGCCCCGGCCAGAACGACGACTTCACCGTGATCGACCTGAAGGATGTCATGGCATTGAAAACGCAGGCCGTCTCGATGATCACACTCCTCGGGCGGATTTCCGCCACCGTCTCTTTCCTTATCGGAGGTCTCGGGATTCTCTCGATCATGATCCTCATCGTGAACGAGAGAAGGCTCGAGATCGGTATCCGGCGGGCGGTCGGTTCGCGGAAGAAGGATATCGTCCTTCAGTTTCTCCTCGAGGCGTCGTTCATTTCGTTCAGCGGCGGCACCATCGGCGTGCTCCTGAGCAGCCTCGCCACGGTCCTCATCTTCTGGCTCGTGCACCTCCCCTTCACCATTTCGCCGTTCGGACACGCGCTCTCGTTCCTCGCGAGCGTCACCGTCGGCATTCTCGCCGGCATCTATCCGTCGCAGAAAGCCGTTCGCATCCAGCCGATCGACGTCATCCGCACATAGCTACTCCGTCCCCGACCTCCGGAGCGTCAGGTATCCCGACACGAGTATCAGCACTCCGCCGATCAGCGAATGAATCCCCGGTTTTTCCTGCAGGAACATCATGCCGAAGACAATCGCGCACACAGGTTCGATGTAGCCGAGAATCGCCGCCCTGTTGGCGGTCACCCCTTTGAAACCCCAGAAATAGAGGAGAGGCGCAATCGTCGAATGGATTATGCCGATAACGAGGTAGCTCCATGCAGCGTGCGCAGGGAAACTTCGGACAAAGGGGGCGAGGATGAGCATGACGGTGAGATTCGCGAAGAACGCGAGGAGGAGGGGATGATACCTCTGGGCGTGCATCTTCAGCAGAATGATGATGATCGCGTACGCGACGCCCGAGACGAGGCCGGCGACAATCCCCATCATCTGTTCTTCCGCGATCGAGAAGCCATCGAGCATAATCCAGAGCCCCGCCGTCGCGAGCGCGATCACGAAGAGGATCTTCGCCGTGAGCCGTTCCCTCAGGAAGAACGGCGCGAGAAATGCGACGATGACGGGCGCCGTGTAGTGCGTGAGGACGGCATTCGCGATCGTCGTGCGGGTGAACGCGAAGAAATAGGTGAAGGTATTGACGCAGGACACGATGCCGAGGACCACCGGGAATTGCACGTTTTCCCTCCGGAGCACGGCGCCGCGATAGCGCCGCCCGCAGAGGATGACCCCCTGCACGAGGGATGCGACAACCAGTGAGTAGAACATGAGGACGTGGATTTCGACGCCGGAGAGACGCACGACAACGCCGAGGGAACTCCAGAGGAAAATGGCGGCGAGAATGGCGATCGAAGCCATGCCGTCAGCAGACAAGTGAGAGGGATGGGCACACGCCGATCGTGTCAGGAGAGGGACGAACGAGAGGACCCATTATCTCAGCGGCAGATCCTTGATGTTCTGGAGAACGTATTTTCTGATTGCCGCGGGTTTTTCGACGTCCCTGAGGTAGGCTCCGTGATCGAGAACCGGCACGAGAACGTCTTCGTACTTTCCGCCGCACGGGCAGGCATCCCGCCCGTCTGCGCACGGCACGATCATCCTCTCCCCGCACAGGAGGCAGCGCAAGACTCTCTTGCTCCCCGACCACTTACCGCGCTTTGCGCGCGACTCCCCCTCGATTTCCATTATGTCCATCGCGTAATCGACGACGGGAGCGTCGCTGATCGACGTACCGATGCCGTAACCGTCCACCACCTGATTGAGCACCGGGATATCCTCTTCGCGAATCCCGCCGCTCACGTAGAACTTCACGTGTCGGTATCCCCGCATGTCCATCTCCCAGCGGCACTCCTCGAGGAGACGAAAGAAGTTACCCCTCCGTGACGAAGGGGTATCGAAACGCACCGCAAAGAGTTTCCCGCCCATCGCACTCGCGACATTCAGACACTCGAATTTTTCGTCGAGGAAGGTGTCGATGAGGGCCACCCGCTTCACCGCCGGTTCCAGAACCTCGTCGTACGCCCGGATCGCGTCGACCGTCGAGCCGAGGCAGAGAATGAGCGAATGGGGCATCGTCCCCATCGGATCTTCGCCGATCATCTCGCCCGACTTCACGACGGAGACGCCGTCGCAGCCGCCGATGAACGCGTTCCGTTCGATCATCGGGGCGAGCACCGGGTGCATCCTCCTCGCTCCGAAGCTGATGAGGAGACGCTCGCCGACCAACTTCCTGAACCGGGCCGCCTGCGTCGCGATTCCCGATGCCTGGCAGATCAACCCGAGGAGCGCCGTCTCGTACACGCAGAAATCCTGGTATCGTCCTTCGATCTCCATCACCGGCTCGTAGGGGAAAAAGACCGAGCCCTCCCGCATCGCCCTCACCTTCACCGGCAGGCGCTCGAGGAGAGACAGGGCTTCCTCGAGACCGGCGAAAACGGCCCACGGCCACTGATCCGGGAGACTCTTCGCGATGAATTCCGCTTTCACGGACGGATTGATCCCCTTCGCCTGGAGGATCCTCAGGGTTCTCTCGAAATAGACATCGGTGATGCGTCCACTGATGATATCTTCGGGATGCGCGGTATGGAACATGTTCACTCCCGGGAAACGTCTTTCCGGCGACCAGACATAGTATATCATGTTCCTTTGACGGGCAAGGTTCCATTCACTACCTGTCCCGAATAAGAGCACCGGTATGACTGACATACGTCGGACGGTAATGGTTCCATTGCAAATTTCCCGGCGTTTGAGAGAACATAAGAGCATGGGTCTCTTCGAGAACGATGCCAACGGTGCGATCGATCAGCCTTTAGCCTTCCGCATGTGTCCGAGGAGTCTCGATGAATACGTCGGGCAGACCCACATCCTCGGGCCCGGGAAACTGCTGCGGCGCGCGATCGAGTCGGACCGGATCAGCTCCATCATCCTCTACGGACCGCCCGGAACCGGCAAGACCGCCCTGGCGCGGATCATCGCCGCACAGACGCGCGCGCATTTCGAATGGATGAATGCCGCGACGGTTGGCCTCGATGAAATAAGAAAAGCTCTCAACCAGGCGCGATCGAGACGCTCGAGGGGCGTGAAGACGATCCTCTTCCTCGATGAGATTCACCGATTCAACAAGCTCCAGCAGGACGCTCTCCTCCCCGACGTCGAGGAAGGCGCGATCACCCTCATCTCGGCGACGGTCGAAAATCCTTTCTTTTACGTCAACGCGGCGCTCGTCTCGCGAAGTCAGATCTTCGAGCTTAAACCTCTGTCCGAGAGCGACATCGTCACGATCCTCCGCAGGTCGTTGGAGGATACGGAACGTGGCCTCGGCAAGCTCCCCCTCCGCGTCGACGAAGAAGCCCTCGCGCATCTCGCGCGCATGGCGGACGGGGATGCCCGGAGGGCCCTGACCGCGCTCGAGGTGGCCGCGCTCACGACGCTACCCGGAGACGGGCGCATCCACATCTCGCTCGCCGTCGCGGAAGATTCCATCCAAAAGAAGAGCGTCCTCTATGACCGCAAGGGCGACCAGCACTACGACACGATCTCCGCCTTCATAAAGAGTATGAGAGGTTCGGATCCCGATGCCGCCGTGTACTACCTCGCGAAGATGATCTACGCGGGAGAAGACCCCCGTTTCATCGCGAGGAGAATCGTGATCTGCGCCTCCGAGGATGTCGGCAACGCAGATCCGATGGCGCTGGTGCTTGCGATAGCGGCGCTCCGCGCGGTCGAATTTGTCGGCATGCCGGAAGCGCAGATCCCCCTCGCTCAGGCAGCACTGTACGTCGCGAAGGCCCCGAAGAGCAACGCGGCGTACCGGGCGATCGAAGCGGCGCTCCACGATGTAGAAACCGAAGGGATCATGGAAGTACCGGACCACCTCAAGGACAGCCACTACCCGGGAGCGAAGAAACTCGGCCGCGGGACCGGCTACCGGTATCCGCATGACTACGGCGGCCACGTCGAACAAGACTACCTGAAAAAGAAAAAGAAGTACGACGCTCCATGATCGCGGACAATACCATTGACGTGCTCGATTTCCCGAAAGTCCTCGCGCTGATCGCTGGCTACGCGCACAGCGAACCGACCGTTGCGGGTGTCCACGCGCTAAGACCCTTCGAATCGAGAGAAGACGCCGAACGGCGCCTTCGCCTGATCGCGGATATTCGGAAATTGGCTCACGAAGGCGCACCCCTCCGTTTCATGCGTTTCGGGGACATTTCGCCGCACCTCGCGAACATTCGCCCCGAAGGTTCCGTCCTCGACGCGAAGGAACTCGCCGACTTCGTTCCTTTTCTTCAAATTGCTTCTTCCATCAAAGAGGCGGTGCACGGGAGGACCGACGTCCCTCACCTGAGAGAATTCGTCGGTTCTCTCACGGGATTCCCGCACATCCTCGGACGATTAGAAACGTCGATCGATGCCGACGGGAATATCCTCGATTCGGCCTCGTTCCTCCTCGCTGATTTGAGGTCGCAGATTCGGAAACTCGAAGGAAAGATCAAAAAGAGACTCGACGAGATCGCGCGGGACGAGCGGATTGCGCCGTTCCTTCAGGACGATTTCGTCACGACACGCTCCGGCCGGTGGGTCATCCCGGTGAGAATGGACTCGAAAGGGATGGTGCCCGGCGTCGTGCACGACGTTTCGAAATCGGGGGAGACGGCCTTCATCGAACCTCTCTCCATCATTCACCTGTCGAACGAACTCGAAAACCTCATCGCCGATCAAAAGGCGGAGGAACTGCGCATCCTCCGTGAATTGTGCGCGACGATCCGGAACGTCATCGACGACATTTCGCGGGAATTCGGTATCGTTGTCTCCCTTGATGTCATGTGGAGCGTCGCACAATTCGCCGACTCCCTCGGCATGGAGAACCCCGCTCTCACCGAAACGGGCCGTCTGTTCCTGTCCGGTGCGCGGCATCCCCTCCTGGAGATTTCCCTCGCGAAGACGACACCGCGGCGCCACGTCGTCCCCCTTGACGTTGCGCTCGGCGGTGAAGACACCGTCATGGTCATCACGGGTGCGAACGCCGGCGGGAAAACGATTGCGCTCAAAACGATCGGTCTCGTCATCGTCATGGCCCTGTCGGGGTTGCCCGTCCCGGCACATTCCTCATCATCGATACCTTTTACGACACACCTGCTCGTCGATATCGGCGACGAACAGTCGATCGAGAACAATCTTTCGACGTTTTCGGCACACGTGGAGAATGTCGCCGCGATCCTCAAACAGAGGGAATTCGGTACGATCGTGCTCATCGACGAACTCGGCACCGGAACCGACCCCGACGAAGGAGCGGCACTCGCGTGCGCCATTCTCAAAGAGCTCCGGAAAAGCGGGGCTCTCGTCTTCGCGACGACGCACCTCTCCGAGATCAAAGGGTTCGTGCACACATCGGAGGGCATGGTAAACGCGTCGATGGAATTCGACCGACAGACGTTCACGCCTCTCTACCGACTGAAAATCGGGGAGCCGGGACAGTCCCACGCTCTCGACATTGCCCTGAGATACGGTATCCCCGAGGCGATCATCGAAGACGCACGGAAAATGCTCGGGAGCACAAAGGTCGACCTCGATCGCATGATCGCCGATCTGCACCGCGCGAAGGAAGAGCATGAGCGAGCACGCCGCGACCTCGAGACCTCGCTGTCCGCGGCGGCAGAACAACGAAGGGCGCTCGACAGGGCACTCGCCGAGGCACGGGAACGGGAGAAGAAGGTATTGTCAGACGCCTACCGCGAGGCATCGGAAATCATCGCGAACGCAAAGCGGGAAATGCGCGCGATCCTCGACGAAGCGCGGCTCAAGGAGAGAGCCGAACGGCGGAAAGCGCTCAAGAAAATCGCGGAGGCAGGAGCCATCGTCGAAGGAAAGCTGAGAGAATTGGAACCCGAGAGCGTCCACAACCTGTCCCTTGAAGAGATCAGGAAGGGGGACGTCCTCTACGTCCGTTCTCTCGGCGTGCAGGCGCGGGTGTCGGAAGTCGACGCGCGCAATGCACGCGTCAGGGTGACCGCAGGGAATGTCGAGGCGGAGGTTCCGCTCGCGGACATCGCCTTTGCAACGAAACCGGAATCAGGAGACGCGCGGCAGAACGGGTACAGCGTCGGGAACGAAGCACCCGTCCTCATGAAGCTCCATCTCGTCGGCCAGCGGGTCGACGAGGCTCTCTCCCGCCTCGAGCGATTCCTCAACGATGCGTCGCTCTCGGACCTTCCGGAGGTGCTCATCGTCCATGGTGTTGGGAAAGGGATCCTCTCAAAAGCGGTCCACGAACACCTGTCCGCCCATCCGCTCGTGAAGGGTTATCGGAGAGGGACGCGCGAGGAAGGCGGAGCGGGAGTAACGGTCGTCACGATGAAGTAGGAGCGAACATCTCTTCCGGGCGTGTTCTTGCGAGAGGGAAAAGCAACCGTACCGAATGCTCTTTTTTTTCGAATCTACTGGATCACGACCTCGATATCGGGCAGCTGTTCCTTGACCGCGCTTTCGATGCACCGGTTATCGCACTTCATGCAGGGCCCTCCGCAATAGATGACCGCCGTATTGTCTCTCACTTCGACCAGTTCGGCGCAGCTATCGTGTGCCGTCAGGATGCACTCGAGGCCCCGGAGAATCTCGCGTATCCTCTGTTCCTTTCGCCGAGCAGCAATCGCTCCCTGTTCATCGCCCACCGCATCAGATCGTCGAGTTTCTTCGTTCACGCCCATGGTCGCACCGCTCTCAATTTGACTTGTCGTTTCCCTTTCGGGTATCTTGCATAATGGATATTGAGAATAAATTCTTCGCTCTTCTGCTCCTCTCGATCCTCACGTTTCTGCTGAACCTCCCCTTCGGATTCGCGCGCGCGAGGACACGACGTTTCTCGTTTCGCTGGTTTCTCTGCATCCACGTCCCGATTCCAGTGATCTTTATTATACGGAATCTGTCGCACATTGAGATGAACTGCATACCCCTCTTCGCTATTGCGGCACTTTCCGGACAACTCCTGGGCGGACGGCTCCACCTCTCGTGATGCGGGCCGCCATTCTCCTTACACCGGGCGTCATAGAAGTTCGGGATATCCCCCGCCCTCGGCCCCGCCGCGGTGAACTCCTCGTCCATGTGCACACGGCGCTCACCTGCGGAACCGACCTCAAAGCGTTCAGGCGCGGCCACCCCGTAATCCCGATGCCGGGGCCCTTCGGCCACGAATTTTCCGGATTCGTTACGGAAGTGGGGAAAGGGGTCAGGCGATTCAGGGAAGGCGACGCGATCATGGCGGTCCACTCCGCTCCGTGCCGCTCCTGCCAGTACTGCAAGAGAAAACTGTACAACCATTGCGACCACATCATGGAGACGAAGATCCTCGGAGCATTCGCCGAAGAAATTCTCCTGCCGGCGCACATCGTCTCGCAGAATGTCTTCCCCAAACCCTCCCATCTCTCATTTTCGGAAGCAGCCATGCTGGAGCCGCTCGCATGCGTCGTGCACGGCCTCGAAATGCTCGGGACCAAGCGCGATGGGTATGCGCTCATCATTGGTGCAGGTCCGATCGGCTTGCTCCACCTCCTCCTCCTCAAAAAACGGGGGTTTTCTGTCGCGGTCATGGACACGAACAGGGCTCGGTTGGCGATCGCGAAAAATCTTGGTGCCGACCGGACGATCACGGCAGAGGACGGTCAGTTGCTGCGAACCCTCTCGCCACGCAAGGAGATTCTCCGCCGAACAAAGACCGACCGTATCGGTATGTTCGACTGCGTATTCGAATGCACGGGCTCGCGGGACGTCTGGGAGGAATCGGTCACGTATGTGAGGAAAGGAGGCACGGTGATCCTCTTTGGGGGTTGTCCATCCGGCACGAGTGTCACCTACGATGCGGGGCGCCTCCACTACGATGAAATTACCCTCCGGGGAGTTTTCCACTTCAGGCCAGAGGATGTGAAAAAGGCCTACGATCTCTTGTGCGGATCCAAGGTGGGAGTGCTGCCCCTCGTCTCCGGTTGCTTTCCCCTCTCGCGGATCCAGCACGTCTTTGAACTACTATCGAAAGGGAAAGGAATCAAGTATGCAATCATCCCCTGACTACATACCGGTCACCATCGACAAGAGTCACATCATCACTATCGGTGAACGACTCTATACGGAAAGCATCGAATTCGTGAGGGAACTCGTCAACAATGCATACGACGCAGATGCGACCCTCGTCGAGGTCATCGTGTGGGAAGATGCGATCGAGATCCGGGACAACGGGAGCGGCATGGACAGAGACGGACTCAACCAGTACTTCAACATCGGTTCACAGCAGAAGCTGTACGACGCGACGTCTCCCATTTACGGGCGGGACAGGATCGGCCAGTTCGGCATCGGGAAATTTGCGAGCCTCTCCGCCTGCAAACGATTCGAGGTCGTCACGAAGAAAGGCGAGTTCGTCGCGCGGGTCGTCTTCGACAAAGAAGACTGGGAGAAAGGGAGCGACCCGTGGCGTTTGCCACTCGAGATCCTGCCCGCCAATTTCAGAAAACAAGACGGAACGACCGTCATCCTCACCGGGCTCGATCGCCGGTTCGACCCGAAAGACATAGAACAGAAGATCATCGAGGGAACCCCTATCAAGGCTCCACATTTCAAAGTGAGGATCAACAATCACACCGTCACTCCGCGGAGCCTCTCGGGACATCGGATTCCTTTCCTCGAAGGCACGCCATTCGGTCCGATAAGCGGCGAGGTCGTCATCCTCTCGGAGACTGCTTCCGCAACGACAGACCTAGGCATCGAAGTAAAGGTGAAACAGGTGACCGTCAAACGGGAATTCTTCGGCATGGAGACGTGGGGGAAAGGAATGGCTCGGGTGAGGGGAGAGGTGAACGCGGACTTTCTTCCGATCACGAGCGACCGAACCGGCTTCATCAAGGACTCCGAGGAATATAAAACATTTCTCGCCGCGATGGGCACCGTCATGGACGGGGTCAAGACGACGCTCCAGAAATTGACGCTCCAAAAGGAGAGCAAGAAAGTGAGCCGCGCCCTCAAAGAGGCGCTCCGCAGAATTTACAAGGCACTCGCCATGAACCCTGACCTTTCGCCTTTTGGAGCGCTACCGCTCGGGAGCCAAACGAAGGGGATCGGTGAATCAGCGCTGCTCGGAGCGAAAAAGGAAGGCCCGTCGGCGGAAGAGGTGGAGGTATCCGCAGGCAAAGAGGGCAGAACGCTCGCGAGCGACAAGAAGAAACAGACGAAGAGGCCAAAAGTCAGGAGACTCACGCCGAATGCGATCATAAAGAAAATCAAATTCGGCGAGACGGGGGTCTCGTGCGTGGTCGACAGTTTCGGCGAGGACGGACCAGAGGTCTTTTCGGAGGAAACGACCATATACATCAACCGCGACCATCCCCTCTACAAGAGAGAGTCCTCGAACGTGGACACGCACACGTTGAACCTCGCTCGGCTCATCACGCAGGAGATCGCCCTCATGAAGGATCCGAGGAACCCGCGCCTGGCATTCGAGCGGCAGAGCAAACTCCTCAAAGATGCTTTTGTTGATTGACGAGACCAGTGAGCTGTGTTGGTTCACAACAGGTTCAGAAAACGCAGCGGGGATCATGAGGGTCGCTAAACTCTATAGTTTCAGCGACATTCGGATCGAGGACGTGCCGGTGCCTCGCGTTGGTCCCGGGGACGCGCTCCTCAGGACTACAGTGTGCGGGATCTGCTCGGGGGACGTCATGCAGTGGTATATCGAAAAAAAAGCGCCCCTCGTCATTGGCCACGAGCCTGTCGGTGAAATTGTGGAGACGGGAGAAAACGTGTCATCTTTTCGAAGAGGGGACAGGGTGTTCGTGCACCACCACGCTCCGTGCTTTTCTTGCAGACGGTGCAGGAGAGGCAACTACGTGCAGTGCGAGACGTGGAGGAGAACGAATCTCGTCCCCGGGGGGATTTCTGAGTTCATCTTGATTCCGCGCATCAACCTCGAGCATGACACGATACGCATTCCCGACGGGATGAGTGACGAAGACGCATCTCTCATCGAACCTCTCGCGTGCGTCGTGAAGGCACAGAGAAGAGTCCACTTGACGGGCGGAGAGACAGTTCTCGTCATTGGACTCGGCGCCATGGGCCAGATACATATCCTCCTCGCGCGGAGGAACGGCGCGGAGCGAATTGTCGGCGCGGACCTCGTCCCGTACCGTCTGCGGAAAGCGAAAGACTTTGGCGCCGACGAGGTGATCGATGTATCGGCGGAGAACCTCACCACCGCGTTACGCGAACTGACGGACGGAGAAATGGCGGACGTTGTCATCGTCAATCCGAACAGTGTCGTCGCAATGGAACAAGGCATCGGTGCGACAGGACCGGGTGGCACCGTGCTCTTCTTCACGCCGGCAAAACCGGACGACCAGCTTGTCATCCACCCGAACGATCTGTACTTCAAGGACATCTCGCTCATCACGAGCTATTCCTGCGGACCCGACGACACGAGAGAGGCGCTGCGCATTATCGGTGAAGGAGTCGTAACGGCCGAAAAGATCATCACGCATCGGTTCCCGATCGAACGGACTGAGGATGCGTTTCGTTTGACCGCCGAGGCAAAAAATTCCCTCAAATGCGCCATTGTATTCGGAGAAAATGGGTAAGGTGCAGAAAAAAAGACTGTCCGTCTGCGACGTAGCTCCGAGGATACGGACCCGGCTCATGCGTAACGCTACCAAATTCCTTCCATTCAGGAAAAATTTTACGTGGAGAGGGATCGAGCAGACGCGCTACAAACGGGAGGGTGCCGACTGGAAGGGCATCTCGAGGCAGGAACTCTTCGGCACGAGAGGAGAATCGGTGAGATTCCACGTGAGATACTTCGAAGTCGCTCCGGGCGGTTTCACGAGTCTCGAATTCCACCGTCATGAGCACGTCGTCATCGGGATCAGAGGTCGCGGCATCTGCAGAGTCGGCGCGAAGACTTACGCCATCGGTCACCTCGACGCACTCTACATCGCGCCGCGCGAACTCCACCAACTGAGAAACGAGGGCGACGAACCCTTCGGGTTCCTCTGCATCGTCAACGCGAAGAGGGACAAACCGAAAGTCGTCGAGAACGATCCCGCGACGAACGAGAGGTCAAGGCGCTTATCGGTTCACCGCGACAGGAAGGGCAAAACGAAGGTTAATCGCGACTAATGGTTCCGTTTACTGCTCACCCGGTTCATTCATGAATTTTTCGCAATGTTGACAGGACATAGTGTCCGAGTCCATTCTTCGTGCCGATACGCAAACTCTGTGTATTCGATACGAGAACCTCTCTCAACAATCGGTTCTCTTTTTTTGTCATTCCGTGCCTGACACGGAATCCAGTGACGCTGCCGTTTTATTCTTTACTTTAAAAACAAAGAATGACGAATCACAAATGTTAAACACTGCGTCGCCGGATACCGGCTCTCACCGGTATGACGTGATGTTGAGAGAGGTTCTCATCAGGCACACTGCAGCGGGGGACCGATCCACGTCGGGACCGGGTATGAGCGAGAAAGCTGTGTCCTCTCACAGAACTAAATACTTATGAATAATCCAGGCTAAGGCGGAGGCGATGCACTCAGGCGAGTCGATTACTTATGTGCCATCTCAGCGCAAAGAGGCCTGAAAAGCCGACGCTGCACTCTCTCTTTTCCTGATAGAAACAACACGATCGCGACGGGCTCGCTCAACTCGCCTTCGCGATGACCTCCCTTTCCGGCCGCTCGAGCGAGGAGCTCTGTATATCAGGTCGTCGCACACTCCAGGCCACCACCGCAACTCGGTACTACGGGTGAATCCCTTCCCCAGATCCGCCCCTTTCGGGGCCGCATCCCCGTCCGGAAAAAGATAATCGTCATGGTGTTTCTTCGGCGTACAGCCATATCGTGACCTATTTTAGCAGAAATAAGAAGCGTGATTATTCAGGCAGTTATTGGACAGAGTTAAAGTATAACTTTTAGTTTTTTGGAGGCGTTATCGAACGTCTACCACTTCATTAGCGCGGCAGCCCAGGTCAAGCCTCCCCCGAATGCCTCGAGGAGAAGATAGTCCCCTTCTCTGACCCGGCCTGAACGCACCGCCTCATCGAGCGCAATGGGAATGGATGCCGCGGAGGTGTTCCCATAGCGTTCCAGATTCACGAAGACTTTTTCCATCGGCAGGTTGAGGCGTTCAGCGGTTGCCTGGATGATGCGGAGATTCGCCTGATGAGGGATGAGGAGCGAGATCTGCGACGAAGCCAAGCCGTTGTCCGCGAGCATTTTCAGGGCGACGTCTTCGAGCGTCCGAACGGCTACTTTGAACGTCTCATTCCCCTTCATGCGGATGTAGTGCATCCTCTCCCTAATGGTCTCCGGCGAAACAGGATTGCGGGATCCGCCCCCCGGGATATTGATCAGTTCCCACATGCTCCCGTCCGAATTGATCGAGATCGAGAGAAGCCCGCGGTCTTCGTAGGTCGCTTCAACGACCGCGGCCCCAGCTCCGTCACCGAAGAGCACGCAGGTCGACCGATCCTGCCAGTCGGTCACCTTCGAGAGGACTTCCGCTCCCACGACGAGGATCTTGTCGTGCACGTTCGCGCGGATGAGCCCGTCCGCTATGTAGAGCGCGTAGAGGAAGCCGGAGCAGGTTGCATTGATGTCGAACCCGACGGCCCGCACCGCCCCGAGCTTGTTCTGGAGAAAACAGGCCGTCGACGGAAACGGCATGTCGCCGGTGATGGTCGCGACGATGATCATCTCTATATCAGCAGCGTCGATGCCGGCACGCGCGAGCGCCACCCGCGAGGCTTCGTATGCGAGATCCGACGTCGCCTGTCCTTCCCCTGCGATCCGCCGCTCCTTGATGCCGGTCCTCTCCGTTATCCAGGCGTCGGACGTGTCGACCATCGCTTCGAGATCGGCGTTCGAGAGGATTTTTTCCGGGAGGTACGAACCGAGGGCAGCGATTCTACTTCTTCGCAATCGGCAGCCCCTCGTGATGGGAGAGATCATTGTGGATCTCGGATGAGATGACCTCGTACACTCTTTTCCTCGCAAAATCAGAGGCGACGCGAATCGCGTTCTTCACCGCCTTCGCCGTCGATCTCCCGTGACTGATGATGCAGGTTCCGTTAATGCCCAGCAGCGGCGCACCGCCGTACTCATCGTAGTCGGTTTTCTTCTTGAAGTTTCTGAGAGCGGGCTTCAGCAACAGATAGCCGATCCTCCCCGTGGCGAGGGATGCAACTTCCCTCTTGAGCATTCGCACGATCGCATCTGCAAGCCCTTCGCTCGTCTTCAGAATGACGTTACCGATGAAGCCGTCGCAGACGAGCACGTCCGCTGCACCCGTAAAAATATCCTTCCCGTCCACGTTACCGATGAAATTCACTGCCGACTCTTTCAGCAACTTGAACGTCTCCCTGATAAGTTCATTCCCCTTTGTGTCTTCCTCCCCCGTGCTGATCAGCGCGACGCGCGGCTCCTCACGGCCGAGAATGTAGCGGCAGTAGGTGCTCCCCATCAGAGCAAACTGGAGGAGATTGCCCGGCTTGCACGAAAGGTTCGCCCCCGCATCGATGAGGACAAACGGGAATTGGAGCGTGGGCATGATCGCCGCGATAGCCGGCCTGTCGACAACCTCGGACACGCCGAGGACGAGGAGGGCGGTCCCCATGATGACTCCGGAATGTCCGGCGCTGACGAACCCGTCCGCCTCGTTCGCCTTCACGAGCTCCAGTCCACGCCGTATGGAAGAGTCCCTCTTCTTCCGTATCGCCGACGCCGTCGGCTCGTCCATACGGACGACCTGCGACGCGTGCTTTATCGTGATACGGTTTGCGGGGAATTTTCTGCTGTCGAGCTCTCTCGTTATCGTCGGCTCGTCGCCGACGAGAATAATATCGATATCCTCACACGCGTTGACTGTCTCGACTGCGCCCTCGATCGTCACTGCGGGGGCGTAGTCCCCCCCCATTGCGTCAAGGGCAATTCTCATTCTTCTTTTTCGACGACGGTGAGCACTCTGCGGCCGTTGTAGGAGCCGCACTGCGGGCAGACTTTAAAGGGCAGCCTCAACTCGTGACAGTCAGGACAGAGACTCAGATTCGGTAACGTTCCTTTCCAGTGCGCTCTCCTCTTGTCACGCCGCGACCGTGTATGTCGATGTGTCGGATTTGCCATGTCTCAGCCTTTCCCTCCTTCAAGAAATTTTTTGAGTTCCCGAAATCGCGGATCAAGGGCGTCGAGCGCGCACGCGCACGTCCCCACGTTCAGATCCGCACCGCATCGCGCGCAAAGACCTTTGCACGCCTCGCTGCAGAGCGGCTTCATCGGGATATTCAGCGACACCTGCTCGCTGAGCAATCTATCGATATCCAGCTCATCGTCGGCATAGTAATCGAGGTCGAGTTCATCAGCCGTAATCTCATGATTTTCATCCCCCGGAAGATCCGAAAGAGGATGATACGCGACATCGACAGGGATCACCATGGTCATGACGAAGACTTTCAGGCACCGGCTGCACGTCAGGTCGATGTCCGCCGTCAGACTGCCCCGCACCATGACCTCGCTCTCCACCTTTTCGACTCTCAGTTGCCCTTTCACGAACGAAGGCGCATCGTCCGAGGGGAGCGATTCCTCGACCTCGACATCGATGCCTTCTTTCGGTATGTCAGGAATGAGTATCCTCATTTTTGAAGGAACGAGAGCAAAAGTATTCCATTATAAGAAGTGGCTTTGAAAAGTGTCAAGCGACGCGGACTTTCCTTGACAAAGGAGAAAAGCCTGTGATAAGAAATCAGGACAGAACTCTCGTGAAGGAGGTGTGAATGGATCCGGACGACCTGAAGTACCACAAAGAGCATACCTGGGTCAGAACATCGGGCAAGAAAGCGACGATCGGCATCACGAACTACGCACAGGATGCTCTCGGCGATATCGTGTACATTGATCTTCCAGAAGTCGACACCGAGACGGAAGCGAACAGCGAGATCGGAGAGATAGAATCGACGAAAGCAACGTCTTCGATCATTGCCCCGGTGAGCGGGCGAATAGTACAGGTCAACGACGACCTCGCTGAATCGCCTGAAATAATCAATGACGACCCCTATGGCAAGGGATGGATCGCTGTCATCGAGCTCGACGATGCATCTGAGCTCGACGACCTCATGGACGCATCCGAGTACGCAAAGTATGTCGAAGAAGAAGCGAAATGAAGGTGGCCATACTCGGTTCTGGTCCGGGGGGATACGTCGCCGCGATCAAAGCCGCACAGTTAGGCGCCCACGTCACCGTCGTTGAAGAAAGCCTCGTCGGAGGAACCTGCCTCAATTGGGGATGCATCCCAACAAAAGTCCTCGCCACGTCTGCAGAGTTATTGACGAAACTCGCGAGAGTCCGTGATTACGGTATCGAGCTGACCGGGACGGTTTCTCTCGATTTCACGCGAATACTCGAACGGAAACAGAGAATCGTGACCCTCCAGGCGAAAGGGATCCTCTCTCTCTTCAAAATGCGCGGCATCGTTTTTAAGAGAGGACGCGGCGAACTCCTTTCGCCGACAGAAATAGCGGTCTCCTCCGCCGACGCCCCGAGGGAAACAGTCCGAGCCGACCGTATCATCATCGCAACAGGATCCAGACCGTACGAGCTTCCCGGCCTTCCGTTCGATCGCCGACGGATCCTCTCGACGGACGATGTCTTCGATCTGCACGACCCCCCCCGGAGCCTCGTGATCATCGGCGCCGGCGTGAGCGGGTGCGAGTTCGCGAGCATTTTTTCGCAGTTCGGATCGCGGGTGACCGTGATCGAAAAATTGCCGAGGGCCCTCCCCACAGAGGACATCGAGATATCCGACCTCTTCGAGCGGGAAATGAAAAAGAGAGGGGTACGCATCCTCACCGGCGTCACGGTCGATCAGGCACTCTTCACCGATGACAGGGTACGGATCCTCTTGACGAACGGAAACGAGGTGGAAGGGGAGAAGGTCCTCGTCTCGGCCGGCAGGACGTTCAACAGCGAACGCATCGGTCTGGAGACGGTCGGGGTGCGCACGGGCTCCTTCGGTGAGATTGTCGTCGACGACCGCATGGAAACGACGATTCCTTCCGTGTACGCCGTCGGCGACGTCACAGGCGGTCACTTGCTCGCACACGTCGCGTCCGCTCAAGGGATCGTCGCCGCAGTGAATTGTATGGGAGGCGATGAGCGCGTCGATTATACCGCGGTCCCTTCCGCAATATTCACCACGCCGGAAATCGCATCGGTCGGTCTCAGGGAGCAGGACGCGGCCGCGACTGGGCGCTCCGTCCGCTCGGGCCATTTTGCCTTCCGCTCACTCGCGCGGTCGCACGTCTTGGGCGACATTGAGGGAATCGTGAAAATAATCGCCGACGCAACAACGGATCGCATTCTCGGCATGCACATCATCGGGCCGCACGCGTCGGACCTCATCCACGAGGGTGTCCTTGCGCTATCACGCGGTCTCACGGCGAGGGACGTTGCCCGTTCGCTGCACGCACACCCGACGCTGGCGGAGGTGATCCAGGAGGCCGCAGCCGCCGTGCACGGGGAAGCGATTCATGCCCGCGGAACGTGAGCCTCCCCGGTCCTCCGACCGATCCGCCAGTATCTCGCCTTCCCTCTCGGTCAAAAGAACGTACACGGGGATGCAAAAGTATTCTATAATGTGAACCATGGCACTGCACGGTCACTTCTTACGAAAACAGGTGTGCGCGGAGTTGCGGAGACGCCGCCTGATCTTTCTGACCGTCATGCTGCTGACCATCATGTCTGTCATCATCACCATGATCTTCGGCAATATGGGGTACATGCGGTATCGCGAACTGCGCAAAACGGAAGCGCGTCTCGTGAAGGAAATCCGGGACATCGAACAGGACAACGCGAGACTCAGAGCCCAATTGAAGTCTCTCAAGGAAGACTCCTTTTTGAAGGAGAAACACGCGCGGGAGGATTACGGACTGGCGAAGCCGGATGAATACGTCTTCCAGTATGACCGATAGGCCCCTCTACATTTCCTTCCTCTGGCACATGCACCAGCCGTATTATAAAGACCCCTTCACGGGTCTCTACCGTCTCCCCTGGGTTCGTCTCCACGGGACAAAAGACTACCTGGATATGGTCGACATTCTCTCGGATTTTCCGGACGTGAAGCAGACGTTCAACTTCACCCCTTCTCTCCTCGAACAGATCATCGACTATTCGGATCACCAGGCGCGGGATCAGTATCTCGTCGTCTCTCTCAAAAGGGCTTCCGATCTGGATATCCAGGAACGCATGTTCATCCTCCAGAACTTCTTCCTCGCGAACTGGGATCACATGATCAAACCCTTTCCGAGATACTACGAACTGCTGAGAAAGCGGGGATTTCGCCTTATCTCGAGCGAGCTCAAACGGATGGCGACGTACTTCAGCGTGCAGGAGTTCCTCGATCTCCAGGTCCTCTTCAACCTCTGCTGGGTAGATCCTGCGCACCGGAAAAAAGATCCTCTGCTCGATGAGCTGGTGCGCAAGGGGCGGGAGTTCACCGAGGAAGAAAAAACTCTCCTCCTCGAAAAGCAGCTCGAGTTGCTCAGGAGAATCATTCCGCGCTACCGCGAAATGGCCGCGGAGGGTCGCATCGAGCTCTCCGTCTCGCCTTTTTACCACCCGATCCTTCCGCTCCTGTGCGATACGAATGTCGCGAAGATCGCACTGCCCGACATACGTCTTCCGAAAAAGAGATTTGCGCACCCGGAAGATGCGCAGCGCCAGATCAGGATGGGGATCGAATACTTCGAACAGGTGTTCGGACAGAGGCCTGCCGGCCTGTGGCCATCCGAGGGGTCCGTCAGCGAAGAAGTCCTCCGCATCATTGCCGGCGAAGGAATACGCTGGATCGCGACGGATGAAGACATCCTGTCCATTTCTCTCGGGAAACCCCTCAGAGATGCGTCGCGGAATGTCATCGACAGCCGTTCCCTCTACAGCCCCCATCAGTTCGAGGGTGTGTCCATCGTGTTCAGGGACCACGCCCTCTCCGATCTCATTGGTTTCGAGTACGCACGGTGGGACTCCCGGAAAGCCGCTGAAGATCTCATCGCAAAGCTCCTCCACATATGGCGGTCCGTGCCCGGAGACCGGCCGTATCTCGTATCGATCATCCTCGACGGAGAAAACGCGTGGGAATACTATGCGAATGACGGCCACGACTTTCTCCGCTTCCTCTACGAAGGGATCTCCAAGGAACATCGCCTGAAAACGGTCACCGTATCGGATTTTCTCGGGAGCGGCTACCCCGGGAGCCCCCTTCCGAGGATCCACGCGGGCTCGTGGATCTACGCGAATTTCGCCGTCTGGATCGGACACGAAGAAGACAACACCGCCTGGGATTACCTTGCTGAGACGCGGGGAGACCTCGCCCGGTTCCAGGCAACGCACCCGAACGATGATCTTTCGCGCGCGTGGAAAGCGCTGTACATCGCGGAGGGGAGCGACTGGAACTGGTGGTACGGCGACGAGCATTCGACCGAAAACCAGAAAGATTTCGACGAGCTCTTCCGTCTCCACCTCATGAAGGTATACCGCGAGATCGGCAAGGAGATCCCGCCCCATCTCTTCAGCCCGGTCCTCCGTGAAGACCGGAGTATCACCCCCTCGGTGACCATCCGCGGCTTCATCGATCCGAAAATCGACGGCATCGTGACGAGCTACTACGAATGGTACCAGGCCGCCTCCATCGACATTCGCAAGGCAGGCGGCAGCATGCACAAGGCCGAGAGTGTCCTCTCGACGCTCTATTACGGATTCAACAAGGAGTCGCTCTTCCTGAGGGTCGACGCCACCGTGCCGCTTCGGGAATTTGCGGAGGATATGAGCGTCTCGATCGATTTCACGAAGCCGTCGGTCAAGCGGATCGTCATCTCCTTCCGTCCCTCCCTGCACGCACGGATCCTGAGGAGAACCGAAAGCGGGTGGCAAACGCTCCAGGACCTTCCCGACG
This sequence comes from uncultured Nitrospiraceae bacterium, assembly GCA_937138415.1. Taxonomy (GTDB): domain Bacteria; phylum Nitrospirota; class Thermodesulfovibrionia; order Thermodesulfovibrionales; family SM23-35; genus JALHSV01. Next base: position 81,759 of record CAKZPA010000044.1, on the reverse strand, counting down.
TTGCAGCCGACAATATCCTGGAAGCACGAATTCCGTTCGAGCTTCTCGGTGCCCGGGAGCGGGACGAAATCTGTTTTTCCGTCTGCCTCGCAAAAGACGGCGAGGAGGTGGAGCGCTGCCCTTTCAGGGGTCACGTTTCGATTACGGTTCCGACACCCGATTTCGAAGCAATGATGTGGTATTGAAAGAACAGGGCCCGAGGGTTCACAGGTTCGCGTCAATAATTGAATCACTTGACCCCGTGAATCCTTGATCCCTTTTCATAGTATGAAAGCCTTAATACAAAGGGTTTCCGAAGCAGAAGTTGAAATCGGCGGCACAACATTCTCCCGAATAGGCAGGGGTCTGCTCGTGTTTCTCGGCGTCGAGAGAGGTGACACCGATCGTGACCTCGCGTATCTCGCAAAGAAAATCGCTCACCTGCGAATTTTCGAAGACATGGAGCGGAAGATGAACCGATCGGTTCAGGATGCCGACGGCGAGATATTGGTGGTCTCTCAGTTCACGCTCGCCGCCGATTGCCGCAAGGGAAACCGCCCCTCATTCGATTCCGCCGAAGATCCCTCGAGAGCGAAGGTGCTCTACGAACAATTCGTGGAAGGGCTCAGGGCGATGGGAATACGGGTACGTACCGGAGAATTCGGCGCCACCATGAGGATACGTCTCGTCAACGACGGGCCGGTGAGCATTCTCATCGATTCCAGACGATGAACCGTCCTCTTCCCACGACGACATTTTCGCCGCAGGACAGACCCTGACAGACCGTCGAACGTCCGTGCGGATCGTCATCGATCCTCAACGGATGGAGAGATACCCTCCCGGGATGCCGCCCTTCGAAAGGACGATCTGCCAGACCTGCAGACAGCGGGCACGGAACGTCCCCGCCGAGCTGAGGAGGTAGTACTTCCACATTCGATAGAAGCGGTCGTCGTAGAGCCCGCGGAGTTCATCCCACGCAGCATCGAAATTCCGGAACCATGCCATGAGGGTCGGATCGTAGTGGGGTCCGATGTTGTGCCAGTCTTCGACGACGAAGAGCCCCTCGACCGATTCGCTGATCTGTTTCATGGAAGGAATCATCGAATTCGGGAAAATGTACTTGCCGAACCATGGATCGACCGTCACCTTCGACTCGTTGCTCCCAATGGTATGGAGCAAAAAGAGTCCGCCATCCTTCAAGCATCTGTGCACGATGCTCATGTACGTCCTGTAGTGCTCGTAGCACACGTGTTCGAACATGCCGATGGAAACGACGTGGTCGAACGTCCCGGATACCTCCCGATAGTCCTGGTACCTGATTTCGACGGGCAACCCTGCGCACAATTCCCGTGCGAATGCCACCTGCTTTTGCGAGACGGTAATCCCCATCACGGACGCTCCGTAACGCTCTGCGGCGTACCGGGGGAATCCGCCCCAGCCGCAGCCGATATCGAGAATGCGGTCCCCCGGCCGAAGGCCGATCTTCCGGCATATGAGATCCATCTTCGCGAGCTGCGCTTCGTCGAGTGTCGCCGCGCCCTTCCAGTACCCGCAACTGTACATCATGTTCCTGTCCAACATCCTCGCGAAGAGTTCGTTGCCCAGGTCGTAGTGCTTTTCACCGACGGTGAACGCCCTCCTGCCTGATGCGCGTTTGCCGACGAGGGCCTTGAGGAGTTCGAGCCGGAGCGCAGGGTTTCTCTTCACAGCGTCTTCCGGTTTGAACGGCATGATCCTGCAGAAGAATTCATCGAGACGATCGCACTCCCACCAGCCGTCCATGTATGACTCGCCGAGACCGATGCTGCCTTCTCTGAGTACCCTCTGGAAGAAGCGATCGTGCCGCACCTGGATATCCCAGGGATTCGGACCGTTGATGACGATTCCCGTCTGCGTGAGAATCTTCTGAATTTTCTCGCTTATTCCAACCGCTCCCATCGTAGCCTGCACGAGACGAATCTATAACATAGTATAATCGATCTATTACTATTTTTTTATTGACAACAGTCCTCTTCTTATGATTTGGTAGAGTTGGACGGGGGAAAAAGCACTTCAGTATAACCGCGACGTCATTCAGCGGTGTTCAGAGAGAAATGGAAACCATGCGGAGAATAGTCATCATCGTCATCCTTCTGACGTCTCTGGTCGTTCCGGTTTTCGCGAACGCGGGGATGGATGTCCCTTTTTACGGTCAGATTTACTATGCACTCGCGTCGTGGTACGGCCACCAGTTCCACGGGAAAACGACGGCCTCGGGAGAGGTCTTCGACATGCACCATTTTACGTGCGCTCACAGGACCTTCCCGTTCGGCACTTTGCTGAGAATCACCAATATGGTCAACAACAAGACGACATTCTGCGTCGTGAACGATCGCGGGCCGTTCGAAACCGTGAGGGATCTCGATCTCTCATACGCGGCGGCGCGGGTTCTCGACATGCTCTCCCTCGGAATATGCACGGTCCGTGTGGAGTATTTGGGGGTGGACGCAACCTATGTGAAGATGAAGGAGGCGCTCCGCGGCCTGCACTTTCTGAAGGCGTTCCCCTCTAAGTAGAAGAGATCGAAGGGCATGAGATTTCAGTGAAGCTTTCCTGACCCCCTCGCCGACCATTCGGGATTGACAAACAGTGACGGTCACCGTTCATAATAAATGATAATCACGCAAACGCCTTGCGCGTGTGATCGTGCATCCCTTCTCTCCGCAGAGATCATCCCCGTGGAGCGAGTATGGGAGAATGCGCGGTCATATCCGCCGAATGAACGAAAAGGAGAAACGATGAGACCGATACGAGTGAAAGACGAAAGAGCGGTAGAACCTTTGATAGCGGCTTCGAGAGACCCTGACCCCGAAGTCAGGCAAAATGCTGTCGAAGCCCTGGGAAAGATCAAGGACATTCGGGCGATCGAGCCGCTCATCGCTGCGCTGAAAGACAACGACTCGGATGTGAGGTGGAACGCGATATGGGCGCTCGGGGAAATCGGTGTCCCGGCGATCGAGCCGCTCGTTTCCGCCTTCAGAGACGAAGACGCCCGGGTGCGTGAAAGCGCGGTGTGGGCTCTCAGCGAAATAGGCGAACCTGCGGTCGAGCGCCTCATCGAGTCCCTCAAGCATGCGAACCCGCAGATACGGTGCCACGCGGCGGAAACGCTCGGCGAAATAAAGGATCAGCGCGCGATCGACCCGCTCATCGGCGCGCTGAAAGACGAGGATTCGAGGGTTCGCGAGAACGCCGTCTTCTCCCTTCGGGAAATAGGGGTCGCTTCGATTGCGCCGCTCATCTCTACACTGAAAGACGAAGACGCGCGGTTCAGAGAACACGTCGTATGGGCGCTCATGGAAATCGGAGTCGCGGCGGTCGAACCCCTTATCGCCGCCCTCAAGGTCGGCGATATGAGAGTCCGGGAATCAGCGATACGCGCTCTCGGCGAAATCAAGGATCCGAGCGCCATTCCCGCACTGATCAATTCGTTCAAGGACGAGAATCCTCGCGTGAGGGAAAATGCCGTCGCAGCACTCTGGAGAATGGGGGACCTCGCCGTCGAACCACTTATCCGGGCCCTGAGCCACGAAGACGCGAACATTCGATACAAAGCCGCCGAGACACTCGGCAAGATCAAGAATCCGAAAGCGGTCGAGCCTCTGATCGCGGCTCTTCGAGAAGAGGACCCCCGGATGCGGGAGAACGCCGTCTGGGCCCTCGGCAAGATCGGCTCTCCGGCCGTCGCTCCGCTCATCGAAAACCTCAAAAGCGAGGACCCCCGGGTCCAGGAGAACGCCGTCTGGGCCCTCGGCAAGATCGGCTCTCCGGCCGTCGCTCCGCTCATCGAAAACCTCAAAGACGACAACCCGCAGGTGCGGGAGAACGCCGTCTGGGCCCTCGGCAAGATCGGCTCTCCGGCCGTGGAGTCACTCATCGCGAATCTGAAAGACGGGGACGCATCCGTCAGAGAACATATCATCGAGATACTCGGAAAAATCAAAGATACGCGGGCGATCGAACCCCTCATCGCCGCACTGAGGGACGAAGACCCAAGGGTAAGAGAGAACGCCGTGTGGGCTCTCGGCAAGATCGGCTCCCCGTCCGTCGACCTCCTCATCGACGCGCTCAAAGACAATAACACCTACTTCCGGCTTAACGTGGTAGCCGCTCTGGGGAAGATCAAGGACACGCGGGCGATCGAACCTCTTATCGCCGCACTCCGGGACGAAGATTCACGCGTCAGGCGGAACGTTGCGTGGGCGCTCGGAGAGATATCGGCGCCCTACGGCACATAGCGACGAGCGGCTTCTCCGCCTCCTGCGCCGAACCATTCGTTCCAGCGGTACCGTTGCGCGACGAGAGCTTGTTTCGTTGCCGCATCGTGCGGCGGACGGACGGCATTGTGCAGCGCACTATCGCGATGCCGCTGGCGGATAACGGAACGGCGCCCCCGCACTGGATACTTTTTCTCCGGGCAGGCTCCGCTCTTTCCATCCAGACAAACCGCCAATCACTTCTTGCAGTTCGAATACGCAGGATACCGTGCAAAAAGATACTCGCGGCGCAGTTCGCTACTGTCTCATTTTCTTTTTCAGGAAAGAAACGACGAGTGCAACGGCGACGATGATGACGATAATCTTCCAGAGAAGTGCGCCGAGCGCGCCCATCGTCCTCAATCCGATCTGGGTCACGGTCTTGCCAAATATGAGGATGAGAACGATAGCACCGACGAGGAGAGCGATCTTCTGATACTTGTTCATCGAAAGTGCAGATACCCCTCGGCCGAAAATTCCCGTTCGGTCCCAGATGCGGTCACGATAGTCCTCTCCCTCCCGGTCACTTCCCCGATACAGGTCGCGCTAACGTTCTTCCCCTTCGGGGCGGTGAAGAGGAGTTCGTAGTCTTCGCCACCCTTCAGAGAGAACGCGCGGTAATCGACCCCGAGGGCGTCGGCCGCTTCCCGGCAGGCAGGGGAAACCGGCACTTTATCCTCGTAAATCCGGGCACCGACACCGCTCTCATCGCAGAGCCTCGTGAGATCCACGAGGAGACCGTCACTCACGTCGATCATAGCGGAAGCGTAACGAGCGATCGATCCGTGGTGTCGCGCTTCCGGCAGCAAGTGCCGCCTCAGAAGCGGCTCGATAATATGCCACGCGTCTTTGCTCCGGCGAGCGAGCTTCCTCAGCACGGGCACCTTCTCCGGCAGCGTATCGAGCCGCGAACGAGACGGCGCGACGGTCATCGGTATCGTTCGTTTCACCATCTTTAAAATCTCCAGGCCACAGGCGGAATCTCCGAGCGTGCCGGTCACGTATACCCCGTCGCCAACCCGGGCTCCGGAGCGACAGACGATCCGCCGAGCGACACCGAGGAGCGTTGCGGAGAAGGCCATTCCACGCCGCGAAGCGGATATATCACCTCCGACGAGATCCGCACCGTAACGAGCGAGCGCCTTTCGCACACCGTTCAGGAATTCGGAAACAAACGCAGGAGACGTTCGGTTCGCCACCGCCACGTTCAAAAGCGCATAGCGAGGCTCCCCGCCCATCGCGTAGATATCGCTCACGTTCACCGAAATGAGCTTGAAGCCGATTTGGAAGGCGGTCGCAAAACGAAGGTCGAAGTGTATCCCTTCGACCATCATGTCGGTCGTCGCGAGAAGATGCCGCCCCTTCGGAGCGATGACCGCGGCATCGTCCCCGATGCCGACCAGAATTTCCGGTCGTTTGCCGACAAAGAGACGGCGAATATCGTTGACGAGAGCGAGTTCGCTCAGGCAAGCGCCGCTACCGCGTCTTCTCCTCGCTCTCAAGAAACTACCGACTCTTCTTCCCCGCGGGCCTTTCCCTCTTCGGTCCGCGGCCCCGCTTCGCATTTCTCGGCTTCTTCAGGGAAACGGCGAGCACGTCGTCCATCGTTTCCGCGAAGACAAACTCCATATCCTTCTTGATATACTTCGGGATATCCTCGAGATCCTTGTTGTTTCTCTTCGGGATAATGATCGTTTTGATGCCCATTCGCTTCGCCGCGAGCGTCTTTTCCTTCAGTCCCCCGATGGGCAGTACCCGCCCGCGCAACGTCACTTCCCCGGTCATGGCAACGCTCTTGTTCACCGGGATACCGGTCAGGGCTGAGGCGATTGCGGTCGCCATCGTAATGCCCGCAGAAGGACCGTCCTTCGGAATCGCTCCCGCAGGCACATGGATGTGGAGATCGGATTTCGACAAGAGTTCGTCCTTGATATTGAGATTCTTCGCTTTCGACCGCACGTAACTGAGCGCGGCCTGCGCAGACTCTTTCATGACGTCACCGAGCTGGCCGGTCAGCGTGAGATTCCCCTTCCCCTTCATCGTCGTCGCCTCGACATAGATAATATCCCCGCCGGTCTCGGTCCACGCGAGCCCCGTCGCAACGCCGACTTCGTCTCTTTCGATCTCCTCTTCCGGCAGGTATTTAGGTACGCCGAGATATCTATGGATATTCTGCGCCGTGATGACGAACACCTTCTCCTTTCCTTCCGCGATCTTTTTCGCGACTTTTCTGCAGAGGTGGGCGATCTCGCGCTCGAGGTTTCGCACGCCCGCTTCCCGCGTGTACTGCGCGATGAGGGTCCGGAGACCGGGATCGGTGATCTTCAGTACTTTGTCGCTGATGCCATGCTCCTGGAGCTGCTTGGGGATGAGATAGTTTCGCGCGATACCTCGCTTCTCCTCTGTCGTGTACCCCGACAGATAAATGACCTCCATCCTATCCCGGAGAGGCCCGGGTATCGTATCCGCCAGATTTCCGGTCGTGATGAACATAACATTCGACAGATCGAAAGGCACCGCGAGGTAATGATCCGTAAAAGCGAAGTTCTGCTCGGGATCGAGCACTTCGAGAAGGGCCGACGACGGATCGCCTCTGAAATCCATCCCTATCTTGTCGATCTCGTCGAGCATGAATACGGGGTTGTTCGTCCCGGCGGTCTTGATTCCCTGGATGATCCTCCCGGGAAGCGCGCCGACGTACGTTCTCCTGTGTCCCCGTATCTCCGCCTCATCCCTCACCCCGCCGAGCGACATCCTCACGAATTCCCTTCCGAGCGCGCGGGCGATCGATTTGCCGAGCGACGTCTTTCCCACGCCCGGTGGACCGATGAAACAGAGAATCGGACCTTTCATCTTGTCCTTCAGCTTTCTCACGCTCAGGTACTCGAGAATGCGTTCCTTGACCTTTTCCAGATCGTAGTGATCTTCGTTCAGCACCTTTTCCGCGGCCTTGATATCGAGGTTGTCGGTGGTGGACCTGGCCCACGGCAGCTCGACGAGCCAGTCGAGGTACGTTCGCACCGTCGCGGCCTCCGCGCTGTCGGGATGCATCTTTTCGAGACGTTTCAACTGCTTCTCCGCTTCCTTCATCACTTTCTCCGGCATCTTCGCTTCTTCGATCTTCTTCCGGAATTCCTTGATCTCTTCAGCGCGCTCGTCGATATCCCCGAGTTCCTTCTGGATCGCTTTGAGTTGCTCCCTCAGGAAATACTCGCGCTGTGTCTTGTCTATCTCGCCCCTCGCCTCCGATTGGATCTTCTGCTGGACGGTGAGGAGTTCGATCTCGCGGGCAAGGAGTTCGCTCACGCGCTTCAGCCGCTGGATGGGATCGATAATCTCCAGGACCTCCTGCGACTGATCCGTCTTCAATCCGATATTCGATGCCACCAGGTCAGCGAGCCGTCCGGGGTCCTCGATGTTCTCGATCACCCCCATGACATCCGGGAGGATCGACTTGCCAAGGGACACGACCTTCTCGAGTTGGGCCTTCACGTTCCGCAAGAGCGCTTCATCCTCGATCGTTAATTTCTCGTACCTCTGCTCTTTGATACGCTCGATGTTTGCCGTGAAGAACGGCTCCGTCTGGGAGTAGCTCACCGCACGCGCCTTGGACAGCCCTTGCACGAGGATTTTCACCCTCCCATCAGGGAGTTTGAGCATCCTCATGATGAGCACGATCGTTCCCGTCGAGAAGAGATCCTCGGGGTTCGGATTCTCGATCGAGAGATCTTTCTGCGTGAGCAAGAGCACCAGCCTGTGCGTATTCAGGGAATGTTCGATCGCTTTAATCGACATCTCCCTTCCCACGAAGAGGGGAAGAATCATGTACGGAAACACGACGATATCCCTCACCGGCAAGACCGGCAGGGTGTCGGGGATCACGATCTCTTTCTCTACTTTCTGTTCCTCATCTGTCACATTCGCCATGTTGACCCCTCTATTGTTTTTTCAGACGTCCCGCGACGTCGAGCAGGTACGCGCTGAACTGCTCCGAGACCTGTTCATTCCTCAGGGCGAGAGCGACGGTGGCTTTCAGGTATCCGACCTTATCTCCTGCGTCGTAGCGTTTGCCGGTGAATATGTAACCGAATATCGGACGCTTCTCCAGCAAGCCCGACAGCGCGTCAGTGAGCTGAATCTCTCCGCCCTTCCCCGGCTTAACCCGCTCGAGTTCCGGGAAGATGTCGGGCGTGAGAATGTACCTCCCGATTATTGCCATGTCCGACGGCGCGTCCTCCGGGGAGGGCTTCTCGACGAGACCGGTGATCCGCACGACTCCGCGAGGCCCTTCCTCACCGCTGACCACCCCGTAGCGCTGAATTTCCGATCTCGGGACGCGCTCGAGCGCGAGAATGGGAGCGCCGAGTTCCTGGTACAGGTCCATCATTGCACCGAGCAGCCGGTCTCCCGGCTCGATGATGTCGTCGCTGAGGAGGACCGCGAAGGGCTCGTCCTTGACAAACGGAGCGGCGCAGGCGAGCGCGTGCCCGAGCCCGAGCGCCTCCCGCTGCCGGATGTAGGCGAAGTGAAACCGGTTCAAGCGGTTGATTTCCTCGAGGAGGCCGCTCTTGCCGGATTTCTTGAGGCTCTCTTCGAGCTTGAACGCCGTGTCGAAGTGATCCTCGATCGCCCTCTTATGCTTCCCCGTGATGATGACGAACTCTTCGATGCCGCACGCGTACGCCTCTTCCACGGCATACTGAATCATGGGTTTGTCGACGATCGGCAACATCTCCTTCGGCGAGGCCTTCGTGGCTGGCAGAAACCGCGTTCCGAGCCCACCCGCCGGCAATATCGCTTTGCGGATTGTCTTCTCCATCGTCCGTTTAATATTACCTTAACCCCCCCCATAATTCAAGGAATTGAGCCCCGTCACGCGTGTCCAGAGTAAGAGAACCGGCATGGCTGAACACCTCTCCTGCACCACGATTCGTCGGGTGACTTCGATGCACACGCCTCATGCTGAAACCAGGCATGGACTAATCGCACGCGGTGTCGTCGCAGTGTTCGCCCGGCGTCCGGCTATGCTATGAAATCGTTTGGACAGCAGTGTCGCCAAAGGGAAAGAAACCTTTGCAAAGAAGAGATTCGGGGTGGCATAATAACGATGAGATGCCTGCCGAGCAGGTTATTTTTTTTGAAAGGAGGTGAGAAGTGATGAAGAAGCTCACGATGATCACCAGCCTTTTCGTTGCCATATTCCTGATCGGTACCGCCTTCGCGGTCGGTCCCGGAAAATCAGTCGAGTACGTGGGCGGCGACGCGGGGAAGGTCGTCTTCAATGGCGACACGCACGGAGCCAAACAAGGCATGAAGTGCAATGACTGTCATCCGAAGCCCTTCGGGATGAAAAAGGGTTCCTTCAAGATGACGAAGGAAGATCACGACAAAGCCGAGTACTGTGGCATATGCCACGACGGCAAGCGAGCCTTCTCGCAGAGTGCGGAAGCCGACTGTGGGAAGTGTCACATGAAAGCTCCTGAAGAACCGGCGAAGCCGGAAGCCGCACCCGAGCCCAAAAAGGAAGAACCGGCACCGATGCCTGCCGAGGAAAAGAAGTAGGAACGAGGGGGTAGAGGAACGCTCCGATACCCCTTCTTTCAGACTTTTGTCAACCAGGAAGCGTATTTCCTGTTTTTCCCCTTCACGATATCGAAAAAAATTCTCTGGATGTCCTTCGTCACCGGCCCGGGCTTTCCGTCGCCAATCCTCCGCCCGTCGAGTTCGCGGATCGGCGTCACCTCTGCCGCTGTTCCCGTGAAGAACGCCTCATCCGCTATGTAGAGTTCGTCGCGCGTGAATCGCTCTTCTACCACGGGAATCTTCTTGTCGCGCGCGATCGTGATAACGCTATTGCGGGTGATGCCCTCCAGAATGGAGGTCAAGGGTGTCGTCTTCAGCATGCCGTTCCTGACCATGAACACATTCTCGCCGCTTCCCTCCGACACGTACCCTTCCGTGTCGAGCAAGAGGGCTTCGTCGTACCCGCAGGAGATCGCCTCCTTCTTTGCGAGCTGCGAATTCACATAATAGCCGCAGACCTTTCCCCGCGTCATGCTCGCATTCACGTGATTCCTGATAAAGGACGACGTCTTGACGCGAATCCCCTGCGTGATTCCGTCGTCGCCGAGATAGGCGCCCCACGACCACACGGCAATCGAAACGCTCACGGGATTGTCCTTTGGGTAGAGCCCCATTGATCCGTAGCCAATGTAGACGAGGGGACGGATGTAGCACTCCCTCATCTTATTCACCCGCACGGTTTCGATCACCGCGCGGGTGATTTCGCTCTTCGTATAGGGAATATCGATAAGAAAAATGTGCGCGGAACTGAAGAGGCGATCGATGTGCTCTCCGAGCCTGAAAATGGCCGGACCGCTCTTTGTGTTGTAACAACGGATTCCCTCGAAAACGCCGAGGCCGTAGTGGAGAGAGTGGGTCAGGACATGGACTGTCGCCTGATCCCAGTCCACGAACGTTCCGTCCATCCAGATCTTCTTCGTCTTCGGAATCATGGGGTCCTCATTTATACCAGTACCGCACGGACGTTGTCAATTCCGCGCGATACCGGGCGACGCCGAACCGATACCCACGCCGAGTGGTGCACGGTCATCCGGCACGCGCGGCCACGCGAAAAAAAACGCACGAAAGCGCCGTCCACACCGCAGGCTCGGCTCGGACGATCCCCTCACATTCGTTCGGGGGCGGTGATACCGAGAATCTCGAGGCCGTCTCTGAGAACCGTCCTGACGCCTTCGCAGAGTGCAAGCCGCGCAAGCGTCGGCCCCCTCTCCTCGGTGACGATTCGGCATTTGTTGTAATACTGGTGAAACATGCCCGAGAGTTCCTGCACGTAGAACGTAATGCGGTGCGGCTCGTGAGTCTTCACCGCGCCTTCGAACACCATCGGGTAGGTGAGCAGTTTTTTCATGATCCTCAGTTCGTCATGGTGCGACAGCAGGCGTACGTCCGCGTGTGCGAGCGCATCCCTTTCGATCCCCTTTTCCCGCGCGTGGGAAAAGATGCTCGTAATCCGGGCGTGGGCGTACTGCACGTAAAACACCGGGTTTTCTGCGGACTGGGCTTTCGCGACCTCGAGATCGAACTCGAGATGGCTGTCGGGCCGCCGCGTGAGAAAAATAAACTTCGTCGTATCCGCACCGACCTCCTCCATCACTTCCCGCAGCGTCACGAATTCGCCAGCTCTCTTCGACATCTGCACGGGCTTGCCTCCCCTCAGGAGCGTCACCATTTGAACGAGCAGAATCTTCAATTTCTCTTTCGGGTACCCGAGCGCCTGGATGACCGCCTGGATCCTCGGAATGTAGCCATGATGGTCGGCTCCCCAAATGTCGATGATTTCATCGTAGTTCTTTTCGATCTTCTTCCTGTGATACGCAATGTCGGATGTGAAATACGTGTATTCGCCATCCTTTTTTATGATGACCCTGTCCTTGTCGTCGCCGAACGCGGACGCCCGAAACCACGTCGCATCCTCTTTTTCGTAGATGAACCCCTTCGCTCGCAAATCTTCGATCGCCCGCCCGACCTCTCCGCAATCGAACATCTCCCGTTCGCTCTGCCATGAGTCAAAAGAGATGCCGAAATCCCGCAGATCATCCCTGATACTCGACAGGATTTTTTTGTACGAATAGTCGATAAAGAAGTCCGCGACCTCGTCGAAGGCTTTCTGGACATACGTCCCGTCGAACTCCGCAATCATGTCGCGCGCGATATCCTCGACATACTGGCCTCTGTATCCCTCATCCGGAAAGCCGTATTCGATGCCGAGCAGTCGCTGATACCGCGCGAAGACCGACTGCCCGAGGAGGCGTATCTGCCGCCCTGCGTCATTGATGTAATATTCGCGCTCGACGTGGTATCCGGCAGCCGTCAGGAGATTCGCTAAGGCGTTCCCCGTGGCACCACCTCTGCCATGCCCAAGGTGGAGGGGTCCCGTCGGGTTCGCGCTCACGAACTCGACCTGTACTCGCCTGCCCTGTCCGATATTCGACCGGAGAAACGCGCTGCCCGACTCCGCTATTTTCTTGAACTCTGACACGAGGTACTCCCCCGCAAAGGCAACATTGATAAAGCCGGGGCCGGCGACATCGACCCGGTCGAAGATAGGCTCGTCCGCTATAAAACCGGCGATCGTCTCCGCGACGTGGCGCGGCGGTTTTCTGAGAACTCTCGCGAGTGCCATCGCTACCGGCGTCGAGAGATCGCCGAAGTTCTCTTGTGGCGGCACCTCCACCTCGATAGGTGGGATCTCCGTGACGCCGAGCCGCTGCACGGCAGTCTCGAGGACGGCGATGAAATCCTTTTTCATTCACGAACCTCCCGCCCGGCGAGGCCGGGATATGCCATCCGATCCCCGGGACCGAACCGTCCACACGGCACCGCCACTGCCGCCCTCCGATAGCGTAACCCCATCGCCGCGTCTCCCGACTTCACCGATGACGACCGAAGTGCACGGTCTTGCCCATACCGGAGAGCCACGACAGAATCATGCTCACGATACTAATGATGATCGCCCCTTTGAATGCCGGCCAGAAGCCGTGAATCTCGAGGCCGAGCTTCAGCGGTTCAGAGAGCGATACCGTCACCAAGAGCATCAGGGTGTTGACAACGAGGGTGAAGAGCCCGAGGGTGAGAATGATGAGCGGGAACGTGAAGAGCGTCACGATTGGCTTGAGAAAAGAATTCACGACACCGAAGACCGCGCCGACAATGATCATCCGCCACCACTCGCCCGTGAAGGTGATCCCGTCCACGATCTTCACGGCGATGGCGATGGAGAGCGCATTGATCATAATGCGGAGGATGACGTGCGTCATTGCTTCCCTGCCTTTCGTGCCGGAGTATTCACCGCTCGGCGATTATTATCGCAGAAACGCGCGTCATATTCCATCATCGTCGAGACCGTCATCGACGTACTCCCTCTTCTTCTTCACGAAGCGCAGAAAACCGTAGAGCGTTATCATCGCCCCGATGAGAAAGAGGAGAAGGTAGATATTGTCGCTCACGAATCTGTACCAGGGATGCCTTCTCTTCAGGTCGGCACGCCAGTCCCTCTCCAGTTCCGAAAGACTGAGTGAAAGATTCTTCTGCACCGACGCGTCCGCGTCGTACCCTTCGCGCATGTCGTCAAGGATCCGTCGGACCGTATCGCTCCCATAGCGGGAGCTGATGTACTCGATCAAACGCTTGCTCTGTTCGTACGCGAGAACGATCGACGCCTCGTCCTCCGGGAATGCCCAAAGGTCCGAGAATCGCATGAGTGAATCGGCGAGAACCGCCTCCGAGAAGCGCCGCTCACCCTGCGTCAGCGTCAGCTCCGAAAGCCCTCTGCTTGCCCACTGGCACACTCCCTCTTCGAGCCACCTGGGCACACGCGTCTTCGTAATGTGCCGGTGGATGAGGAGGTGGCACATCTCGTGCTCGAGTGTCGTCCTCACGGTGAAAGGGCTCGCGGTCGCTTTCGCCGCATCGATCACGATGAGGTATCTCTGCGGCACCGCATACGCTGCGTAGATGTCGCTGCCGGCAGTTTTTTGGAACGCTTGCCTATCCCTGACAAACGTTATCGTCGGGCGAAAATCGACGTTCCAGGAGAACGTCCTCTCGATCTCAGCTCTCACCGCCGGATACACGCGGAGCGCTTCTTCCGCAAGCGGACGCGTACCCTTCTCGTAGACGATCTCCACATCCGCCGTTTGCACGGTGTCCGCGATACCGACGACGGGATGCAGGATCGCGAGACAGATCCACCCGAAGATGAGACGTTGCAGTGCTCGGGCATTTCGCATGTCTTACTATACTCTACTCCTCCGGAGTTGGTGGCGAAAAAAGCCCTTGGTTGTTTTTTTATGCAAATGCTATAATAGGGCGCGAGGTTGGTTATGTCACACGGAAAGAGACAACAGCGCGAATTCCGCATCGCTCTCGCTCAGATCAACCCGACGGTTGGGGATATCGATGGGAATGTGGCGAGAATCACCGAATATCTGAAAAAGGCAGAAGAGCTCCGCGCCGATATCGTCGCTTTTCCGGAACTCGCGGTGACCGGGTACCCACCCGAGGATCTCCTCTTGAAATCCCGGTTCGTGGATGACAATCTTTCCGCACTGGAAGTCATACGGCGGAAGGTCTCGGACACGGTGGCCGTCGTCGGCTTCGTGGACAGGAGAGAAACGCTTCGCAACGCCGCTGCCGTTATCTACGGAGGGAAGATTGTGGACGTCTACCACAAAGTCCTTCTCCCTAATTACGGGGTATTCGATGAATACCGCTACTTTCGCCCCGGAAACCGGTACCCCGTTTACCGTCTCGGACGCCTCTGGTTCGGCGTCACCATCTGCGAAGATATCTGGCATGAAGAGGGACCGGCGCGCATCCAGTCATCCGCGGGCGCGCTCATTATTATCAACATCAATGCCTCGCCGTACCACATGAGCAAAGCGAACCTGAGACGCGACATGCTCGCGAAGAGAGCATCCGATAATAAGGTCCTGCTCGCGTACCTCAACACTGTCGGCGGGCAGGATGAACTCGTCTTCGATGGCCGGAGCCTGATCGTCGCCCCGGACGGGACGGTCGTTGTCCACGGAAAACAGTTCGAAGAAGACGTCGTCGTATCGGACATCGTCCTCGACGATATCGTGCGGCAGAGGGATACGGCACGACGGGAGAAACCGAAGATGGCGAGAGGAAAAAAGATCGCACCGGAGAAGATCGTCATCGAGAAGACACGGCCGGAGCGACCCGGCCGACCGGCCTTGCCCAAACGACCCGCGCCGCGCGAGGCTCAAATACCGCTTCTCGAAGAAGTGCACGCCGCGCTCGTCCTCGGCACGTCGGACTACGTGAAAAAGAACGGATTCCGTGACGTGGTCATCGGATTGAGCGGTGGGGTCGATTCTTCCCTCGTCGCATCGATCGCCGTCGACGCTCTCGGCCCGGAACACGTGAATGGCCTGTTCATGCCGTCTCCGTATACCTCGGTGGAAAGCAGGGAGGACGTCTACGACCTCGGAGCAAACCTCGGCATCCGCGTGACGGAAGTCCCGATTTCGTCGATTCTCGAGAGCTATCTCAGTGCGCTGGGCAGACATTTCTCCTCCACGAGCGTCGACGTGACGGAAGAGAACCTCCAGGCGAGGATACGGGGGAACATCCTCATGGCGTTCTCGAATAGATTCGGCTGGCTCGTCCTGACGACGGGGAATAAATCCGAAATGAGCGTCGGCTATGCGACGCTCTACGGCGACATGGCGGGCGGTTTCGCCGTCATAAAAGACGTGCCGAAGACGCTCGTTTACCAGCTCTGCAGGTGGAGGAACGCGCAAGCGGGTCGCGCGGTGATTCCTGAACGAGTTCTGACGAAAGAGCCGTCCGCGGAACTCAAGCCCGGGCAGAAGGACACCGATACCCTTCCCCCGTACGATGTGCTCGATCCGATCTTGAAGGCCTACGTGGAAGAAGACAAGTCATTTGCCGAAATCATCTCGGCCGGCTTCGACATTGAAGGCATACGCAAAGTGATCAGGATGGTCGATGCGAGCGAATACAAGAGACGGCAGTCTCCTCCGGGCATTAAAATCACTCAGAAGGCGTTCGGGAGGGACAGGCGTTTTCCGATTACGAACAGGTACCGGGGATTCTGAGGCCCGAGAGAACGATAGGAGAGACCTATATGGCAAGGCTTTGGACGATGATATGGACCGTGCTCTGCTCGATCGTCTTCATTTCGACTCCTGTCTTCCCTGCCGAACGCGCGTTCCCCCAGACGAAGAAGCAACCAGAGATTCAGCAGGTGAAGCCGAAGAAACCCGTCAAGATCAAGGTGAAGCGATCGGCTGAGGGGAAGTATACCTGGGAACTCTCGGGGGACGACGTCGACGAAATCGTCAGGGCCGACAAACGACTGAAAAAGGTGCTGGGAACGGAGTGAAAGGGACGCTCTATATCGTCTCGACCCCGATAGGAAACCTCGAAGACATCACGTTGAGGGCCCTGCGGGTTCTGAGCGAGGTCGATCTCATCGCCGCGGAAGACGCGCGGCACTCACTGAAGCTCCTGAACCACCACGGCATCAGGAAACCGATGATCAGCTACCGAAGAGAAAAGGAAGACGCGAGGGCAGAAGATGTCATAAAAAGACTCGATGCGGGCCAGTCCGTGGCGCTCATTTCGGATGCGGGAACCCCGGGCATATCGGATCCCGGCTCGGTCCTCATCAAGAAAGCCATCGACGAGGATATCCCGATCGTCGCCGTGCCCGGGCCGACCGCACTCGTCGCGGCGCTGTCTCTCTCCGGACTGCGTACCGACCGTTTCACTTTCCTCGGCTTTCTCCCCGCGCGGTCGACCGAGCGGAGAAAAGCCCTGGAGACGATTCGATTCGACGAAAAGACGATCGTTTTTTACGAAGCGCCCCACCGCATCGCGGCATCTCTGCAGGATATGGCGGATATCCTCGGCGAGAGACGAGCGGCGGTCGTAAAGGAACTCACGAAAATACATGAGCAGGTGATACGCGGTGTGCTCCCTTCAGTCGCCGAGGCGGTGCGGAATTCGACGATCGCGGGCGAATACGTGGTCGTCGTCGAAGGGTGGTCGAGGACCGAGGAGACGACGACGGAAACAGCCGTTTCCGAACTCCGGGCGCTCATGAAAAAAGGGCTGAGCCGAAAGGAAGCGGCCCAGCGGATCGCGCAGATCTACGGACTCCCGAAACGAGACCTCTACCGCAAAAGTCTCGGCCCCGACTGAACGGCGGTCTCCTTGACTTTTCGGTCTGTGTACCCATACAATTTTTCATTCTTCGGCAAGAGGTGAACAGTGGCATTCAAACTCCTGTTGGCAGATGACAGCGTGACAATCCAAAAAGTCGTGGAGTTGATTCTCGCGGGGGGCGAATGGGTCGTCAAATCTGTGGGTAACGGCCGCGAAGCTCTCGAAGTCATGGCTTCGTTCCAGCCGGACGTTGTCCTCGCCGATACGGACATGCCGACGATGAACGGCTACGAACTGTGCGCGAAGATAAAAGAGGATCCGGCCATGAGCTCGACACCGGTCATCCTCCTCATCGGGGCATTCGAACCGCTCGATGAGGAACGCGCTCGACGGGTGAAGGCGGACGATTCTCTCATGAAACCGTTCGAGGCTCAGGAACTCACGCACAAACTTACAGCGGCGCTTGCGCTGAGGACAGCTCCGGCCGAACCGAGCGTCTCCGGAGAGACGCTGCCCCTTCCTGAAGAAGCAACGCAGGGAGACGAGATCTGGCAGGTGCCGGAAGCGGCGCTTCGCGCAGGGATTTCCGAAGCACCCGGGGACGTCTCCGCCGCGAGTACGGAACAACTGAGCGCCCTCGCGGAAGAGGTCGACAGGGAACCCGGCGGCGCGGAGAGCGTGGAGGAGGCGCCGCGGGAACCGACCCTCTCGCGCGCACGGGCGATCACCGTGACCGCGGGAGAATTTCTCTCGAGAGAAGAGATACGGGCTCTATTCGAAGACGTTATCCGCGAGAGGGTCTCGGCACTTCTGTCGCCTGCCGAGTTGAAAGAAACCTTGATCGCTTCCATTTCTCCCTTCATCAAGGACTCAGTCGACAAGATTCTCTGGGATCTCACTCCCGAGCTGATAGAGCGGATGCTCAAGGAGATTCTCAAAGGCTCGATCGAGTCGTTGACGAGCGAGGTCCAGAAAGTGATTTGGGAGACCGTTCCCGAACTTGCTGAGACCATGATTTCCCAAGAGATAGAGAGGATTAAGTCAGCATTTTAGACAAGGGCTTTCAGCCGAAAGGCATCGAGGAGAAATGGTACGCGTACTGGATTTCGAAGGGGTATTTCCGTCCTGACCCGAAAGCGCCCGGCCCTCCCTATTCGCTCGTCATTCCCCCGCCCAACGTCACCGGCTCGCTCCACATGGGGCACGCACTCAACGCGGTCTTGCAGGACATCCTGACGCGGTGGAAACGGATGTCCGGATGCGTCGTCCTCTGGGTGCCCGGAACCGACCACGCGGGGATCGCCACGCAGAATGTCGTGGAGAAACAGCTCGCGGCTAAAGGGATCGACAGGCACCAGCTCGGCCGCGATGCCTTTATCGAAGAGGTCTGGAAATGGAAAGCCGAGTCTGGCGGGAAAATCCTCCATCAGCTCAAGAGGCTCGGCGCATCGTGCGACTGGTCTCGGGAGCGGTTCACGCTCGACGAAGGACTCTCGAGAGCGGTGAGAGAAGTGTTCGTGCGCCTGTACGAGGAAGGGCTGGTATACCGCGACAACCGCCTCATCAACTGGTGTCCCCGATGCCACACCGCCCTCTCGGACCTCGAGGTGGAACACGAAGAAATCGACGGGAAGCTGACCTACATCCGCTATCCGCTCGCGGGCGAAAGTTCGAGACACATCATCGTCGCGACGACCAGACCGGAGACGATGCTCGGCGATACCGCCGTCGCGGTACACCCGGACGATGAGCGATACAGAAATGTCATCGGGAAGACGGTGCTCCTCCCCCTCACGAACAGGGTCATCCCGATCATCGCGGACCCTGCAGTCGATCCGGCGTTCGGGACCGGCGCGGTCAAAGTAACGCCTGCGCACGACTTCAACGACGAAGCCATGGCGAAGCGGCGGACCCCGCCCCTGCCGTCGATCTCGGTGATCGGCAAGGATGGCCGAATGACCGCACGTGCGGGAGAACGGTATGCGGGGATGGAGCGATACGCCTGCCGGAGGCTCGTCGTCGACGATCTCCGAAAGCTGAACCTGATCGAAAAAGAAGAGGTGCACCGCGCGGCAATCGGCCACTGCTACCGTTGCAAAACGATCACCGAACCGCTCTCGACGCCGCAGTGGTACGTGAACGTGCAGTCCATGGCGAAAGACGCGATCACGGCAGTCCGGGAGGGGAAAATCAGGATCATACCGAGCAGTTGGGAAAATACGTACTTCGCGTGGATGGAGGACATCCGGGACTGGTGCGTTTCCCGCCAGATTTGGTGGGGACACCGTATGCCCATCTGGTACTGCCGGGAGAAGCGGAACGACGTCTGTGCGCGGCGCGACGGGATCATCGTCTCGCGGAGCGATCCGCAGGCCTGCCCTCACTGCGGCTCCCGTTCGCTCGTGCAGGAGGAAGATGTCCTCGACACATGGTTCTCTTCCGCGCTGTGGCCCTTTTCGACGCTCGGATGGCCCGATGATACGGAAGATCTCAGGACATTCTACCCGACGAGCGTTCTCGTCACCGCCTTCGACATAATTTTTTTCTGGGTCGCCCGCATGATCATGATGGGCGTTCATTTCATGCGGGACGTCCCGTTCAGAGATGTGTACATTCACGCGATCGTTCGGGATGTACGGGGCCAAAAAATGTCGAAGTCCAAAGGCAATGTCGTCGATCCGCTCATCATGATGGACAAGTACGGGACCGATGCATTTCGGTTCACGTTCGCCGCGTTCGCCGCGCAGGGCAGGGACATCAGATTCTCCGAAGACCGTGTGGAAGGCTACCGCCATTTCGCCAATAAACTGTGGAACGCGGCACGGTTCATCATGATGAATACCGCCGAATACCGAAACAGGATGCCGACGCACGCCGGACAGATCCCGCTTTCGCTGCCCGGCAGATGGATACGGAGCAGACTTGCAGTCACAGCCGAATCCATGGAGAGAGCGCTCTGCGATTACCGGTTCAACGACGCAGCGAACGCCATTTACCAGTTCGTCTGGCACGAGCTCTGCGACTGGTACCTCGAAATGACGAAGAGAGAACTCTCCGACGACAGTCTCGCTGACGGGACACGATGGTGTCTCCTCTCGGTGCTGGAAACAGCGCTCCGGCTCCTCCACCCGTTCATGCCGTTCATCACGGAGGAGATCTGGCAAAAGCTCCGTGAGGAAGGCCTCGAAGGAATGTATCCCAGCGACGACATTCCGGAAAGCATCGTCGTCTCCTCATACCCGACCTCTCTTCCCCGTGACACTGAGGCGGAGCGGCAGATGTCCTTCATCATCGATGCGGTCACCGGCATCAGAACCATTCGCGGAGAGCTGAACATCTCGCCCTCGCGCCGGGTGAACGCGGCGATACGGACCTCCTCGCCCGAGGCGGAAGCCATCCTCGCCGCTCATAGCGAGTACATCAAGATGCTCGCGCGAGCGGATGACATCGCGATCGGTGCTGACATCAGGAAGCCCGAGTGCGCCGCCACGGTGATGAAGAGCGCGATGGAAATCTACGTGGGGCTGAAAGGCATATTGAATATTGCTGCCGAAATGGATAGACTCAAGAAGGAAAAAATGAAGGTGGACAAAGATCTCGTCACGTTGAACAGAAAGCTCTTCAACGAGGACTTTCTCGCGAGGGCGCCGAAGGACGTGATCGAAAAAGAGAAAGTAAAACACGAGGAGTTGATGAGGATGAGGGACAAGATTGCGGACAGTATCACCATGTTGAAAGAAGCGGAGGTGTAGGAATGCGCAGGGAGGGAACGGACATCGAGAGCGGCGCTGTGGAATTTGTCGAAGGGGAATTTGTCACGATAAAACAGAGCACGGTGCGATCTGCCGAGGGGGGACACGTCGAACTCCAGCAGGTCGGGGCATTCAGCATCGACGGAGAGAAAATCGAGGTGACGCAGGGCGCGGCCGGAATTATCAAGGGAACTGATGTGAGGTTGAACCAGAGCATAAGCGCGATCACCTCCGCGAACGCGGCCGCCGTCAACTTCTCTTTCTCCCCCGTCACGCTCTCCCGGGAAGAGGCGACTGTGGAGAGATCCGCCGTCGGCGTCTTAGCGGCGCGGAAGGTGCGGGCGGACAATACCTCGGCAATCCTCGTCGTTGCGAATAGAGTGGAAGGAAATGTGACGACACTGCTGGACTGGCGCTCATCGCTCGCGCTCGGTGCAATTTTCGGGGGTCTCTGGGGTCTCTTCACCGTCCTCTTTCGGCGAAAATGAGACGTTCGGACATCCCGCCGGCGGTGACCGACTATCTCCGCAGGGCACTCGACGAAGATATCGGCTCCGGCGACGTCACCACCTCTCTCCTCATTCCCGAGAACGACATCTCGCACGCCCGCTTCATCGCGAAGGACACCTTTATCCTCGCCGGTCTCCCGTTTGCCGAAGAGGTCTTTCGCATCCTCGATCCCCTCGTCGGCTGGAAGACCTTTTTCGACGACGGTGACCGCATCGAACGCGGTCAGACAATCGCGGAGATTCATGGCAGCACGAGAACCCTCCTCGTCGGCGAGAGGGTCAGCCTCAATATCCTCCAACGACTGTCCGGTATCGCCACGTTCACCCGAAGATTCGTCGAACAAACGCGGGGGCTGAAGGTGCGCATCGCGGACACCCGAAAAACCGTCCCGTGCATGCGCTACCTGGAAAAGTACGCGGTGCGGATCGGCGGGGGGTATAACCACCGCTTCGGCCTGTCGGACGGAATCCTCATCAAGACGAATCACGTGACGGCGGTCGGCGATCTCGCTGAAGCGATCCGCCGGGCCAGGAAAGCTCACCATCTCATGAAAATCGAAGTGGAAGTGGGGACCCTCGATGACCTCATGACGGCCGTGCGTGCCGGGGCGGACGTCGTGATGCTCGACAATATGTCCGTGAGCGACTTGAAAAAGGCCGTCGAGATGGCGGGAGAGCACGTGCTGCTCGAAGCCTCGGGCGGTGTGACGCTCGAGAACGTGAGAGAGATCGCCTCGACCGGCGTCCACATCGTCTCGGTCGGTGCGCTCACGCACTCCGCCACCGCCGCCGACATCAGCTTGCAATTCTTCCGGTAATCTGATAGATTTCTGACAGGATCGCCTGCCGGTAGGCGGAAGAAACCTTGGAACTCTCGAACGCGTTTCGAACCGCGCAGATGTCTCGCCCGCTCGGCGGATCCGCCGAGACGCGACCACTAGCTGCACGGTTCCGGCAAAGGAGTAGCGTATGACATTGAAACAGGTGAAGGAGATCGCGAAGCAGAAGAACATCAAAGTCGGCAACATGAAGAAAGAGACGATCATCAGGGCGATACAGCGCGCAGAGGGAAACTTTGATTGTTTCGGGACCGCGACCGCGGGAGTCTGCGATCAGCTCAACTGCCTCTGGAGGGAAGACTGCCTCAAATAACGGCGGAAACCGTTCCGCCTCACGACGTTGTCGCCGCCTGGATGCTTTCCCGAATGATGTCCAGCAGGCGGGCGAGATTTTCCTCGCCGATGGCGAGCGGGGGCATGATGACGACGACGTTGCCGAGCGGCCGCATGAAGACGCCGCGCTCGCGCGCACGGTACGCCACGCGCCACCCCATCTTCTCCGCCCATTCGTAGGGTTCTTTCGTCTCCTTCTCCCGGACGAGTTCGACGCCAGCCATGAATCCCGCGTTGCGCACGTCGCCAACGTGCTCCAGTTCCGCCATCCGGCGGAGATTCTCCTCAAGGAGTCGTATCTTGCCCTGAAGCCGCTCGAGGATGCGCTCCTTCTCGAAAAGATCGAGGCAGGCCAGCGCCGCCGCGCACGCGAGCGGATTGCCGGTATAGGAATGGCCGTGAAAGAACGTCTTCAGCTCGCTGAAGTCGCCGAGGAAAGCCCGGTAGATTTCTTCTGAAGCCACCGTCGCCGCGAGCGGCATATACCCTCCTGTGATCCCCTTCGACAGGCACATGATGTCGGGTACGACCCCTTCGCGCTCGCACGCGAACATGGTCCCCGTTCTGCCGAAGCCCGTCGCCACTTCGTCGGCGATCATGAGAATGCCGTACTCGGTGCACAGTTTTCGAACCCCCGCGAGGAACCCCCGCGGCGAGGTAATCATGCCCCCGGCGGCCTGAATTAGGGGCTCGATGATCAGCGCCGCAATCTCTCCTCCGTGCGCTCGGAGAATATTTTCTAACTCCCCGAGGCACCCCAACATGCAGTCGGGATGCGTGCCCCCGAGCTCGCACCGGTAGCAATACGGGGAAGGAGCCTTGTACGTTTTGAAGAGCAGGGGCTCGAATGTTTTGTGGAAGATGTCGATGCCGCCGACACTGACCGCACCGATCGTATCGCCGTGGTACCCGTGCCGGAAGGAGACGAACGCATTCCTGCCGGCTGCCCCCTTATGCTTCCAGTACTGAAAGGCCATCTTCAGGGCGACTTCGACGGACGTCGATCCGTTGTCGGAGTAGAAGACCTTGCTCAGCAGTGGCATCGCACGTTTCTCGGTCGCCCCCTCGGCGCCGTCAGAAGACGGGGAAAGGTGTCGCTGAACCAACCGGACCAATTGTGCCGCGAGTTCGATGGCCGGCACGTTACTCAAGCCGAGGAGCGTGCTGTGCGAGATCCGATCGATCTGCGATTTGATCGCGTCGTCGATCTCCTTCTTCCCATGCCCGAAAACGTTCACCCACAGCGACGAGACGCCGTCGAGGTACCACCGGCCGTAGATATCCTTGAGAAAGCAGTCCCGTCCCTCGGCGATCACGATCGGCGTCTCTTCCTGCCACTCCTTCATCTGGGTGAAGGGATGCCAGATGCACTGCTTGTCGAGTTCTTCGAGCCTCCGGTTCTCTTCCGCTTTCCTCATGTCAGTTTCCCAAATGCATCACCAAGATACGGTCACGATCCTCTCGACGCCCGCGTAATCCCTTCGGATTTCGCACGTCCCGAAACCTGCTCCTCTCGCGAGCGCAGTTACCGCTTCCGCCTGGTTTACGCCGACCTCGAGAATGAGGAACCCTCCTCGCGAGAGGTAGTTCCTCGCCCCCGGAATGATCGTTCTGAAGCAATCAAGTCCGTCCGCGCCGCCGTCCAGCGCGTCGCGAGGTTCCCACGCCCGCACCTCCGGCTGCGCCTTCTCTAGGTCGCTCGTTCGGAGGTACGGCGGATTCGAGACAATTATATCAAAAAAGCCCGGCACCGACGGTTCGGCGCTCCGGTGCTCGAACGGCTCGAAGAGCGAGCCCGCGAGAAATGTGACGTTCTGAATCCCGTTCACGCGCGCATTGTGCTCCGCGTAGCGGAGAGCCGCGTCCGATACGTCCGTACCGTAAACGCGGGATCCGGGGCACGCACGGGCGAGAGCGAGAGCGATGCAACCGCTCCCTGTGCAGAGGTCGAGAATGTCGAGCGGGGCCTTCCGCATGCCACGCTCGTCCAGCACGGACAGTGCCACCTCGACGAGCATCTCCGTCTCCGGCCTCGGTATGAGGACCCCCGGCCCAACCTTTATGCGGAGCCCGCAGAACTCCGCGTACCCGAGAATGTACTGGATCGGCTCCCTTGCCGCTCTCCTCCGCACGAACCCATCGATCCGGGACAGGATGGCATCGTCGATCTCCGGATCGTCACGGTACATCGTGACGCGCTCCACGCCGAGGCACGCCGCAACGATATGCTCCGCCTCCTTGAAAGGATTGTCAATTCCCGCGCGGCCAAGTTCGCCGCCTGCGAGACGTACTTTTTCGAGCGCCCTCATGCCGGTCACATGTGCACTTTAGTCATCACCCCGTGGAGTTTCTTCGGCGGAATCTTATAGAACTGTATGAACGTCGGCGTTACCTTCTTGATCAACGCGAATACCTTCCAGATGAGATTCCGTGTCGAAATATCCTCGAGGCCGTAGAACACCGCGCGTTCCTCGATTCCCGCTTCGCGCAGCAAGTCCTCCACGTCGATCACTTCCATGTACCCGGCTTGAATTTCGAATACCTTGAGGCCCGCGGCGAGATCCTCCCTGAAAAATCCGATCACGCCGAACGGATCGTCCCTCTTGATGATCGATACGAACACGTTCGTCTCGTATATGACGCCGTGGAAAAACATCGTCTGCGTCACGTAAAACGGCATCTCCTTGACGTCTTTCACGAGAAAGAGCGCTGTCCCCTTGATGCGCGGGGCGGTTTCGTACACCCTCGTGAATTTATGGAGAAACTCTTCGAGGGACATAAAATCCATCGTTCGGTAAAGCCTCTTCTGCCCCTGCACGTAGAGGACGATGAGACAGAACGGTACCGTCGCGAGCACGAGCGACCAGTACCCTCCGTGGGGAATCTTGTGGAGGGTGGAAAAAAGGTACACCGCATCCGCTACCGTAACCAAAAAGGCGATCACCGCAAGGCATCTCTTTTTCCTGAGAGCGAAAATCCAGGTCATGAGGACGCCGGTGAGCGTCATCGTGCCCGTGACCGCGAGGCCGTAGGCAGCGGCGAGACGGCTCGACTCCCCGAATTCCATCATGATGAAGAGCACGGCGAAGAGCAGAAACCAGTTCACGGACGCGATGTAGATCTGTGACTTCCGCTCCTCCGATGTATAATCAACCTTGAACATGGGCATCATTCGCGTGGTAATCGCCTGGTAGACCATCGAGAACGTCCCGCTGATCATCGCCTGCGATGCAATGATCGTCGCCGCAATGCTGAGGACGAGGAAGGGGACGTAGAGACTTCTTCCGTAGTTGAAAACCATCTCGAACAGGATATTCTTCGCGTCGGGATGCGTGAGGAGAAAAGCCCCCTGTCCGCAATAGTTCAAGGCGAGCGCGACGAACACGCCGCCCCACGCCTGCCGGATGGGGCGCGCACCGAGATGCCCCATATCAGCGTAGAGTGCTTCACCGCCGGTCGCGCAGAGGATTACCTCGCCGAGAACGATCACCCCGACAAACCCGTTTTCCACGAGGAATCGAATGCCCCAGGAGGGGTTGATCGCACCGAGGATGACCGGTGCATCGGCGAGAGAGACGATCCCGAAGACGGCGAGCGAGATGAACCACGCCGCGGTCACCGGTCCGAACGCGCCCGCCACTTTCTCGGTCCCCCGCTTCTGCACGAGAAAGAGAAGCGTCGCAATGACCATCGATATGACGACGATCATCGTCCCCGACATGTTTTCGAGTCCCGGGATCAGGAGCGAACCCTCGACGGCGCTCATGATACTGATCGCCGGGGTGATGATCCCGTCACCGATGAAGAGAGAGACACCGACGATCGCGATGAACGAGACGATCGCGGCGCTCCTCTTCGACGTCAGGAGAGGGAGCAGAATCTCCTTGAGGACGATTTTCCCTCCCTCGCCCCGTATGCTGAGACTCATCGCGAGCCATCCGAACTGCACCGTCACGAGGACGGTCATGGTCCACACAATAAGGGAAATGACACCCATGACATTCTCGGGCGTGGAGGGAAGGAGGATGAAGACGACGGTGACGGTGTAAATCGGGCTGGTTCCGATGTCTCCGAACACGAGCCCGAGGGCCTTCACGATACCTCGAGCCGAGGAAGATTTGTCGCGCGCTATATGCATAGAATGGGAATGCGCCTCACGGTGCGCTCACGACGAGCGCAAAGCCCGCGAGCATTATTATAGCCCCTGCGAGGCGTTCCCTGATATGCCTCTCCCTGAAGATGAGGTGCCCGTAAGCGACCCCGATCAGGACGCTCGTCCTCTTGAGGGAGATCATATATGCGACGTTCGCGGCGCTGATCGCGATCATATGGGAAGCCACCATGATCGCATAGAAAATACCCGGCGCCATCAGCTCGCGGTAAGACCGCTGCTCCGCGAACTGCCGCACGTGGTGCCGAGCGTTCCAGAGCGCGATCGGTGTCAGGAAGAGCGCGAGAGAAAAGACGTACGTCGCGCCGAAAAAAAGAGGGGACGAGTGGAGGATGGCTTTCTTCCCGAGCGACGAGGTCACGCTGTAAATGAGGGCGACGAGAATCATGAGGAGAGACCCTTTCTCCCTGACAATGGCCTTCACGGGTTCGAACAGACCTCCCCGGAGTTCATGCAGGTTGAGGACATAGCTTCCGGCTGCGAGGAAGAGGATGCCGATCAATCCCCGAAACGAGACCTCTTCCCCTAAAACGACGTACGAGACGCCGATGACGAAAAGAGGGGTGAGGGAGAGGAAAGGGAGCGTCAGGCTGAGCGGCGAGAGCCTCAACGCCTTGACGTACAGAATGACCGACAGAACCTCGAGCGGCAGGGCGAGCGCAAAGGCGGAGTAAAATGCTACGTCGAGGGGAGGAATGGGCATGAAGAGCGCAAAGGGTGCGAGGATCGGCAGCGCAAAGAGGAGCCGGCACCACGCGACGAGATACTCGTTCTGCTTCCCGAGCGTCCGCTTGGTGAGCGCGTCGCTTGTCGCAAGGGCGAATGCGGAGACGAGCGAGAGAAAGACCCACATAGTCGACATGTATAATAGCACTGAATCCCTTCTCTGACGCATCGCCCCCCCCCTCGCCGAACCGCCAGCGGTGACTCGCCGACGGTGTATTGGGTATCATAGAGAATCGCCATGGGAGACCCTTTCCGGAACAGGAAGGAACTGATCGCTCTTCTCGCCGGCAGGATGCCGCACTATCGCGAACTGCTTTCCTTCTACGAGAAGATTTACGAACTCCAGTCCCGCGCAGAACCTCGCCTCTCCATTAAACTGCCGAAACAGGAACTCAGGGACATCGGCGTGAGAGAAGGGTTTCCGCTCCTGAGCAGAGGAGAGTTCGCCCTAGACGTCTCCGAAGCGTCTGCTCTGTTCGAATCGCTCTGCACAGCGATCAAACACGCAAATGAAACGATCGAAACGACGATCGAGATCCTCGAAGGAGCGTTCTCGATCAGCGCGCTCCGAAGAGAAGAGCTCCTCCGGCATCATGCCGATGACGCATACCTCGACGGTATCGCGCGGGACTTTGATGTCGAGAGCGGCGTTCTGAGATTCCTCATCCATGCGAGCATTCTTCCGTCTCTCCGCTCCCATGCCGAGGCGATTAAGAAACATCTGGACCTCGAGAAATGGCTTAGGGGATATTGCCCGATATGCGGCTCGTCTCCGCTCATAGCGCTGCTCTCGGGAGAAGGCCGCCGCTCGTTCATCTGTTCGTTTTGCGGCACGGAATGGCCCGGCGAGCGCCTTAAATGCCCCCATTGTGAAACCACCGACCACACGAAGCTCCACTATTTCTGTGCCGAAGAGGATGAGGGGCACAGGGTGGACGTCTGCGATAACTGTAACCGGTACATAAAGACGGTGGACTGCCGCAAGCTCGACTACGAGCCAGACCCCATCCTCGAGGATGTCACGACCATTCACCTCGATATCCTCGCGACAGAAAAGGGTTTCCTGCGACTCTCCTCCCCATCCTTCCGAAGGTGACCGCAAAACGTCCCGGACAGATTACCACGAGCGTCGCGAGAACTCATAGATGTCCGCCGATATCGGTAGGGCATAGGACTCGGGCGTGTTTCCCGGTGGACGTGTTCGGACGCCCCGCATCCATCAAGCGCGAGCCGGAAACCGCGCGAAATGCGTGGCGTGTGGTATACTTATCAATAGTGGTATACTTATCAATAGTGTATGCGAGGGACAAATGCAGCGTCATGACTGCACAATAACTGACGCAGGAAAGGAGGATATGTATGAGTGGTGTAACACGGAGAGATTTTTTGAAGATGTCAGCCGTCGCTGCCGCGGGCTTCACGTTGAGCCACCTGGGATTCGACTTGACGCCCATTCGGGCATACGCCGCCGAACTCCGCAGGGATCTCCGCATCAAAGACGCGAAAGAGACACCGACCATCTGCTGTTACTGCTCGGTCGGGTGCGGTATTCTCGTCGCAACCGATGCGAAAGGCAAAGTGATCAATGCGGAAGGCGACCCCGATCACCCGATCAGTGAAGGAGCGTTGTGCGCGAAGGGGGCATCGAGCTATCAGATCGCGGTGAACGAAAATCGGCTTACCAAAGTGCGCTACAGGGCCCCTTACAGCGACACGTGGAAAGAGGTGA
The DNA here is from genome assembly GCA_937138415.1 of uncultured Nitrospiraceae bacterium. Lineage (GTDB taxonomy): Bacteria > Nitrospirota > Thermodesulfovibrionia > Thermodesulfovibrionales > SM23-35 > JALHSV01. The sequence goes on along the minus strand of CAKZPA010000044.1, from coordinate 52,685 downwards.
GCTGGGATTGGGCACTCGACAAAATTGCGCGCAACATCAAGAAGAGCCGTGACAAAAGCTTCACGGAGAAGAATGCGGACGGCAAGGTGGTCAACCGCACGAACGGTATCGCGTCCGTGGGGAGCGCCGCCATGGACAACGAGGAGTGCTGGCTCTATCAAAAAATGCTGAGGGCGCTCGGCCTGGTCTATATCGAACATCAGGCGCGCATATGACACAGTGCCACTGTAGCGGCTCTGGCAGAGTCGTTTGGCCGTGGCGCAATGACGAATCACTACATCGACTTTCGCAACGCCGACGTAATCCTGAACATGGGGAGTAACGTCGCGGAAAACCATCCCGTGTCATTCAAGTGGATTCAAAGAGCGAAGGACAGGGGCGCGATCTTCATTCACGTAGATCCTCGATATACCCGCACCTCAACGAAAGCGGATATTTTTGCCCGCCTCCGTCCCGGAACGGACATCGCGTTTCTGGGCGGCATGATCAAGTACATCCTGGACAACACATTGTACGATGAGTTCTACGTAAAACACTATACCAACGCATCGTTTATTGTAAACCCGAAGTACGGTTTCGACGACGGGTTGTTCGCAGGCTACGATCCGACAAAGAGGGCTTACGATACCTCCCTCTGGGCGCTGGAGAAAGACGAGAATGGAATTCCGAAACGGGATATGACCCTGCAGGATGAACACTGCGTTTTCCAGCTCCTCAAGAAACACTACGCGCGGTACACACTCGAAAAGGTGACCGCAATAACCGGCACCCCGCAGGAGGATCTCGAAAAGGTCTACGCGGCCTTCGGATCGACCGGCACCCCCGATAAAGCGGGAACCGTTCTCTACGCGATGGGATGGACCCAGCACACGGTCGGCGTGCAGAACATCCGTGCCATATCGATTATCCAAAGCCTTCTCGGCAACATGGGCATCGCCGGCGGCGGAATCAACGCGCTGAGGGGCGAGTCGAACGTCCAGGGTTCCACAGACCAGGCACTCCTCTACCACATCATCCCTGGCTATCTGCCCGCGCCGCGAGCACAGTGGGCGACGCTCGCCGACTACAATAAAACGACTCCGGCGTCCAAAGATCCCCGGAGCGTCAACTGGTGGAAAAACCGTCCAAAGTACGTGGCCAGTCTCCTGAAAGCCTATTACGGAGACAAGGCGACGAAGGAGAACGATTTCGGGTATGCGTGGTTGCCGAAGCTCGATCCCGCACAGGATGCATCGTGGTTGAACCTCTTCGACGAAATGTACAAGGGCAACTTCACCGGCTTCTTTGCATGGGGCATGAATCCCGCCTGTTCCAGTGCTCACTCGGGCAAGGTTCGACAGGCGCTTGCGAAACTCGACTGGATGGTCAATGTCAACGTATTCGACAACGAGACCGGCTCCTTCTGGAGGGGGCCTGACACCGACCCAAAGAAGATCAAGACCGAGGTCTTCCAGCTTCCCTGCGCTGCCTTCTTGGAGAAAGAGGGGAGTATCAGCAACAGCGGGCGGTGGATGCAGTGGCGGTGGAAATGCACGAATCCGCCCGGAGATGCTCGGCCCGACGGCGAGATCATCTACGAGCTTTTCAGGAAAGTACAGGCCCTCTACAGAGCGGAAAAAGGAGCCTTCCCCGATCCTCTCCTCAATCTGAAGTGGGACTACGAAACGAACGGGAAATTCGACGTCCACAAGGTCGCGAAAGAGATCAACGGGTACTTTCTCGAAGATATTCCGGAGCACCCCGTGGACAAGAAAGAATACAAGAAAGGAACACTCGTTCCGAGCTTCGTTTACCTCCTCGACGACGGGAGAACATCGAGCGGCAACTGGATTTACTGCGCAAGCTATACCGAGGCGGGCAACATGGCGGCGAGACGGAAGAAAGACGATCCGACCGGTCTCGGCCTCTTTCCGCAGTGGTCGTGGACGTGGCCGGTGAATCGAAGAATCATTTATAACCGCGCGTCAGTCGATCTCGAGGGCAACCCCCGGAACCCGAAGAGAGCGTTGCTCAAGTGGGATGCGGAGAACAAAAAGTGGGTCGGGGATGTCCCCGACGGTCCGGCGCCGCCGATGGGCACGGAGGGGGTCTACCCTTTCATAATGAAACCGGATGGCGTTGCCTCGATCTACGGACCGGGACTGAAAGACGGCCCATTCCCGGAACACTACGAACCGCTCGAATGTCCGATCGAGAAGAACATCATGTCCAGTCAGAGGATCAATCCGGTCATCAAAATCTTCGAGGGCGGACCGGACACGTTTGCGACGTGCGATCCGCGGTATCCGTTCGTCTGCACGACCTATCGCGTCACGGAACACTGGCAGACGGGGGTACTGACGAGATGGCTGCCCTGGCTTCTCGAGGCCGAGCCTCAGATGTTCTGCGAAATAAGCCAGGAACTTGCGAAGTTACGGGGTATCGCCAACGGAGATAAGGTCTTCGTGGAATCCCCCCGCGGAAAAATCTGGGCCATCGCGATGGTGACGCCGCGCCTGAAACCGTTCGTGATCGCCGGGCAGACGGTGCACATGGTAGGCATCCCCTGGCACTTCGGCTGGCTCCACTCGAAAGACGCCGGCGTCAATGCCAATCGGCTTACGCCGACGGTGGGCGACCCGAACACGATGATACCGGAAAGCAAGGCGTTCATGGTGAACGTCACAAAAGCGCCGAAAGAGCCGGCTAAAAAAGCCGAGAAAGCGCAGAGGAGGTGAGAGACGATGGCCGATAAATCATTCTTCATAGATACGACGAAGTGCACTGCGTGCAGGGGGTGTCAAATCGCGTGCAAGCAGTGGAATATGAACCCCGCGACGAAAACGACCCAGCGAGGGTCGCACCAGAACCCGGAAGATCTCTCTTTTGTCACGTACAAATTAGTGCGGTTCAGCGAATTCGAAGAGAACGGGAAACCGGTCTGGTATTTCTTCGCGGACCAGTGCAGGCACTGCCTCACCCCGCCGTGCAAGATCGTCGCCGAATTGCACAGTGTCAGCGCTATCAGTCAGGATGCGACGACAGGCGCAGTTCTCTACGACCCGAAGGTGAAAGTCGGCGAGAAAGACTTCAAAGCGATACGCGAGGCCTGCCCGTGGGATATCCCGCGGTGGGATGATAAGACGCAGGGCATGGCGAAATGCACGATGTGCGTCGACAGAGTGAAGGAGGGCCTTCTTCCCGCCTGCGTCAAAACCTGCCCGACCGGTGCGATGAACTTTGGCGACAGAGATGCGATGCTCGCCATGGCAAAGGGACGCCTCGAACAGGTGAAAGAGAAACATCCGAAAGCGGACCTCCTCAACCACGAATACGTGCGGACCATTTTTCTCGTCGTGGACGAACCGAGGAAGTACCACACGTTTGCTGTTGCAAAGCCCGAGACAGTCATCGCAGCACTGCACGAAAGCAACGTTCTCGTCGGGTCGTGACCTAAATCGCTGGGGAGCGGCCTGTTCCGTCGTTAGGAACAGGCCGCTCTATCCCTTGCCGCTTCCTATGCGGCGCGCAGCAATGCACGCAGATCGCATTCGCCGCGGGTTATCCCCTCCTGCGGGTGGGACGACATCGATGCTCCGTATCCATACGTCGAAATGCGCCGGACGTCCTGATACACCCGTATGAAGACAGTTGCCATACTCGGTGCGAGCGAGAAGAAAGGTCGGTATTCCCGGATGGCACAAGAACTCCTCATGGAGATGGGATATGACGTTATTCCTCTCTCCGTAGGAGGCGGAACCATCCTCGGGGTGAAGGGGTACGCATCCATCAGCGAGATCCCGCGACCGATCGACACGCTCACCGTCTACGTGAGTCCGAAGAACATGGTGCGGTTTGTCGAAGAGATCGTCCGCTCCGATATACGACGGGTCATCTTCAATCCGGGGACAGAGTTCGAAACGATCGAGGAACGCATTCGGCAAAGCGGCAAGGTGGTCGTGCGGGCCTGCACCATCGTTCTACTGAAGACGGGTCAATTCGATGGGTCATGACAGAGTGAGCCGGTTCTCTTGAAAGGACCGCGCGCCTCCCGGCCACGGCCGATCCGCTCACCCGGTTCATTCATGAATTTTTCGCAATGTTGACAGGACATAGTGTTTGAGCAGATTTATCGTGCCGATAGGCAACCCTTCTGTATTCGATACGAGCACCTCTCTCAAAATCGCTTTTTCTATTTTGTCATTCCGTGCTTGACACGGAATCCAGTGACGTTGCCGTTTGCTTCTATAACAACAAAGAATGACGAATCACAAATGTACAACACGTGCGACGCTGCATACCGGCTTTCACCGGTACGACGTGATGTTGAGAGAGGTTCTCATCAGACACACCGCCGCGGGGAACCGATCCACGTCGTGTCCGGGAACGAGTGAGAATGCAGTGTCCTCTCGTAGAGCTTACTGCATATGAATAATCCAGGCTAAGGCGGAGGCGATGCACTCAGGCGGATTCCCCTCTCGGCGGGTCGCTGAGAGAACGACAGGGAAACCCGGGGAGCATGGCGCCGCCTGTGGCACTTCATGACACACGCGAAGGGTTCGAAGGACTGGGAATGCACATTGCGTGCGGAAGACCCGGAAACGGATGTGCCCCCCCTATCTCCACACCGTTATCTTCAACTAGTATCCTTCACTCGTACCGCACGCCGTGCGGCCCTCTTTCGATGCGCCCGATGACATACGCCCGATATCCCACACGCTTGAGAACCGAGACGGCGGTCTCCGCCGAACGTTGCGGAACAACCACTATGTATCCTATCCCCATATTGAACGTCCGCTTCATGTCATCCTCGGGCACATTGCCCATTTGCCTGATGATGCCGAAAATGGGAGGAACCGTCCATGCCCCGGTCTGAATAACGGCCGACATCCCTTCAGGCAAGACCCTTGGGAGATTCCCGGGTATCCCGCCGCCGGTCACATGAGCCATCGCTTTGACCTTCACCACATCCCTCAGCGCAAAAAAAGCCTTGACATAAATCCTCGTCGGCCTCAGCAACTCTTCACCGAGGCTTGTCTTGATCCCCGGGATACGCGCCTTTACATCCAACTTCTTCATATCGAAAAAAAGCTTTCTGACGAGAGAGAACCCGTTGCTGTGGAGACCGTTCGAGGCAATCCCCACGATCGCGTCCCCCGCCCTTACGGACGACCCGTCGACGATCTCTTTACGCTCCACGACGCCGACAGCGAACCCCGAAAGGTCATAGTCATCCGCAGCGTAGAATCCGGGCATTTCGGCCGTTTCGCCCCCTATCAGGGAACACCCGGCTTCCCTGCACCCCTGAACGATGCCCTTCACGATTTCTGCCGCTTTCTTTGATGCGAGTCTGCCGGTCGCGAGATAATCGAGAAAGAACAGAGGCTCGGCGCCGCTCGTTACGATATCGTTGACGCACATCGCGACGAGGTCGATGCCAACCGTATCGTGCTTGTCCATCATGACGGCAATCTTCACCTTCGTGCCCACACCGTCGGTACCGCTCACGAGCACGGGATCACTGTACCTCTTCACGTCGAGTTTGAAGAGCGCATTGAACGAACCGATGTCGGTGAGCACTTCGGGCCTGAACGTCCGCCTCGCCAGTGGCGCGATGCGCCGGACGAACTTCTCCCCTTCCTCGATATCGACCCCTGCTTTCTTGTATGTGAGCCGCTTCATCCTCTCCACCGACACCTTTGCGATACGATGCTCTATTGTGCACAAACCCATCCTTCGGAGCAAGTGCCGGCGCGATTCTGATACAATACGCATATGCCGGTCATCCTCGTGACCAATGACGACGGCGTCCATTCGCCGGGTCTCGTGTCCCTCTTCCAGGCAATGAAGACCGTCGGCGACGCGTACGTCGTCGCTCCTGACAGAGAACGCAGTGCCGTCAGCCACGCCCTCACGATGCACCGGCCCCTGAGAGTCGAGCAACTCGAGGACCGTATCTATAGCATCAACGGGACGCCGACCGATTGCGTTGCGATAGGGATTCACAAACTGCTCCCCTCCCGTCCTGCCCTCGTGGTATCCGGCATCAACAGAGGCGCGAACCTCGGCGACGACATCACCTATTCCGGCACCGTCTCCGCCGCAATCGAAAGCACGATTATGGGCATCGCCGCATTCGCGGTCTCTCTCGTGCAGGATGAGAAGGTCTCGCGGGGCGGTTTCGAGACGGCAGCGGCGATCGCGAAAAAAATAGCATCGTATATTCTCGACCACTCGCTCCCCTACGATACCCTCCTGAACGTCAACGTCCCGGATACGCCGCCCGACAAGCTGAGGGGGATAAAGTTGACGCGGCAGGGGAAACGCGTTTACGACAATGCGATCAAGGAGACGTTCGATCCCCACGGGCGGAAGCACTACTGGATCGGCGGGGGAAACGCGTACTGGGAGCACGGCGAGGACACGGACATTCAGGCGGTGCAGGATGGTTTCGTTTCCATAACGCCCCTGCATCTCGACTTGACCAACTATGACGCGCTGAACTTCCTGCGGGAGAAAATCTCTTTCGACCCCTGAATCGTTGCCCCCATGCGACACTACGACATCGTCATTGTCGGCTCCGGTCCCGCCGGCATATTCGCCGCTCTCGAACTGCTCAGACACTCGCGTGAGGTAACGATTCTCATTGTCGAGAAGGGGAAAGACATCGACGACAGGTCGTGCCCGATGAGAAAGTGGGACGTCTCGTGCTCGGAATGTCCGGAATGCGCACTCCTGAGCGGATGGGGAGGAGCGGGAGCTTACAGCGACGGGAAACTGACCCTGTCGCCGCATATCGGCGGTTCTCTCGCGAACTATGTCGGCGTGGAGTTTCTCTCGTCCCTCATCGGTGACGCCGACCGCACATATTTGGCATACGGCGCGCCCGACGTACTCTACGGAACGAATGAAGACGAGGTGGCGACGTTGTCGAGACGCGCATCCGAACACGAACTCACGTTCATCCCTTCGAAAATCAGGCACATAGGAACCGACCGGTGCAGAACCATCCTCGGGAACATCAAGCGGTCACTGGAAAACAGGGTCGACCTCCTGTTCCGCTCGAAGGTGTCGAAGGTACTCGTATCGCGCAGGAAAGCGAGCGGCATCCAGCTCGACGACGGCACGAAATTCTCCGCTGATTACGTCATCCTCGCTCCCGGACGGGAGGGATCCAGGTGGCTCGAGCGTGAGGCGAAACGGCTTCGCCTTACGCTTCTCAAGAATCCGGTCGATATCGGCGTCCGGGTTGAAGTGAAGGCGGACGTGCTGGAACCGCTCACCTCCGTTGCCTACGAACCGAAACTCGTCTTTCGGTCGCGCACGTTCAACGACAGGGTGCGGACCTTTTGCGTCAATCCGTACGGCGAGGTGGTAAAAGAGTACCTCAAAGGCATCTGGACCGTGAACGGACACAGTTTCTCGCAGCGCAGGACTCCGAATACAAACTTCGCGCTCCTCGTGAGCACCTTTTTCACGGAACCCTTCGACCAGCCGATACGGTACGGCACCTACATCGCCGGTCTCGCAAATCTCCTCGGCAAAGGGGTGCTCGTCCAGCGACTGGGCGACCTGCGTCGCGGGCGACGCTCAACGCCGGAACGAATCGCGCAGGGCGCCGTCGTGCCATCCCTCAAGGACGCGACGCCCGGTGATCTCAGTTTCGCCCTGCCCTACCGGTACCTCGCCAACATCCTCGAGATGCTCGAAGCCATGGACAACATTGCGCCCGGCGTGAATTCCGACGACACGCTCCTCTACGGAGCCGAGGTGAAATTTTACTCGGTGTCGCCGAAACTAACGCCGTCGCTCGAAACCGAGAGACCGAACCTCTTCGCGGTGGGAGACGGCGCCGGCGTCAGCAGGGGTCTCATGCAGGCATCGGTATCGGGTATCATAGCAGCACGGGAGATAATCCGGAGATTGTCGTAGCAATGGATTTCGACGCACTACGCGAATTCATGGTCCACACGCAATTGATCCCGAGGGGGATCAGAGACGAGCGGGTGCTCGCCGCAATGAGGAAGGTGCCGCGCCACCTCTTCGTGAGCGAGTCCTCCCGCCACAGGGCGTACGATGACATGGCCCTGTCGATCGGCGAGGGCCAAACGATCTCGCAGCCGTACATGGTCGCCGTGATGACCGAGCTGCTCGAACTGAAGGGAGACGAAAAAGTGCTAGAAATAGGAACGGGGTCAGGATACCAGGCAGCGATCCTCGCGGAACTCTCGAAGCAGGTCTTCTCGATCGAACGGATTCCTGCCCTCGCAGCGCGCGCCGAGGAACGACTGCGGGCGCTCGGGTACGATGCCGTCCGTATCAAGGTTTCCGACGGAACGCTCGGGTGGATCGATGAAGCACCGTTCGATCGAATCATCGTGACGGCGGGCGCCCCGAAGGTGCCCGATCCTTTGAAAGAGCAGCTCGCTGAGGACGGTATCCTCGTGGCGCCGGTCGGCGACAGGTTCTCGCAACAGCTCCTCCGGATCGTCAAGAAGGACGGTACCTTTCGGGAAGAGTTTCACACCCTGTGCGTCTTCGTTCCCCTGATCGGGGAGCACGGCTGGAAGAGCGCCGAAGAATGGTAAGGAGGACAGACGGTGCGCTCGTTCAAGGAAATTAAAGACCACTACAACCTCGGTCCCGATGACATACTGCGGCTGAAACATCTCAAGCCGATCATGGAAGAGCATGCCGATAAAGTCGCGTCAGAACTCAGCTCATGGATACTGAGCACGAAGATCGGCTCCCAGGCGTTGACCGATGAGCTGCGACGAATCCACCTCTTCGAAGCGCAGAAAGGCTGGTTCCTGGCGATGTTCGAAGGGCCCTACGACACGAAATACTACGAACGCCTGATCAGGATCGGGATCGTGCACGTCAAGAACGGTGTCGATGCGCACTACCTCAATAGAGCGGTCAACATCATCAGGAGCGTCGGCATCCGGATCCTCCGGGGTTCGTGCGAGACGACCGACGAGACGATCGAGAATATTCTCGCATTCGAAAAAATTCTCGATATCAATCTCGACGTCATGACGTCATCCTACATCGAGGAGGAAATACGGAACTACTCGCCGGTGTATCGCGTGAAGAGCACCCTCGTGAACTATTCGGAAAAATTTATCCAGATCACGAACCTCGTGCTCATTTTCGCGCTGATCGGACTGACGGTCGGCGCGATCGCCCTCTTCGTCAAAGACGCGCTGCACTTGCTCGACGGGGACCTGGAGAGCGCCATCATATCCTCGCTCGGCTCGCTCCTCATTCTCTGGGTGATGATCGAACTCATGAACACGGAGGTCTCCCACCTCAAAGGGAGCAAGTTCCGCATCAGCGTGTTCGTGAGCGTCGCGCTCGTCGCCGTCATCAGGGAAACGATGATCGCGACGCTCAAACACGAGCAGTCGGACATGATGGTCTTCCTCATCGCCGCGATTCTCGTGATCGGCCTCGTTTACTGGCTCGTGATAAAAGGCGAGGAGCGCCAGCGGTGACGGGCGCCACCCGTGGACACAAAACTATCGCGACAAATTTTCTTTTCTGGTATAATGGCTACCAAAGTTTACGTCAAAGGAGGCGTGCATGACAAAAGCTGATCTTATCGACAAAATGGCAAAGGACGCAGACATCTCGAAGGCAGTCGCAACCAAGGCGCTCGACTCGATGATCGATGCGGTGACGCGAGCCTTGAAGAAAGGCGACAAAGTCGCCCTCGTCGGTTTCGGATCGTTCTCGGTGGGGAAGAGGAAGGCGAGAACCGGATGGAACCCTCAGACCGGGGCAACGATAAAAATCCCTGCCCGCAAAGTCCCTAAATTCACAGCAGGAAAGGCACTCAAGGACGCGTTAAAATAAGTTTCCTCCCCATCATCCTTGCTTCGCGGGGCGGCACCTACCGGCGCCGCCTCTTTTTTTGAAACGCTGACGTGGCATAAAACGTGCTTAACATTCATATTGAGTCTATGGCAACCGATATACGGATTCGTCGACGCAGGGGTGCACGAGAAAAAGTCAGGTGCTGGGACGTATTCGCCTGCGGAGACGACACCTGTCCTGCTTTCCAGTCTTCATCCTTTACGTGCTGGCTTTTCGCGGGAACCCACTGCCACGAACAGATCCAGGGCAAATTTCTCGAAAAAATGGAGATGTGCCTCAACTGCAGCGTTTTCCATGCGAACATGGATCCCGATGCTCTCAAGGAGACGCTCGAGGTAACGCAGACGCAGTTCAACGAATTCAAACGTCTCATCGAGCTGAGAGACAGAGAAGCCGAAAAGATATCGATGGAGCTCTCGATCGGCCTCTCGGAGGTCTTCGACGCCCTGAAAAAAATCGCCTCGGGCGATCCCAACGTCCGCATTTCGGAAGAATCCGACATCGAACTGATCCGCAAGTTGAAGGCACTGGTCAACACCACCGCGCAGGAGATCGCCGAGATCGTGGATCTCTCCCACGCGTTCGCGATCGATCTTGCCGAGCACTTCGACGTGCTCCATAAAGTTGCCAGCGGCGACCTCCGGGCGAGAGTGACCGGAGACTCTCACCTCGAGTTATCGCAATCGCTCAAGAAGGTGACGAACCAGATGATCGAGCAGATAGAACATCAGATCGCGGAACGGCTCCGGACCGAAGCTGATCTCCGGAGGAGCGAAGAACGGTACCGGAATTTCCTGAAGAATTTTCCCGGCATCGCTTTCCGGGGGACTCTGGATTTCCGTCCGATCTTCATGCACGGTTCGGTCGAACAGATCACGGGCTATCGCGTGGAAGACTTTATGGAAGGACGCGTGCGATGGGACCGCATCATCCATCCCGAGGATTTCCAAAACCTCCGAGGGCGCGACGAACTCCGCACGATTCCCCATTACGCCACAGAGCGCGAGTATCGCATCGTCCGCAAGAACGGAGAGATACGCTGGGTACATGAAATGGTGCAGAACATCTGCAATGAATCCGGAATTCCCGTGCGCGTCGAGGGAGCCGTCTGCGACATCACGGACCGAAAAAACGCCCAGGAAAAAGTCCTCCATATGGCGTTTCACGATGAACTCACGGGTCTTCCGAACCGCTATCTCCTGAAAGATCGACTCAAACAGGCGATCAGTCTCGACAGTCATCGCAGCCGATACCTCGCGGTCCTCTTTCTGGACATCGATAACTTCAAACGGATCAACGACTCGCTCGGTCACGACACCGGCGATCAGCTCATCCGGCACATTGCCGAGCGTATCCTGAAATTTATCCGGCGGAGTGATACCGTCTCGCGGCCTGCCCGTGACGACGCGTTTGCGATAGTGGCACGATTCGGGGGCGACGAGTTCACCATTCTCCTCTCCGAGATCCGTTCGGTCCAGAATGCAGCCGCTGTCGCACGACGTCTCCTCGAGGCCTTCCGCCAGCCGTTTTCCGTTGGACAGCATGAGCTCTTCATCACGGCGAGCATCGGCATCGCAATCTACCCGCACGACGGGACGGATGCCGAAACCCTCCTCAAGAATGCAGACATCGCGATGTACAACGCGAAGGAGCGCGGAAAGAACATGTTCCAGTTCTATACCGAGCAGATGAACAGAGCGGCGTGCGAGCGATTCCAGACGGAAAACAGACTTCGCAAGGCGCTGGACAACAAAGAATTCCAGCTCTTCTACCAGCCCCAGCTCGATATCCGCCGGGGAACGATCGCCGGCGTCGAAGCCCTCATCCGCTGGTTCGACGCGGACAATACGGTGATTCTGCCGAGCGCGTTCATTCCCGTTGCGGAGGAGACAGGCCTCATCGTTCCGATCGGGGAATGGGTCTTAGAAACGGCGTGCCGCCAAAACAAAGTCTGGCAGGACGAAGGGTTTCCGCCCATGTACGTGTCGGTCAACATATCGGGGATCCAGTTCAAGCAACCGTCGTTCGCGAAGACGATCGCGCGAATAGTGGAGGAGAGCGGCATCGATCCGGAGAATCTCGTGCTCGAGGTGACGGAGAGCGTCCTCATGGAGAAAACGGAGACAGCGGTCCAGACGTTCGCAGAGTTAAAATCGATGGGCGTGCGGATCTCGATCGATGATTTCGGCACGGGCTACTCATCCCTGAGTTACCTGAAACGTTTCCCGATCGACGCCCTAAAAATCGACCGGTCGTTCGTGCAGGATGTAACGACCGACCCCGACGACAGAGCGATCATCGGTGCGGTCATCGCCCTCGCCCGAAGTCTCAACCTCAAGGTCATCGCCGAAGGAGTCGAGACGATGCAACAACTCGCGTGTCTCGACGAGCAGGGCATCGACGGTATCCAGGGATATCTCTTCAGCCCGCCGTTACCCAAGGACTCTTTTCTCCAACTCCTTAGAGAAGGAAAAAAAACCCTGGCGACGCGGATTGGCCCCTGACCGGCCCTTCCATTACAAGGTCAAGAGCACCATGCCCGTCTTCTCATCCAGAGCCCGGACCGCCGTCAGCCCGTCGAGTTCGATGATGATCACCTCGAGGACGAGGAACGTTTCGGAGGAGCCTCTCAGGCAACCGACCTTGACCGTATCTCTCTTCCCGAAGGCTCCGTGGAGATGAATCTTTGGTTCACCGTCGTGCCAGAATATCGTGCCGACCCCGACGACTTCGGTGCTCTCCCCGATATCCCTCCAGACCGGCTTCGGCGGAAGTGTCTCGTCTTCGGGTCCCACAACGATTCGACCCTTTTTGACGCCGCCGATCACATTGAAGACGGCGCAGCGTATCTGTTCCCTTCGCGCTATCTCTTCGATGTTCTCGAGAATGTCCTCGCCACCCTCGAACCGCGCGGCGACGACGCGTCCGACCTTGCCTACTTGATATTTCATATGACCTCCTGAGCCATCCGGCGTATTTTCACGCGGGATCCGTCCTTCTTGATATCATAGTCGTTTCGGCATGCCCCTTCAAGCGACGGAACGGGCAGACATCCGCTTTCGCCCCGCGTATCGCACGAGTCTGCCGACATCGGTCGCTCGACTGTTCCGTCCTGAAGCGGCCGAAGCCCCGCCCGCACGGAATCGTGAAATCACCCGAATCATGGTGCTAATATATTCAGTCTCTCGTCGCCATCGAGTCGAGGAAACCCGTGGCCGCCTGCCGATGCGGGCGAACGAAAGAGGAAAGGACCGACACCATGAAGCACTACGTATGGAATCTCTCCCTGCTCTTCGACGGAGATCGCGATCCGCGGATAGATGAGGAACGAGCCCTCGTCGCTCAGCGGAGCCGCGCCTTCGTCGACAAATGGAAAGAGCGCCGGGACTACCTGAGGAATCCCGCGTCCCTGAAGGAAGCTCTCGATGAATACGAAGCGTGGAAACGCCATTACGGCAGCCAGGGGAACGGCGGTTACTACTTCTGGCTGCGAACGTCCCAGAACCAGAACGATCCTTTCTTGAAGGCACAGTTCAACCTCGTCGAAGAATTCGGCAAAAAGGTCCAGAACGATATGCAGTTTTTTACGCTGCGGCTCGCGAAAATCCCCGCACGCTCCCAGCGGCTGTTCCTGAGACACCCCGATCTCAAGGAGTACCGGCATTTCCTCGAGCGGCTCTTCGCAGAGTCGCGCCACCTGCTGAGTGAACCCGAAGAGAGGATTCTCAACCTGAAGGCGCCCAGTTCGTACTCGAACTGGATCAAGATGACGTCGGGATTCCTCGCGAAAGAGGAACGGACGGTCATTTTGGAGGACGGCAAGAAATCCCTCAAGCCGTTCTCTGAAATCGCCAGCCTCATGAACAGCAAGCTGAAGCGGGTGCGCGATACCGCGGCGCGAGCGTTCAATGACATCCTGGAGAAGAACGTCGATGTCGCCGAAGCGGAAATCAACGCAGTGCTCGGGAGCAAGAAAGTCGATGACGAGCTCCGGGGATTCTCGCGACCGGACGAAGCCCGCCACTTGAACGACGACATCGAGACCGAGATCGTCGACACGCTCGTCGAGGCCGTTGCCGAACGGTTCGATATCTCCGCGCGCTTCTATGCGCTGAAAGCGCGGCTCCTGAAGGTCAAGAAACTGGCGTACCACGAGCGCAACGTCGAATACGGAACAATTCGTGGGCGCTACCCTTTCCGCGCCGCGCTCAACATCGTACGAAAGGTGTTCAGGTCGCTCGACGACACATTCGTTCGCATCCTCGATCGTTTCGTGCAGAACGGACAATTCGACGTGTATCCGCGCAAACACAAAGCCGGTGGCGCCTTCTGCGCGCACAACCTCATATCGCAGCCGACGTACATTCTCCTGAACCACACGGACCGGATCCAGGACGTGCTCACGCTCGCCCACGAACTCGGCCACGGGATCAATAACGAACTCGTCCGCGAGAAACAGCATGCCCTTTACTTCGGCACGCCGATATCGACCGCGGAGGTGGCGAGCACGTTCATGGAAGATTTCGTCCTCCGGGAGATCATGAAGGAAACCGACGACGCGGCGCGCCTCTCGATCATGATGATGAGGCTCAACGATGAAGTCTCGACGATATTCAGGCAGATCGCCTGTTATCGATTCGAACAGGAGCTGCATGCCGAATTCAGGCGGAAAGGGTACCTCTCGAAAGAAGAAATCGGGAAGCTCTTCCAGAAACATATGAGCGCCTACATGGGGGAATCCGTCGAGCAGTCGCCCGGCTCGGAAAACTGGTGGGTCTATTGGAGCCACATCAGGAGCTTTTTCTATGTTTACGCGTACGCGAGCGGCCTCCTCATTTCGAAATCGCTCCAACGTTCGGTCAAGGAGGACCGGGGCTTCATCGAACAGGTGAAGGCATTCCTTTCGGCGGGGCTGTCCGACTCTCCGAAGCGCATCTTTCGGAACCTCGGGATCGATATCACCGGGAAGCAGTTCTGGGAGAGGGGACTCGAAGAAGTCGACGCGCTGCTCAACGAGACCGCGAACCTCGCGAAGAAACTCCGTCACATGTAGCGGATACGGTTCGGATGGCGATCGCGTATATAGACTGCTTTTCGGGCATCAGCGGAGACATGTGTCTTGGCGCCCTCGTCGACGCCGGTCTTCCCCTCGAGTACCTCGCAAAGGAACTCAAGAAAATCCCTGTCGGCGGATACCGTCTCAGCGCGGAGAGGGTGAGACGTGCACACCTGAGCGCGTGCAAGGTGAACGTCGTCCTGACCGGAAAAGGTCTCACCCGCAGCGTGAAGACATGGAAAGACCTCAGCACGGTGATTCGAGACGCGGATCTCCCGGACACAATAAAAGCGCAGGGCCTCGCCATTTTCAGAGCGCTCTTCGAGGCCGAAGCGCGCGTCCACGGAGAAGCCCTCCGAACCGTCCATCTGCACGATATCGGCGCCATCGACACGGTGATCGACATCTTCGGGACCATCATCGGCCTGCATTTTTTCAAGGCGGAGACGCTCTACTCTTCGCCCGTGAACCTCGGTAGCGGTTTGGTGAAAACGCGCCATGGCACCCTGCCGGTTCCGGCGCCCGCAACGATCGCACTACTCAGACATGTCCCCGTCTACGGTCACCCCCTCCGGTCTGAACTGACGACGCCTACCGGCGCAGCGCTCTTGAGGGGACTTGTGACGGAGTACGGATTCATGCCGCCCATGAGCATCGAAACCATGGGGACGGGAGCCGGGGAGAGGAATTATCGGCAATGGCCGAATGTCCTCCGTCTTTTCATCGGCACTCCGTCGGTCCGCTCTCCCAAGGGAGATCGCGCGGGCGATGGAGAGACGGTCATCGTCATCGAGACGAACATAGACGACATGAATCCGCAGATTTTCGACCATGTGAGCGCCCTGCTTTACAGGATCGGCGCCCTCGACGTATCCCTCACGTACCTCATGATGAAAAAAGGGAGGCCGGGCGTGAGGATGACGGTCCTCTGCGAGAAAGAGCGGATGGAACGTATCGCGGAGGTAATCCTCCGCGAAACGACCTCCATCGGGATCAGGTACTACGAAGCGCGCCGAAAGACGATGGAGCGGGAAATTCGTTCGGTCGATACCCCGTTCGGCGCGATCCGCTTCAAGGTCTCGAAGCTAGGGGAAAAGATCGTCAAATGGGCCCCGGAATACGAAGACTGCAGGAAGGCCGCCCGACGACTGAACATGCCTCTCATCGAACTGCTCAAAAAAATACAGAAAACAGAGAGTCCGTGACCCACGCATCGTGAGCCACGGACTCCCGCACAGTCGCTCGTCGCGCCCCTACTTATGCGCCTTGAGGCTCAGATTCCACTTCTTCGCATCGGTCATCAATTCCTTCAGCTCATCGTACATCTTGCCGATCCCTATCCTGCAGGCGACGCAAATGCCGTCCTTCTGATAGGTATTGTTGTTGCACTGGCTGCATTTCTTTGCCTTCACTGAATATCACCACCTTCTGATCGTATTCCTCTTCTCTCCACGTCCTGCCCTTACTCTCTTCCGGACAACGGCACGTACAGGGTCGACCCTTTCCTATAGATGAGGAGGAGAACATCCTCGCCTCGGCGTATCTGAGAGACGATCTCCTCGTAATCTTTGACGTTCGTGACCGGCTTCCTGTTAATCTCCATGATCACGTCATTCTTCTCGATCGCGCCGACCGCCGGACTCTCTTCGTCGACATCCGTCACGATGACGCCGTTTATGCGCTTCGGGATGGAAAGGCTCTCCCGCAGCTGCGGCGTCACGCTCTGCACAACGACTCCTTTCAACTGATTGTCCACGCCTTCCGCCTGCGCGATGACGTCGGACGGCATCTCCGCGATCTTGACATCCACCGTTCTCACCTTGCCGTCCCTGATGAGTTTCACGCTCGCCACTTTGCCGGGCGCCGAATCCGCGACAAGCTTTCTGAGGTGTCGCACGTCCTTCACCGGAACGCCCCTGAATTCGACGATGACGTCGCCTCGCTGGATCCCCGCCTTCTCCGCCGGGCTGTCCTCCACCACGTCGCCCACGAGCACACCGTCCTTGTCGCTCAGACGAAACTGCTTTACGAGATCGCTCGTGAGCGGCTGAATCGAGACGCCGAGCCATCCCCTCACGACCTTGCCGCTCCTGATGAGGCTCTCCATGACCGCTTTCGCCATATTGCTCGGGATTGCGAAGCCGATTCCCTGGTACCCGCCCGAGGTACTGAATATGGCCGTGTTGATCCCGATGAGTTCGCCTTTCACATTCACGAGGGCGCCTCCCGAGTTACCGGGGTTGATCGCTGCATCGGTCTGGATGAAATCCTCGTAGTCGGCGACCCCGACGTTTGCCCGCCCCGTCGCGCTGACGATGCCGGTGGTTACCGTCTGGGTGAGACCGAATGGATTGCCGATGGCGAGAACGGTCTCGCCCGCTTTCAGCGAATCCGAATCGCCCAGGGGAAGGACGGGCAGGTTATCCGCGTCGATTTTTATGACCGCGAGATCGGTCTTCGGATCGGTTCCCACGACGATGCCTTTGAACTCCCTCTTATCCGCGAGCGTTACCTTAATCTCGTCAGCCCCACGGATGACGTGGTTATTGGTGAGGATGTACCCGCGCTTGTCGACGATGACGCCGGATCCGAGACCGGATCTCTTGTGCTCCCTTGGCTTCTCGAAATTACGAAATTCGTCGCCGAAGAATCTCCGGAAAAAAGGATCCTGGAAAAACGGAACCGTCCGTTCGGCGGTCTTGACGGTTTTCACCGACGAGATATTGACAACGGACGGCGTGACGGCCGCGACAACCTCCGCCATTGCCTTATTCGTCTTTGAGAGGATCTCAACGGTCTCTTTGGAAACGCGGGCGTCCGCTGCATCGACAAAGGGAGTCGTTTCGAACAGCGCGAAAAGTGCTGGGACGAGGATGACTGCATAGAGAGTGGCAATCGTCCGATTCCTTCCTGCCTTACCCATGTTCTTTTTCCCGGACCTCTTGTTTTTTTCTTAAAAGGGTAGCTCTTTTTTATGAAGAAATTACGAAGAGAGTGTGAAAAAGCTATGAAAAGGAGGCCACTTAGCAGGTATGTCCGCCGGATGCTCGCGCCTCGAAAGGTGAAAACATTCTGCGAAACGGCGTTCGAGCCGACGAGTGATCACGACTGTGCCGGTGAGCGTTATCGACAGAGAACGATTGGTGAGGTCACCTTGCCGGCGTACCCGGGGGAACCAAACAATGGTTTTTCTCCCGCCATCCATACCCGTGACCTGCGTGATTGGGTACCCGGTTACCGGTTCGACAGCGTGACGTAGAGGGACGACCCACCCCTGAAGACGAGGAGCAAAACGTCCGCACCCGGCTTAATCGACGAGACCGCTTGTTCGTACTCGGCGAGGCTCGTCACTTTGCGCTTGTTGATCTCTTGAATGACGTCTCCCCTCACGAGGACCATCGCGGCGAAACTTTCCTCTTCCACCTCCGTCACGAGGACGCCCTTGATCTTCCGCGGAATGTTGAGCCTGCCGCAGAGATCAGGCGTCAGCTCCTGAACCGTAACCCCCCTCAGAAGGTTATCCTGCTCCCCCTTCGACAGCTTCTCGCGGTCCGACGGCAGATCCCCGATGGTCACCTTTACCGTCTCTTTTCTGCTCTCCCTCAAGATCTTCACGTCGACCGTCTTGCCGGGTTCGGTCACGGAGACGCTATTCCTGAACTGGTTCGGATCCTCGATCTTCTTGCCGCCAAATTCGAGAATCACGTCTCCCCGCTGGATACCGGCTTTTTCCGCAGGGCTCCCCTCGATGACATCCCCGACGAGGACGCCTCTCTCCTCTTTCATGCCGAATTGCCGCGCGAGGTCAGGGGTGAGGCCCTGGACGGTAACACCCAGCCACCCGCGGACGACCTTCCCTTTCTGGATGAGGCTGTTCATCACGGGCCTCGCCATGTTTGACGGGATTGCGAACCCGATGCCCTGATACCCGCCGCTCGTGCTGAAAATCGCGCTATTAATACCGACGAGTTCCCCTCGCGCATTCACGAGCGCCCCTCCCGAATTTCCGGGATTGATCGCCGCATCCGTCTGGATAAAATCTTCGTAATCAGCTATGCCGACGTTCGCGCGACC
Organism: uncultured Nitrospiraceae bacterium; assembly: GCA_937138415.1. Taxonomy (GTDB): domain Bacteria; phylum Nitrospirota; class Thermodesulfovibrionia; order Thermodesulfovibrionales; family SM23-35; genus JALHSV01. Next base: position 33,697 of record CAKZPA010000044.1, on the reverse strand, counting down.
GACCGCGCTGACGATTCCCATGGTGACCGTCTGGCTCAAACCGTACGGGCTGCCGATAGCGAAGACCGTCTCGCCGACCCGGAGGCGGTCGGAATCCCCCCACGGTACCGTCGGGAGGTTTTCGGCTTCGATCTTGATGACGCCGATGTCCGTCAGTGCATCCGTGCCGATAATCTTCCCTTTGTACTCCCGCTTGTCAGAAAGCGTCACTCTGATTTCGTCAGCGCCCTGAATGACGTGGTTCGCCGTGAGAATGTATCCTTTCGGATCGACGATGACACCCGAACCGAGACTCGATGTCTTCCGTTCGCGCGGCACGCCGAACTGGTCACCGAAGAACCTGCGGAAGAACGGATCGTTGAAGAACGGATTGATTCCACCCTGTACCCTCACCGTACGGGTCGTCGAGATGTTGACTACCGCGGGTCTCACTGCATCGACAATGTGCGCGGTCTCTTCGCCGATCCGGGAGAGAACATCCGAAGAGTCAGGACCCGTTTTTCCTCCCGCTCCATGCGCCGGGATGCCCCAGACGCAGAGAAACAGATACGCGACGATAGTCACGCAAAAAAGGGGTATACTGTGCATATGGGAACGACGCCCCCCTTTCTTCGCGACCACATCGATTGCCGAATGGAGATTTCTCTTCACTTTTTTTACTATACCACGGATCACCCGAGAAATACGGATCGAGCCGGGCGAACGACCGCGGCATCGCCAGAGGGCGTGCTGAGCGTCCAACCGAGGAGGGCACGAACGTGCACATCGCTGTTATAGGTCTCGCAAATTCGGGGAAGACGACCATCTTCAATGCCCTGACCGGTCAACGCATCGAAACGACGACCTTCCCGACGCCGCCCGGCGACATACACCGAGGGGTTGTCCCCGTTCCCGATACGCGGCTCGATTTCCTCTCGGCTCTCTTCAAACCGAAAAAGACGACCCCCGCGACCATCGAATACGTGGACCTCGCCGGACTCTCGAAAGGCGACGCCGGGCAGAACAGACTCGTGTGCGACGCGATCAAGGACGCGGATGCGCTCGTCCACGTTGTGCGGCTGTTCGAGCACCCCGCCGTCGCCCACCCACTCGGCACTCTCGATCCGTCCCGTGACATAGAATTGGTCGAGATCGAACTCGTGTTCGCGGACCTCGAATTGGTCGAAAAACGTTTCGCACGCATAGAAGAAGCGGCCAAACGGGGGAAGAAACCGGACGAGGCGGAGCGGAAACTGCTCCTCAAGCTGAGGGAGATTCTGATAAACGAGCGTCCCATCAGAGAAGGTCATTTCGATGAGAGAGACCTGCTCGCGATGCGGCCGCTCCAATTTTTGACGGCGATTCCGGAAATTGTCGTCCTCAATTGCGGAGAACGGGATATCGGCGGCGAAAGAGAAAAAACGGCCGTGAGCGAACTTTCCTCGCGCTACCCTCGTCTCCCCTTCCTCTTTCTCTGCGGGAAGATGGAGATGGAAATCGCCGAACTGCCACCGGATGACAGGAAAGTGTTCCTCGCCGATCTGGGCGTGGATGAGCCCGCATCGGGCAAACTCATCCGCGCATGCCACCGTGCGCTCGGTCTCGTCACCTTCTTCACGTACGCGGGCGACGAAGTGAGGGCGTGGACGATCAAGAGCGGAACCCCGGCGCTGAAAGCGGCGGGGAAGATCCACTCCGATATCGAACGCGGATTTATCCGGGCGGAGGTGATAGCGTTCGAGGATCTCGCCGCCGCAGGCGACGTGCACGCTGCACGAAAAAAAGGTCTCGTGCGCCTCGAGGGCAAGACGTACGAAATGAGGGACGGCGACGTCGTTCACTTCAGGTTCAATGTGTGACGCGTGCGCCGGGACGCCCGTCCGGCGCGTTGACAGGGAGGGCTCATTGCGTTACTCTATTCGGGATTAGCGTTTCGCGGGGAAAGAGGGATATTCACCACGCCATGAGGGACAAGATACGGAAAATCTTCGAAGAGAGCATCAAGGTGACCGAATCATTCCTCGACGATACGACGGTCGAGAAGATCTACGAGGTTTCGAAAGCCATCGCATCCGCATTCAACGACGGGAAAAAGCTCATCCTCTTCGGGAACGGGGGGAGTGCGGCGGATGCGTCGCACATCGCCGCGGAATTCGTCAATCGGTTCAAAAAGGAACGTCCGGGACTCCCTGCGATCGCCCTTACGACCGACATGGCAGTCATCACCGCCGTCGCGAACGACTACGACTTTTCGGAGATATTCGCGAAGCAGTTGAAAGCCCTCTCCGACGAAGGCGACGTGGTCATTGCAATGAGCACGAGCGGGAACTCAGCCAATGTTTTGAAAGCGATGGACGCGGCGAAAAAGAAGAGGCTGATCACCGTCGCATTCACGGGCGCGAGGGGCGAAAAATTCGCCTCGAAAGCGCACTACGCTTTTATCGTCCCATCCGACAATACCCCTCGTATCCAGGAGACCCATATCGTCCTCGGTCACGCGCTGTGCCAGATGGTGGAGGAAATCCTCTTCGAGGCCCCGAGGAAAAAATCGTGATCCCGCACGTTCGATGATCATCCTCGGGATCGATCCGGGACTCTCGGCAACCGGGTTCGGCGGCATAGCGTGTGGGGGCACCTCTCTCTCCCTCGTGACCTGCGGATCCATCAGGACGTCCCCGCGCGATCACATTTCCCGACGGCTCCACCAGATATACACCGATGTGCAGAGCCTGATCCGCTCGACCAGGCCGGACCTGATCGCCGTCGAAAAGGCGTTCTCTCTCATGCGGTACCCGAGAGCCGGTATCGTGCTGGGAAGCGTTTTGGGTATTATATATCTGTCGGTTTTTGACCATAACGTACCCATGATCGAGCTGACGCCAAGAGAAGTCAAGAACGCGCTCGCCGGTTACGGCGGAGCGGGCAAATATCAGGTAAAATCGACCGTGCAGCGCCTCCTCAACGCGGGCACAATCGCATCTTCCCACGCGTCAGACGCGCTCGCGCTCGCGCTGACAGCGTATTACCGAAGCAATCGAAAAACGGGGAGGGGCGCCCGTTGATCTCGTATCTGAAAGGTACGATCCAGAAAAGCTCCGCACACGACGACAGGATCACGCTCGTCGTCAACGGCATCGGGTACGAGGTCCTGATCCCCGCGTTCGCCATGAAGAGGATCCGGCACGAACACACGGACGGGAGCACGATAGAACTCTACGTATCGTATCACCAGACGGAACGCCAACCGAAGCCCGTCCTCGTCGGTTTCCAGTCGCCTCTCGACAGAGAATTTTTCGAACTCTTCATCTCGGTCGAAGATATCGGACCCACCGCCGCCGTGAAAGCGCTCACGAAACCGATCAGGGAAATCGCCCGCTCGATCGAGGACAAAGATTCGAAGGCGCTCAGGCAGCTCAAAGGCATCGGCGAACGGAAAGCGGAAAAGATCATTGCGACGCTCAAGGGGAAGGTCGCGAAATACGCTCTCATGCCGCAGGTGGAGAGCGCTCCGGAGATCGTCGAAGATTTCCGGAAGGAAGTGGAAGACGTCCTCGTCAACCAGCTCGGCCATAAGCACATGGAGGCGCGACGGATGATCGATGACGCCATGAAGAGGAACCCGGCGATAAGCTCTTCGGAGCAATTGTTCGAAGAAGTGTACCGGGGGCAGAAACCATGATCCACGAAGAATCCGACAGACCCGATCGGCTGAAAGAAAAGACCGCAGAGGAAGAAGAAATCATCTTTTCTCTCCGGCCTCTGCGCCTCGCCGAGTACATCGGCCAGCCGAACGTCGTCGAGACGCTGAAGATCGCGATCGAGGCGGCGCTCCGGAGAAAAGAAGCCCTCGACCACGTCCTTTTTAACGGTCCCCCGGGGCTCGGGAAAACGACGCTGGCGCACATCATCGCCAACGAAATGGGAACGAAGATCATCACGTCATCGGGCCCCGCCCTCGAAAAAGGCGGGGACCTCATGGGGATCCTGACCCATCTCGAAAAGGGGGATATCCTTTTCATCGACGAGATCCACAGGATCCCGAAAAATGTCGAGGAATTCCTCTATCCCGCCATGGAGGATTTCGCCGTCGATTTCATCTTCGACAAGGGCGTGCACGCGCGCACACACCGTTACCGCCTCGAGCCGTTTACGTTGATCGGCGCCACGACGCGCGCTGGCCTCCTCTCGTCTCCGCTGCGCGAGCGTTTCGGCATCACGAGGGACCTCGATTTCTACGACGAGAAGGACCTCCTCCTCATCGTGAAGCGTTCGGCGGAGATCCTGAACGTGCCGATCGATTCCGAAGGGGCCTATGAAATCGCGAGGAGGGCACGCGGCACGCCGCGCGTTGCGAACAGGCTGCTGAAGAGGGTCCGCGATTTCGCGCAGGTGAGAGCGGACGGACGGATCACGCAGGGAGTCGCCCGCGAGGCGTTGTCGCTCGAAGGTATCGACGAATTCGGGCTCGGTGTCACGGATAGAAAATTCCTCGGCACGATCGTCTTTCACTATAAGGGGGGGCCGGTGGGCATAGAGGCGCTCGCGTCGACCCTCCAGATCGAGACCGACGTCCTCCTCGACGTCATCGAGCCGTACCTCCTGAAATCGGGATTCGTCATACGGACCTCGCAGGGAAGAAAGGCGACGGAGAAGGCATACGCCCTCCTCGACGCACCGTATCGGGACGAACTCAGCCTCTTCGGGACGAGCAAAGGAAAACGCGAAACGCGCCCATGAAACTCCTCATGCACATCTGCTGCGCGAACTGCAGCCTGTTCCCTTTGCAGAGTTTTTTCTTCAGGAACATCGATGTCGTGGGATTCTGGTATAATCCGAATATTCACCCTTACACGGAATACGTGAAGCGCCGCGATGCACTCCGCCAGCTCCAGAGGCTGTGGGCGATCGACGTCGAGTACCTCGATCACTACGGGCTGAAAGAATTCTTGCGAGCCGTCGTCCACCGCGAAGACGAGCGGTGCGCAATCTGTTATGCGATGCGGCTCGATTCGACGGCGGAAACGGCGAAGCGCATGGGGTTCGACGGATTCACGACGACACTCCTCGTGAGCCCCTACCAGAAGTTCGACGCACTCGTGCGCATCGGCACCGAGATCGGAGAACAATATGGAATCCCGTTCATCGCGGACGATTTCAGACCGGGATGGAAGGAAGGCATGAACAGATCGAGGGAACTCGGTTTGTACCGGCAAGCGTACTGCGGCTGTATCTATTCCGAAATGGAACGGTACAGGAGCAGGGGAAAGACGTCGGCCGAGGCGCAGCGGCAGAGCGGAGACAAAAGAGGAACACATCGCGCATGAGACGAGGAGATCGGCATGGCTGACGGGATGCAGCAGTTGGGCAAACTGCTCATTATTGTCGGAGTCGTCGTGATCGCGATCGGCGGTCTTGCGCTCCTCTCGGGGAGAATTCCGTGGCTCGGCCGCCTGCCGGGCGACTTTTTGATCCAGAAGAAAAATTTCACGTTCTATTTTCCGCTCGCCACGAGCATCCTCATCAGCGTGATCCTGACGATCCTCTTCTGGCTCTTCGGGAGAAGATGAGAACAACGCGGCGAACCAACGCTGAGGAAGCACGCGCGATGACGCAACGCACGATCCGCGACTCGTGGATCCCTGCCGTCTCCGCGAGGAATTCGAGGTGGGCGGATACCGCGCGATACCCTCGCTCTATGGCGTATTGGCCGTTCATCATCCTGTCCCTTTTCCTGCTTTGCCTCTCCTTTCCACATGCCGCTCCTGCCTCTGCTCCGAACACGATCAAGGTACTGATCGTGAATGACCTGTACCCGAACCTCCCTTCGAAGCAGGAAAAGGTCGAGAAGCTCGGCTCGATGCAGGGCGAACTCCTCGTCATGGGCTCCCGTTACGAAGGGAACATCGATGTGTGGAAGGGGGAAAACGGATTGTACATCATTAACGAGCTTCCCCTCGAGGAGTACGTTCGGGACGTCGTCGCCGCGGAGGTCAACCCCGAATGGGACATGGAAGCGCTGAAGGCGCAGGCGGTCGTCTCGCGCACGTACGCCCTCCACAAAAAAACGGCGAACGGGGATTCGCTCTTCCACCTCGCGTCATCCGTTCTCCATCAGGCGTACAAAGGGAAAAATTCGGACGCGAGAGTCGCGTACGCGGTGTCCGCGACCACAGGAGAGGTGCTCACCTTCGACGGCAAGGTCATCGAAGCCTTCTACCATTCCACCTGCGGCGGCAGGACCGAATACCCCGAAGAGGTGTTCGGCAAGAAGTGCCCTTACCTCACCTCGGTCGAATCGACCTGCGATCTCTCGCCGTATTCGGCGTGGGAACGGAGAATCAGGCTCGAAGAAATAGGCCAGGCCCTCGGCTTCACGGATCTCCGGGACGTCACGATCAATTCCTATACGTCGACGAACCGCGTGAAACAGCTCGATCTCAGGACGGGCTCCGGTACGATCACCGTGAACGCGACCGACTTCAGAAAAGCGCTCGGATGGAACCGCCTCCCGAGTACCAACTTCAGGCTCTCCCTCGCCGGCGACGAGGTCGTCTTTCAGGGAAGCGGCTATGGCCATGGCGTGGGCCTCTGCCAGTGGTGCATGCTTCGGATGGCGCGCGAGGGGAAAAAGTACACCGAAATCCTCTCGTACTTCTATCCCGGCACCAAGATCCAGCAGTATGAAGAGCGCTGACTTCGACTATGACCTCCCTCAATCCCTCATCGCTTACCGACCATTGAGAGAGAGGGCCGACTCCAGGCTCCTCGTCCTTCACCGTGACGGCTCGGTCGAGCACAGGCGCTTTGCCGATATCGTCTCGTATTTGCGCGAGGGTGACATTCTGGTCATCAACAATACGAGGGTATTCCCGGCCCGGCTCGTGGGCAGGACAGAAAACGGCAGGGTCGTCGATATCCTGCTCGTCGGGGAGCGCTCCGATGGCACGTGGGATGTCATCACGAGGAGAGCGTTCACCGGTACCTTGCGCATCGCGGAAGACTTCGAGGTTGAGGTGCGCGAGGGGAAGACCGCCCAATTCAGGCACTCGGGGGATCTGAGAGAACTCATTTGGGCGCACGGCTCCATGCCGCTGCCGCCGTACATCAGGCGTGAAGCCGACGAGACGGACAAGGTAACGTACCAAACGGTTTACGCCGAGAAAGAGGGCTCGATCGCGGCGCCGACAGCGGGCCTTCACTTTACCCGGGCGCTCCTGGAGGGCCTATCCGCCCGCGGCGTCAGCGTGAGGGAGCTGACGCTCCATGTCGGGGTCGGGACGTTCAGACCCATTCGGACGCACTCGGTCGAAGCGCACGAAATGCAAAGGGAGTACTTCGAGATTCCAGACGCATTGATCCGCGAAATTCGCTCGGCAAAGGCATCGGGACGGCGCGTCGTCGCGGTAGGGACAACGACGACGCGTTCGCTCGAAGGGTATTTCAGCGGGAGATACCGCAATGGTTCGGCATCGAGTACCTCTTCTGCCTCGCCGCATGTTCCGCTCACGCAGTCCACTGGCGAAATGACGCAGGAACGGGACAGCACCGTCAGGGGGACGACCGATCTCTTCATTTACCCTGGGTATACATTTCGGGCCATCGACGCACTCATCACCAATTTTCACCTCCCGCGCTCCACACCGCTCATGCTCGTCTGCGCGCTCGCCGGGAAGGACAAAATCTTCGCCGCGTATCGTGAAGCAATCCGCCTCGGCTATAGATTTCTCTCATATGGTGATGCTATGCTTATTTTATGAAACGAGTTGATTTTAAAAAACATTCCTCCGTCTTTTACGTCGGCCGGGGGTTGCTCATCGCGTCGGTCGTTACGACGGTCTCGCTCGGGTTTCTGCTCGGGTTCTTCGTCGCGCGGCAGATGTACGGCCGACCCGCACCGCCATCGGCATCGCAGCCTCTCGACGCCGCTCAACAGACCGCGCAGCGCGGACCTTCTCACGAGGTTGTGCAGGAACAGTCGGGAACACCCCAATCCACTCTTCAGGACTCGCCGCAGCGCACCGACGATCGACACACCCCGGATCAGGAACAGGTCCGGCCCTCCCCGAAACCGCCAGCGGTGGCGAAACCGCCGGGGGTGACGTTACCGCCGGCTGAACGCGCGCAGCCGAAAGGTGCGGTAGCGCATCCGGAGCAGCAAGTCCAGGCTTTTCGACCTCCTGCGGAAAGTGCGGGGTCGGAGAAGAGCCGGCATGCGCAGGAGAAGCAGGCGCTGTCGAAGACCGCTCCTGCGGGAAAGTATACCGTCCAGATCGGCGCGTTTAAAAAACAGGAGGAGGCCGAGGCGCTCCGGAACACCATGAGCAAAAAGGGATACAAGGTGTCGGTCTTCGCGTCGAGGACCAAGAAACAGGAGACGCTCTATAAGGTCACCGTGGGCGAATATGCGACGAGGAGAGAGGCTGAAATTCTATCGGTCAAACTGCGAAGCACGGAGGGCTTGCCCAGCTTCGTGACGTTTGTCGCACAGGAGGGAACGACACGGTACCAGTAGAAATCGAATTCGACAGCGAGAAAGAACCCGATCTCCTCTACGGAAGGCTCGAGAAAATTCTGAGGATCATCGGCGAAACGCTCGGCATTACGGTCGCCCAGCGCGGCAACAAGATCTTCCTCCAGGGGGATGAAGCGAACGTCCGAAAAGCCGAACGCATCATCGACGACATACGGTCGATCAGCACGGAGGGGTACGCCCTCCTGCCGGAGGATATTCGGTACGCGCTCAAGTCCATCGCGTCCGACGAACAGATCTCCATAAGAGACCTCTTCCTCAACAACATCCCCGTCTCTTCGAAGAAGCGGTTCGTGATTCCGAAAACGGAGACCCAGAGGCTCTACATCGAAGCGATCCGGAATTACGACATCGTGATCGGTATCGGGCCCGCGGGAACGGGCAAGACGTATCTCGCGATGGCAATGGCGGTCAACGCCTTTTTCAAGAAACAGATCAGCAGGATCGTTCTCGCGCGGCCCGCGGTCGAGGCAGGCGAAAAGCTCGGCTTCCTGCCCGGCGATATGTTCGAAAAGGTGAACCCGTACCTGCGCCCCCTCTACGACGCCCTCTTCGACATGATCGAAGCGGAGAAGGTCATGAAACTGATCGATCGCGGGACGATCGAGATCGCGCCGCTCGCGTTCATGAGAGGACGCACCCTGAACGATTCTTTTATCATCCTCGACGAGGCGCAGAATACGACCTCCGAGCAGATGAAGATGTACCTCACTCGGCTCGGATTCAATTCGAAAACGGTCATTACCGGCGACGTGACCCAGATAGACCTTCCCCAAGGGAGGTTGTCGGGCCTCATCGAAGCGGAAAAGATCCTCACCCACATCGAGGGAATCAAATTCGTCTATTTCTCGGAACGCGACGTCGTCAGGCACAAGCTCGTGCAGGAGATCGTCAAAGCGTACGAAAAGTATGAAAAACGGCACGCAGAAGAGTAAGACGGGCGGGCTCTCTTCTCTCGTCAAGACATTCGTCGACGGGACCCCTCTGAAAGGCGAGGCATCGTCGGGACGCCTGAGCAAGCAGGATACGTTCGTGAGGATTTACTTCATCCTCATCTGCGGTTTTGTCGCTTCCCTTTCGATCCAGACGGCGATCGGCGTCGAGCAACTGCTCGGCGGGTTCCTCCTCTCCTGTCTCCTCATGTTCCTCCTCTACAGGGATATTATGCGGTACAAGCCCGCGTATACGAAAAAGCACACAATGCTCATTCTCCTCGGCCTCATTCTGATCGGCACGCTCCTCTCAGGGAGGTTGTTCGCCTACCTCCTCATTAACCTCTCGAAAGGGCTCGAATACCGCGCGCTCGACAGCGCCCTCTACGGAATCCCCATCCCCGCGGGCGCGATGCTCGTTTCCCTCCTCTTCGACTTCCACACCGCGATCACGTTCTCGTTCGCCGTCAGCATATTGGCCGGTCTCTGGCTTCAGGACGCATCGTTCACGCTCTACGCGTTCGTCGGCAGCATCGTCGCGGCATTCAGCGTTATACGGTGCAAGAAGCGGTCGGGATTGCTGAAGGGCGGGGGCTTCGTGATCGCCGCCAACGTCGTGACCGTGCTGATCATCCTCCTCTTCCGCGGGGAACTCTTCACGGTCAAGGCGCCGCCGTCGATCCTCTTCAGCGCACTCTGCGGCATGAGCGTCGCTGCACTCGTCTCGTTGCTTCTGCCGCTCATCGAATATGGGTTCAAGGTGACGACGGACATCAGCCTCGTGGAGCTGCTCGACCTCAACCAGCCCCTCATGAAAAATCTCATGGTCGCCGCGCCGGGGACGTACCACCACAGCGTCATTGTCGGCAACCTCGCGGAATCCGCGGCGGAGATCGTCGGCGCGAATCCATTGCTCGCCCGCGTGAGCGCCTATTACCACGACATCGGGAAGATAAAAATGCCGGAATACTTCATCGAAAACCAGAGCAGCGCGGTGAGCAAGCACGAGAAGCTGACGCCCCACATGAGCAGCATGATCATCACGAACCACGTCAAAGAAGGCCTCGAACTCGCGAGGCAGTTCAAGCTGCCCGAGCCGATCATGGACATCATCGAGCAGCACCACGGCACGATGCTCATCAGCTATTTCTATCAGAAGGCCAAGGAGGCGACCGGCAACGGTGCGCCCGTCGAAGAGGACTATCGGTACCCCGGCCCGAAGCCGCAGAGTCGAGTGGCCGCTCTCGTCATGATGGCCGACAGCGTCGAAGCCGCTTCCCGCGTCCTCTCCGATCCAACCCCTGCCCGCATAGCGTCGCTCGTGGACAGGATCATCAACCATATATTTCTCGAGGGGCAGCTGGGCGAGTGCGAGCTGACGCTGAAGGACATCCACGCGATCAAAAAACGTTTCACGTACGTCCTCACGGGAATATTCCACAGACGGGTCGATTACCCCGGGTTCGATTTCAGCGATGCGGATTTCCATAAGGAACCGACAACGGCGCATAAAGGTAAGCATCAGGAAAACAGCAAGGCGACTCAGGAACATCCTCACTCTGCTCGGGTTCCCGGAAGCTGAGATCAGCATCCTCCTCGTGGGGGACCGGAGAATGCGCCTGCTCAATCGCCATTACCGCGGAGTGGATCGTGCGACGGATGTCCTGTCTTTTCCGCAGTACCGGAGGGCGGAGCTCGCGGCTGCGCTGAAAAGGCGGCGCGCGGTGCGAAAGGGACGCGCCGCTCCCTCGACCGGCGCGCTCGTTCTCGGCGACGTCGTCATCAATGTCCACCGGGCGGAACGACAGGCGGCCGAGCGCGGTCTATCGGTGGATGAGGAGGTCAAGAGACTATTGATCCACGGGGTGCTGCACCTGCTCGGGCACGACCATGAACAAGGCGGGGCGGCGGCGAAACAGATGTGGAGACTCTCCGCGATGCTCGACGAGAAAATCGATGGACAGTGAACAGAAAGCGTTAGAACATGATATGCATCCAAACGTCATACAAGGATTCGGGCACTTCCTCTCGAGCGAACACGTGCATATCGAGCAGAGCGTCGCGATGCTCAGAGACGACTATGGTCTCATCGTCGATCTGGACAACATTTTCTCCTCCTGTCTCACCATCACCCTTCCTGACGACGAGAGCCTGATGATTCCCGCCTTCCTCTACCTGATCTCGCACCAGGAATTCTACTATGGGATGGCCTCTTTCCTGAGACTGCACAAGACACAGACGTTCCGTTCATTGCGCGTCGCGCTCGACAGCACGTTCACCGCTTACTATCTCCTGAAGAACCCCGAGGAGAGCGAACTCTATCTGAACAGGGACAGTGCGCCGGCCCGGTGGGAGCGAATTTTCCGGAACATCAAGTTGACCCTCCGGAATGACTCGCGTGCGTTTCCTTACGCTGCGGGGCTGCTCCAGGTGCACGACCTCTGCAGCCGCTTCGCGCACGCCGATCCCGCCGGCATCCTCCATAAGTATCACATGGACAGGACGCAGAAGAGACTTCACGTACACTATTTCGACTACGAGCGTTCGCCGGACGATTACAGAAAATGGTTCGCCTTCTTCCAGTTCTATTTCTTCAGGGTTTTCCTCGTGTACTGGAACCAGATGCTCTCGAGATACGCGGGAACTCTGAAGAAGGAGATCGCGCACGCGATCGGAGAGTACAGGAACAGAGTCACGATTCTGCGGGATACCCACCCGATAAGGATCGGCGCCGCGGAGTCGGCTCGGTAAAAGGCGTTTTGATGGACCGGAACAAGAAACAAAGATCGGAGCGCACCGAATCGGCCGCGACGGAACGAGTCCGTGGCGCCGGGGCAATGGCGGAGACCGAAGAGCGATACCGGGCGCTCTTCGAGAGCGCTCTCTGCAGCGTCTTCATCCATGATCTTCGGGGAAACTTCATCGACGCGAACGAGACTGCACTCGCGACGCTCGGATACCAGAGGAAGGACCTCCCGTCTCTGTCGCTCTCTTCGATCCTCGACAGCGCCTACGTGGCGACCGCGAGAAAAAGAATCGAAGAGATGATCGCCTCCGGATCGTCGCTGGAACCATTCCTCTATAAGGTGAAGAAAAAGAACGGGGACTTCCTCTGGATGGAGGTCGTCTCCACGCTCATCCATCACGATGGGAAACCGTACGCTGTCCAGGGGATGGCATGGAATGTCACGGAGCAGCTGCGGATACGGGAGGCACTGGAGCAGAGCGAGGCGCGATACCGCACCATCATCGAGACGATGAACGAAGGGCTCTCCGTGCTGGACAGGAACGGCACGCTCGTGCTCGTCAATTCGCGCTTCTGCTCGATGACCGGATACCGGAAAGAGGAACTCATCGGCAAACACGTCTCGATCGTTCTCGACCGGGACAACGAGCGCATCTTGCGAAATCAGTGGCTCCTGAGGAAAAAAGGTTTCGCCGAATCCTACGAGATCACCCTCACGAGGAAGGACCTCGCGAAGATCGAGACCCTCGTTTCGCCGCAGCCCGTCTACAACCAGGATGGTGAATTCGACGGGAGCATCGGCATCTTTACGGACATCACGAAAATGAAGCATACCGAGAGGGAACTCCGGTCGTATCAGGAGCGGCTCAGATCCCTCGCACTCGAGATCTCGATGGTGGAGGAGCGCGAACGCCGCTACATCGCGAGGGAGCTGCAGGATACCCTCGGGCACATGCTCACGTACTGCAGAAGGAAACTTGGCGAATTGTGCGAATCGCTCTCCTCGCCAGACGTGTGCGCAGCGATCAAGGAAATCAACCAGATCATCGAACGGACCATCCACCAGTCGAAAGCGCTCACCGACGAATTCAGCACGCAGATTCTCTACGAGAATGGTCTCGAGGCTGCGGTGAGGTGGCTCGGGAGCCAATTTCAGCAGTTGCACGGAATCGTCTTTCGCGTCGAAGACGATCTCAAGCCGAAACCGTTATCCGACGAGACGAACATCCTCCTCTACCAGTCGGTACGGGAACTCTTTATGAACGCCGTGAGACACGCACGGGCGAAGAACGTGTCGGTCAGATTCGAGCGGGATTATCGGCACATCCGCATCGACGTGCGTGATGACGGGGTGGGATTCGACGTGTCGAAGATGGCGTTCAGCAGCACGCAAAAAGACATGTTCGGTCTCTTCAGCATCTACGAACGGCTCACATATCTCGGAGGGCACGTCCATCTCGAATCGGGTCCCGGGCAGGGTACCCGGTTCACGCTCGTCGCTCCGCTGAAATCACCCGGAAGGAAATAAACCCGCCCCCCTCGATGGACACGCTGCGACTACCAGAACCCCGATCCGAAAAGGAGTGTTCACTCAGTTCGGATTGTCTATGAACCGTTCACGAACACCACCCGTTCTATCTCGTCTGCGGGCAGAGGCCTGCAGAAATAATAGCCTTGGCCCATATCGCACCTGAGGAGACGCAGGATCTTCCACTGCGCCTCCGTTTCCACGCCCTCCGCGATCGTCCGCAAATTGAGTGATCGTGCCATATCGCAGATCGCCGACACGATGTTCGCACTGTCCGGGTCCTCCACGACTTCTCGAATAAACGACATGTCTATCTTCAATGTGTCGACAGGAAGTCTCTTGAGGGACGAGAGCGATGAAAAACCCGTCCCGAAGTCGTCAATCGACACGGCGACTCCGGCATTTCGCAGGCGCTCGAGCACCAGCTTGGTGAATGAGATATCCTTCAAGAAAATGCTCTCCGTGACCTCCAAGGAGAGAAGCGGTGGCGGGACCCCCCTTTCACGAATCACGCGTAAGACCGATTCGACAAAATCCTTCTGCATGAATTGAGCAAGAGACACATTCACCGATACGGGCACAACGGCACGTCCTTTGCGCTGCCATTCCTGGATCTGTGCGACCACGTGCCCGATGATCCACTGACCGATGTCGATGATCATCCGCGTATCCTCGAGGATGGGGATGAACATTCCGGGGGGCACCAACCCAAACCCCTGCCGTTCCCAGCGGATCAAGGCTTCTAACCCCCTCACCTTTCTCGTCTGCATATCACAGTACGGCTGATAATGCATGACAAACTCTTCATTCTTCAGGGCGTGGAACAGTGCCTTCTCCAACTCGACAAACTCCGTCGCTTTTCTATTCATATCCTCGGTGTAGAACTGGAACGTTTTCCTCCCCTCTTCCCGCGCGCGCTCGAACGCCAGGTTCGCGCTCTTTATGAGGGAAGCCGCGTCGATCCCATCGCCCGGATAGACAGCAACGCCTGCCGAGAGCGATACGATAATCTCCTTCCCACCATGATAGAACGGCTGCGATACGCTCTGCATGATTTTTTCGAGGACGACGATGATGTCCGCGGGCTCGGACACATCCACGAGCAGCACGCCATAATCGCTATCCCCGAGACGCGCGACCGTGTCCCCCGCGCGGACACACGCGAGAAGTCTCTGTGCTATCGTCTTCAAAACGGCGTCACACACGTCGAAGCCGCACGTCACACTGACATTCTTGAACTTATCGATACCGAGCACCAAGACTGCAGAACATTTCTTACTGTGCGCAAGCCTGGCCACACTTTGCGTCACGCGGTCAACGAACAGATTGCGGTTGGGCAGCCCCGTCAACGCATCGTAATACGCGAGATACGCCATCTGCTCTTCCGACTTCTTTCTCGTGATGATGCCTGCGATCGTGTGGGCAACCGCTTTCAGGAAATCTCGCTCGCGGTCTCTCACCTCATGCCCGTGCTTTACGTAGAGATTCAGCACCCCCAATGTCTTCCCCTTATACGTTATGGGGACGATGCAGTGCGCGTACGGGGGAACGTTGTTACCGACCAGAACAGGGCCTTCTCCACTGTGCTCGCTGCATACCAGCGCGGAGGATTCAACCGCCCTACCACAGAAGCACGTTCCGAGAGGAACCCTCTCACAGAGCTTTTTCACCGCGTCGGGGAGATTCGTGCACGCCTGCATCACCAGGGATTGTGCATCTTCCCCGACAAGCGAAATGCTCCCCATGTATTCGAGCCCAAGCCACGGAACCGAAAGCACCATATCGAGCACCTTCTGGAGAACCTCTTTCAGCGACAAGTCTCCCAAAGATTCCTGCAGGATCATATTGATGGTGGCCTCCGAGAAGTACGCATCATGCAGCTCCTGTTCGGAGCGCCTCAGCGCGTCCTCCATCGCCTTCCGCTCCGTGATGTCTTGTGCGACGCCCTCTATCCATCCCTTTTCCGGATATATTCTCGCGGAGAACTGCGCCCAGAACGTTGAGCCGTCTCTCCGAGAGAACCGCGCCATGAAATTCTCGACGTACCCTTTCGCTTTTATCTCCTCGATCATTTTTTCGCGCGTCCCCGGGTCTACGTAATTCCTGGACGTGACACACTCCGCGATAAACTCCTCGCGCGTATCGTATCCGAACATCTTCGCGAGCTGTTCGTTGCTCTCGAGGATCTTCCCATCCGAAATCCGCGTGCGGAACAAACCGACCTGAGCGTTGTGGAAGAGGTTGCGATACGTCTCCTCGCTCTCTTTGATCTTTTCCTCGGCTCTCTTACGCTCCGTGATGTCCCTGTAAATCCCGTAAACACCTACCATCGTGCCCGACATGACAACCGGCTGGCACAAAAGCGAAACGTGTATTTCTTCGCCCTCTTTGTTCATGCGGATCGTTTCGACCTCGACCCTTTCTCCTCCGGCGACCCGTACCGTGATATCCCCCGCTTCATCCTTGAGGGCCTGGGGAACGATCAGATCGTCCACCATGCGACCGATCGCTTCCCTCTCCGTATAGTGGAACAGTCGCGTAAACTCTTTATTCACCTTCGAAATCCTGCCCGTTGCGTCACCGACAACCACCGCCTCCGGCGCGCCATGAAAGAAATTCTCGAAATACGCTTTTTCGACCACCAGTTCTTCCTCTGCCCGCTTGCGATCCGTGATATCCGTCGCGATATGGATGATTTTTTGTAGATTCCCCTTTTCATCGAGCACGGGCATACAGGACACGAGGAAGACCCCGCCGCAGGCCTCCACTTCCGATCTGCTCTCTCGAAAGGTGCCCGATTCGAGCAACGTTTGCAGAGGGCATCCGGCGAGTGGTTCGGTCGTCCGATGAAACACTTTGTAACATTTCTTCCCGACGATCTCGCTCGCTGACGCCATACCCATCACCCTGACCGTCGCGCGGTTTGCCGAGAGAATAGTACGCTGTGGGTCGAGAATCACCGTCGGATGGGTGATAGCCTCGAAAATGTTCTCCCAATCGCTCTGAGCTACGCGCGTGGCCTCGCGTGCCTTTTCAAGGTCATGCATTTTTGTATCGAATTTCCGGGCAGTTACTTGCATTTCATTGTTTTTTGATTTGCAAGTACAATGCCATTTGCCGGAGCAACCAACGATCGAGAAGGGGGAATGCCCCTTCTCGATCGGCGCCCACCGCCGAGAGAAGCACATGCGGATCAAAAAAATACAATGACGGGTGCCAACGCTTTCATGGAAATGGAAGTACCTGGAGTGGGGCAATTCTTCTTTCGATTACGCCAAGTTCAGCCCAGCACTTTTTTAGGGCACTCCCTGACCTGACCATTTGACAGAAATTGTCACTCTGGAGGGATAAAGCCGGCGGGAACCGCCAGCCGATTGACGGCAGGATACTGTCAGAGCATCGCGATTCTTTTGTCCCTGTAAGGCTGGGGCCAGTGGTAGGTGTCGATGAGCCACGAGAGGTGCTCGATCAGTTTCGGCTGGTTGAGGACGTTCAGCTCCTCGTCAAAGAGAACGCCAACGAGGTAGAGGTCGGCGAATTTCCTCTGCCAGTCGACGACGCCAGAGGTCGCGTCGGTCCGCATCTTCCCGTTCTTGTCGACGAAGGAGATAGTGATCTGCACCTTTTTCCCCTTGCCGATCGGCCTCAGAGAGTACGCCCCGAGGCCCGACAGAGAAATGTTCGCGATCGTCGCCCTGAACGAACGTTTCTCCGTTCTGTCGATGACGGTTGCAACCCCGAAAAACTGGTAACGATTCCAGTTGCGCGTATCGCGCGGTGGCGCTTTTTTCCCTTTCATAGCGCGTCCGCCCTCAGGCTCCTCTGATTATAGCAGACCCGCCCTCTCCATGATGAGAGGCACTTTCTCCTCTATGCCGATCGCCATGATGTGGACGCCGTCGCAGAGGTTCTTCTCCTTCAATTGCCGTATGTGGCGCGCGGCAATATCGATTCCCCGGTCGAGCGCGTTTTCTCTCCCGGCGGATCTCAGCTCCTCGATCAGGTCCTCCGGCACCCTGATCCCCGGTACGTTTCTATTCATGTAATTCGCCATCCCGACGGACTTCAGCACCACGATCCCCGCGAGTACCTTCACCGGAAATGTTCGCGCAAACGACATGAACGAGGAAAAGGCTTCGATGTCGAAGATCGCCTGCGTCTGGAAAAACCGCGCGCCCGCGTTGACCTTCTTTTCGAACTTCACCAACTGGGGCTCGAGGTAGTCCGTCTCCGGCGTGACGACGGCCCCCTGATAAAAGTCCGTGCCGCCCGCGAGTTCGTTTCCCGCCATGTCCCGTCCGCTATTGAGCCTCTCGACAATCCTGAGCAATTGAACCGATTCGATGTCGTAAACCGGCTTCGCGTCTTTGTGATCCCCGGAAGAGACGTAGTCGCCCGTCATGCAGAGGACGTTCCGTATGCCGAGGACATGCGCGCCGAGAAGGTCGGATTGGAGACCGATCCTGTTCCGATCGCGGCACGTCATCTGGAGGATCGGCTCGAGACCGTTCCGGAGGGCGAGCACGCTGATCGCGAGCGAACAGACGCGCATGACCGCAGACTGATTGTCCGTCACGTTCGCCGCATCCACTTTCCCCCTGAGCAACTCGATATGCTCCATGAGGCGGCCGACGTCCGTTCCCTTCGGAGGGCCGATCTCCGCGGTCACCACAAATCGTCCTGCGTTCAATTTTTCCCGGAGCGTCACAGAGCCGGCTCCCTCATTCCTTGCCGATATCCGTTCGATATCTGATGCCTTCGAAATGAATCTTCTCGATATTGCGGTAGGCGACCGCGCGCGCATCCGGCAGGGTCGGGCCCCTGCCGACCACGTGGAGCACGCGTCCACCGTCCGTGACAAGACCTTTCGCTTCGGAACTGCTCACCCCTGCAAAGAAGATCTTGCAATCGGGGTCCGCGACGCGCTCGAGTCCCGTAATCGGGTACCCTTTGCCATACCGCGCGGGGTATCCGGGGTACCATCCCTTGCTCTTTCCGTGTTTCATCTGCCTCGTTCTGCCGGCAGCCGCCACGACATCGCAGAAGTACTCGTCGCTCCACTCCACCTTCTGCGTGTGGAGCACGCCGTTGATGATCTGCGCACTGATCTCGCTGAGTGGCGTCCTGAGACGCGGAAGAATGACTTCCGCCTCCGGGTCGCCCAGCCGCACATTCACCTCGAGAAGGTACGGGATGTCCTCGACCAGCATCAATCCGCAGTACAGTATGCCCTTGTACGGGATGCCCTCCTTCTCCCTGAACCCCCGCAGCAGAGGACGCGCCACCATGTCGCAGACGAGTCGGTCGAGCTTTTCACCTTCGAGCCGGTGCGGAGAGTATGCGCCCATGCCGCCCGTATTCGATCCCTCGTCATTGTCGTACGCCCTCTTGTAGTCCTGCGCAACCGGCATCGGGACGAGCGTTTCCCCGTCGGTAAAGACAAAGAAGGAGATTTCCGTCCCGAACAGCCGCTTCTCGATAACAACTTTGTCGCCCGCCTCTCCGAAGATCCTCTCCACCATGATCTGGTCGACGGCCGCGCAGGCGTCCTTCGCATCCGAACACACGACCGATCCCTTCCCCTGCGCCAATCCATCCGCCTTCACGACGACGGGGTATTCGACGTGCCCGATGTAGTCCTTTGCCCTTCCGGGATCATCGAACACTTCGAATTCCGCGACCGGCACGCCGATCTCCCGGCACAAGAGTTTCGTGTACGCCTTGCTCCCTTCGAGGATGCTCGCCTTCTGAACGGGGCCCACGATCGGGATGCCGGCAGAGGAGAAAAGATCGACAATCCCGTTCGTCAGCGGACTTTCCGGACCCACGAAAACTAAATCGACTCGTTCCCGCTCGGCGAGATCGAGGAGTTCTCCGTTGGTCCGCGCGTTCTCGCAACGGATCTCCCGCGCGATGCCGGCATTGCCCGGTGCGCAAATGACCTCGCGGACATTCGGATCCTTCTTGAATTGCCAAGCGATCGCGTGGCCGCGACCGCCGCTGTCGACGACGAGGACTTTCACGGGCGATGCGTGTACCGTCCCGGCCTCTGCCGTTTCGACCAGTCCTTTGCCGCTCGTTCCTTCTTGAACTCTTCCAGTTTTCCACGCTCCTTCATGCGTTCGTAGATTAAGACCCACGCACAGGGAACGTCCGGGCTCACCTCGCATCTCCCTTTCTTGTTGCCTCCGCACGGACCGTTCAGAATCCCCTTGGGACATGACGTCACGGGACAGATGCCTCCGGTCACTCCCAGCACGCAGTCTCCGCACGCCGCGCAGACCTCGACCCATTTCCCCTGACCCTCGCAAAGACCGATAAAGCGCGTATTCATCGCGGGGAGAACCGGCACATTCCTGAGCCACTCGTTCATGCCCTGCACGCCTGCGCCGCATGCCATGGACAGAACCGCGTCATAGCTCGACAGTTCATCCCGAACCTGCCGGACAAACTCCTCATCGCACTGGCGGAGGATCGTTTTCGCGTCGACGGTCGCCTCGCGCCGCTCGATTCCCCGCGCAATCCTCAGGGCGGCCGCGAGGAGTTCGGCCTCCTTCTGACCTCCGCTCATGCAGACCGTCACGCAACTGCCGCACCCGAGCACGAGCACCTTCCGGTACCCGTTCACCATTTCCTTTATCTCATCGAACGGCTTTGCTTCCGCGACGATCATGCGGCCACCCTCTTTCCCGTCCGTACGGGGTTGATCCCCAATCGTTCGATACCGCGAATAAAACGATCGCACTCGTCATCGCCCGCAACGACGGAGAGACGGCTTCCGCCAATCCCCGTATCGTCGAGTATTGTTTTCACCCGTTCCACGCGTTCGGCGAGGAGCCGGACCCCTCTCCCGAAACGGCATTCCTCGTCGCGGCACGAGACGAGAAGAATACCCTCCGCGCCGACCTCGAATGGGTACAGGATATCCGATTCCCTCAGTCGTCCCAGACACAGGACGGGTATCCACGAGAGCGCGTGCCTTTCCACCGGCGGACCGAGGGGGTGTCGAAAGCAGCAGTAAAATCCCGTGACGACAATATCCGGAGACTCCTCCCTCGCCTTTTCGAGAACCCGATCGACGCCCGGCCGCATCGGGTATCGCGCGTCATCCTTCAGGTGAATCGCGCACGCGGGGCACTCCGCCGCACAGATACCGCACGCCTGGCATTGCGCGACATCGATCTCCACGGTTTGTGCGCCCATCGCAGGAATACCGAAGGGACAGACCCTCACACAGTTCAGACACGCGGCACACTCTCCGTCGACCGTAGCGCCGGCGCCGCAGTTCAGGCACCTCAGCGCCTCCCTGCGTGCTTGCTCGTGATCGAGCGCGGATTCAACTTCATCGAATGAAGTCGTTCTCTGTTCCCGCGGGAGGAGAGAAGGTTCCTGCCGTTCCGATTTTTGAATGGCAGCCGTCACTGAAGTCTCGAGTGGCCGGAGCGAGACCAGCCGGTCGAACGCGTTATCCGGTATCCGGCGAAAATAGCGGTGTATGGCACCCGCTGCTTTCCTCCCCGATGCCATCGCATCGACAACGCTCATAGGGCCGGTGACGACATCGCCCGCCGCGAACACCCCGGTTATGTCCGTCGCGCCTGTTTCGTCCATCACCACGATCGTCCCTCTCTCGCCGACCTTCAGCCCGGCCTCTTTGATTTCCTCTGCATCGGGCGCATACCCGATCGCGAGAATGACCGCATCCGCTTCCAGATCGAATTCCGATCCTTCGAGCGGTACGGGCCGACGACGGCCCGATTCTTCAGGCTCGCCGAGAGCCGTCCTGGCGAAGCGCACGCGCTCGACGCGCGTCTTTCCAATGAAGCGGATGGGTGCCGCGCAGTAGACGAACCGCACGCCTTCCTCCTCCGCCCGAAGAACTTCTTCTTTGCCCGCCGGCATCTCTTCGAGGCTTCGCCGGTACACGACGGTTACCTCGCTTACGCCGAGTCTGATGCATGTTCTCGCCGCGTCGATCGCGGTATGCCCGCCCCCGATGACGACGACGCGACGCCCAGGGGCCTGGCGATCGCCTCTGTCCACCTCTTTCAGAAAATCGACGCCTGAAAAGACACCGGAGAGATCGACACCGTCGCACTGCGGCACGATTCCTTTGCCACTCCCGACGGCGATAAAAACGGCATCGAAATCCCACAGCAGACCGTCGAGCGACACCTCTTTCCCAAAGCGGACGCCCGTCTTCACCTCGATGCCCAGAGAGACGATAGCGCCTATTTCTCTCTGAACAATTTCTTTCGGAAGCCGATACTTCGGTATGCCCTCGCTCAGTAAGCCGCCGAGCACAGGCCGCGCCTCGAAAAGGGTGACGGAGTAACCGAGGAGCGCAAGGTCGTGAGCCGCGACGAGACCGGATGGACCGCTGCCGACAATCGCAACCTTTTCCGGATACGAGCTGAGCGGTCGTGTGAAAAACGACTGCCCGATTGCGAGATCCGCGGCATAGCGCTTCAGCGCTCGTATCGCGACCGGCGCATCGACCTGCGCGCGTCTGCACGCCGTCTCGCAGCGCCTCGTACAGATCCTCCCGCAGACGGACGGCAGCGGATTCACGCGACGTATGACTCTCAGGGCCTCTTCCGCATCGCCCCTCGCAATGGCCGAGACATACCCCCGCACATCCGTATTGATCGGACACGCTGCCTGACACGGAGGAACGATGATGGGCCGCATACCTTACAGAGGAAGACCCGCGTGCATCTTCGCAGCTCTTACCGTATTCCTCATGAGCATGACGATCGTCATCGGCCCGACTCCTCCCGGTACCGGCGTGATCGCCCTCGCTTTCTCTTTGACACTGTCGAAATCCACGTCACCGACTAACCCCGTTTCGAGCCGGTTGACGCCGACATCGATCACGACAACGCCATCCTTCACCATATCGGCAGTGATGAACTTCGGCCTTCCCGCAGCGACGATGAGGATATCCGCCCGCTTCGTGTGGAACGTCAAATCTCTCGTTCCGGTATGGCAAACGGTGACGGTCGCGTTCGCACCTTTTTTCTGCCGCTGAATAAGCATATTGGCGATCGGTTTTCCGACGATATTGCTCCTGCCCACAACGACCACTTCAGCGCCGTCCGTCTCGATCCCTGCTCTGATCAGCAGCTCTTGAATGCCCTGCGGAGTGCACGGGAGGAAATCAGGAACACCGAGCATCAGCTTTCCGAGGTTCGCCGGATGGAAACCATCGACATCCTTTACAGGGACGACAGCGTTGAGGATTCTCGTCTCATCGATATGCGGGGGGAGCGGGAGCTGCACCAAGATGCCGTGGATGCGCGGGTCTTCGTTCAGGCGGGCTATCGTCACGAGCAATTCTCTTTCCGGTATATCAGCCGGAAGGTTTATCCGCTCGGAGCGCATGCCGAGTTCTCTGCACATCTTCTCCTTCGCCCCGACATAGACCTTCGATGCCTCGTCATCACCGACGAGAACCGTCGCCAGTCCAGGGATAATATTTTTATTTGACAAAATGTTATCTATCTCATTTTTAAGTTCTTGTTTAATGTTCTTTGCTATTTCAGAGCCCTTTATGATGATCGCCATTTCTCTCCCTTCTTCAACCGGTTCATAACTTAATGCACAGCATTAGATAATATATTATAAGTCTTTAAAAATAATTATTTTATAAGCTGAATGAGTTCGTCTCTCGTCGACTGCTTCGAGCGGAAGATCCCGCGCACAGCGGACGTGACAGTTCTCGTTCCCGGTTTTTTCGTTCCCCGCATGCTGATGCACAGATGCTCCGCATCGATGACCACCATCGCTCCTTTCGGCTTGAGCTTCTCCATGATCATGTCGGCAAGTTGCGTCGTCAGTCGCTCCTGTACCTGGGGTCTCTTCGCGAGGACCTCTACCGCCTTGACCAATTCACCGAGACCAACAATCCTGCCACCTGACGGGATATAAGCGACGTGCGCTTTTCCGATAAAAGGGAGGAGATGGTGTTCGCACACTGAGTAAAACGGGATATCTTTGAGGAGAACCATTTCATCGTGGCTCTCACCCGCGATCACCCTGAGGAGTTCCTCCGTCGGCATCGCAATGCCGGCGAAGATTTCCTCGTACATTCGTGCGACTCGTTCAGGGGTCTCCTTGAGCCCGGGTCTTTCGGGATCTTCGCCGATCCCCTCGATGATCAGTCGAATGCCTTTCTCGATCTTCTTCAGATCCATCTGATTAAATAACCCCGCAGCAAAGCTGCGAGGTCGTCACGTCTCCCCCATTTCTTTCACCATAACGGGGGGTCGAGCCCCGATGTATCGGATCGGGAATCTCCTGAATTAACGGCATTGTATCACGGCATCTTCCGATCTGTCAAAAGACAAGCGTGCGCTCACGTATCGACGATTTCACCGAAAACGCGTCGCGCTTCCTCTACCAATTCCTTGTGTATAGCCGGCGCTCCGGCAACGATATCCCCCGTCCCGAGAAAATCACGCCCGCCCTGAAAATCGCTCACAACCCCACCCGCCTCCTCGACGATGAGCGCCCCCGCGGCGATATCCCACGGGCTCAGACCGATCTCAAAAAAACCGTCGCACCTTCCGGACGCCACGTACGCGAGATCAAGGGCAGCGGACCCCGCCCTCCGGAGGTCGCTCACGCGCCGGAAGACGTTCCCGAAAAGCGTGAGGTACTGCCCCGTGATCTCTTTTCTCCTGAACGGAAATCCGGTCGCGACGAGGCCGTCTCCCAACCGAGCGATGCGGGAGACCCTGATGGGATTTCCATTGAGAAAAGAACCCTCCCCCTTCACCGCGGTAAAAAGTTCTCTCCGCGTCGGGTCGAAGATGACGCCGAGAACGATCTCCCCGAGGCACTCGAGAGCGATCGAAACCGAAACCACCGGATACCCGTGAATGAAGTTCGTTGTCCCGTCGAGCGGATCGACGATCCAGCGACAACGTTCCGCCGCCTCATCACGTCGCGATTCCTCCGTCAGAAATCCGTGGTCCGGAAAGTTCG
Source organism: uncultured Nitrospiraceae bacterium (assembly GCA_937138415.1). Lineage (GTDB taxonomy): Bacteria > Nitrospirota > Thermodesulfovibrionia > Thermodesulfovibrionales > SM23-35 > JALHSV01. The sequence goes on along the minus strand of CAKZPA010000044.1, from coordinate 8,993 downwards.
CCCGGATCGTTTCGATGATCATTTTTTCCGATTCGCGATCGACACGCGTCACGAAATCCGCCGGCTGCTTCCGATCGACGTCTCCCCATGCGACGTTCCCGATATTCTCCGCGATGAGCTTTCCTGCCTCCTCGGCGGCTCTCACCGCGACGGAAAGAAAGCGCTGCGTTTCCTGCTTCATACCCTGATAATCCTCTCGTCCGTGACGATGATATCCATCTTGACGTCGTGTGCTTCGGCGGGAACCAATTCGACGACCTGCTCTTCGTATGCAAGCCCCGCGACTGCCCCCTTCCCTCTCCGCTGCGAGAGAAGCCGGTCATAGTACCCGACTCCGTACCCGAGGCGATTCCCCTTCAGGTCGAAGACAGCCCCGGGTACGATGACGAGATCCGCATCGCCAATTGCGGCCGGCCGCGACCGTGTGGGTCCTGGTTCGTAAATGCCCATGAAGCCCGGGGTGAGTTCCCCCATCTCCTCAATCTCGTAGAGGACAAGCCGTGCGTTGTCCTGATCCACCTTCGGGAGAAAGACCCGTTTCCCCATAGCCAGCACTTCGGGCATGAGGGTCATCGTATCGACTTCGGATCTGAACGACGCGTAGAGAAGGATCGCTTGTGCCGTCAGAAATTCGGGAAGACTCATCAGCCGCCTTCTAATGTCGATGTCCTTCCGGTGTCTTACGTCCGCGGGCATGCGATCGCGCGCGGCAAGAATGCGCTCCCGAATCTCCTTCCTCTCCCGCAAAACGGAGCCCATGCCTTGCCTCGGATCACCCATGAGCGTGGTCCACCCGCATCAGCCGGATATCTCCGCCCGAAGGAACTGCCACTATCTTCCCTGCTGACAAACCGCGGGACTCTCTCACGTATTTCCCGCGATGAGAACGATTGCGTACACGAGGTACAGTCCTCCCCCGCAGAGGAGTGTAATGGGTGAGATACGTTTCCTCCACACCAGCTCGCCTAGGACGAGACATGCGGAAAAGAGCGCGATCACCGCGGAGAAAAAAGCCATGCCCGTCAGCCTCCATTCCGTGAAGACCAGGCCGATCGAAACCGGGAAGGTCGACTGGAACACCATCGCGCCCGTAATGTTGCCGATCGCGAGGGTATCGCGACCCTTCCATGTCCAGGTGACGCTGTTGAATTTTTCCGGCAGTTCGGTCGCGATCGGCGCGAGGATGAGCGCGAAGAGGAGCGGATTCATGCCGAACCGAACGGACACGTGCTCGAGGCTTTCGACGAACGTATGGGCACCCGTTATCATTACGCCAAGGGCACCGAGGACCTGGAAGAGGATCATCAGAACCGGCGGATGGCCGGAACTTCCCAGTCCGATCTTGCGGCAGACCCTCCAGAGGTACATATCTTCGGAGTGTTCGATACACGCGCTCGCCTCTCTGTAGGTCCGGTAGACGTACACGACGTAACCAGCGACGAGAAACAGTGCAATGAACGGAGCGACGTGCCTGCCGCCGATTGTCGGGAGAAGAACCGCGAGAGAATACATCGAGAGAAAAAAGAGGATGTCCCTCTTCGTGGTGTGCGGCTCCACGCGGATCTCGAATTTCCGCCGCTTCTGCGCGTGTGAGAGCAGGACCGTCACACCCACCAGAAAAAAGGCGAGGGTCGACAGCATGAACGGGGCACCGAGGATCACGCCAACGCCGATCTCGTGAGCCGATTTTCCCGTGTAGAGAAATATCGCCACCAGAGGGAGCAGCGTTTCGGGCAAGGCTGTGCCCACAGCGGCGAGAAGACTCCCGACCACGGCCTGCGACAGATTGAACCGGCGTCCGAGCGTTTCTATGCCGTTGGTAAATGTTTCCGCTGCGATGAGAATCAGGAGGAGACCGAAGATGAGGAAGACGATGTCGTAGACCATCAATGGACAACGAGCACAGGACATGGCGCGGATTTCAGAACCGCGTCGGTCACACTGCCAATCAACAACCCTTTGATGGCGCCGAGCCCGCGCGCGCCCATGACGATGAGGTCCGCTTCGTTCTTTTTCGCGAGAGCGACGATTCTCTCGTGCGGTTCTCCCCGTTCCATGAAGCCCGCCGTCTTGAGAGCGGCCCTCGCGAGAAAATCATCGAAGCTCCGTTTTTCCTCCGCGAGGATATCCGCGAGCGCGCGTTCTCGCTCCGGACGACCCCTCATTTTCTTTTCGAGGGATTCGGGCAACACGTGCACGACGTCCGTATCCGCACCGAACGTGTCCGCAAGATCTCGCGCGGCAGCGAGCGCACGCATCGAAATGTCGGAAAAATCGATCGGGCAGAGTATCCTCTTGATCGCCGCTCCTTCACCCGGGACTGCAGCCCTCTCGCCCCGCACGACGAGCATCGGCATCTGCAGGCTTTTTACCAGCTTCTCGGAACTGCTCCTGCGCAGCGCGTGCGTCACGAAACCGAGGACGATCAAGTCCGCCCCGCTCTTATTCACCGCCGTTTCGAAAGATGCCTGGAGCCTGCCCACAATCACCGATGTCGTCACCGGCATCCCCTCGATGGCTATTGCCCGTCTCACCGTTTCGAACTTCGCCTCCGCCGCCTTTCGTTCTTCCTCGATGTAACGGGCAAGATACGCGGGCGGTGTCACGAGATAGTCGATCACGTGGAGGAGATCGAGCGAGGCGCCGAAACGCCGGGCGAAGAGCATCGCGTACGCGAGAACGTGCTCCGTCTGTTTTTCGAAATCGACTGCCGCAAGAATGCGCTGAATCTTCATCGTGCGACGACGCCGTCACTCACAAGCCACGGGTCGCCTCCGATTCGACGGAAGTCTGGCCGATGGCGTCCTCTATCTTTTTCTTGATTGCCCTCACCTGATCGTTCGTCTCTCGGGAAACAGCGTACGGTGAAAGGCCTTTCATGTCGGCTTCCACGATCGCGTCGCGATACCGAATCGAACCGATGACGCGCGGTCCGTTCATCTCGCGGGCGATAAACACTTCGTCACGCTCTCCCCTGACTTTATTGGCGACGACGAATACCTTCTTCACGCCAAGTTGCCGAGCCATTGTGAAGACCGTCTGCGCGGTCTGGATGCTCCGCTGGCCCGGCTCGACCACAACGATGAACGCGTCGACCGCCTCAGCGGTACCTCTCGTCAGATGCTCGATCCCCGCCTCCATGTCCACGATCACGACCTCGCTCCGTTTCACGATGAGGTGGCGCAGGAGACTCCGCAGGAGCACGTTCTCCGGACAGTAGCAGCCCGAGCCGGCTTCTTTTACTTTCCCCATCGCGAGGAGGAGAATGCGCCCGAAACGGTAGCCGATGCCCTCCGGCAGGTCATCGACTTTCGGATTCAGACTGAACGCGGCGCCGAAACTGCCGGGTCTCGCTCCGGTCCGCTCTTCGATGAGATCGGTCATCGCGGTGATCGGCTGGATCCTCTCCGCCTCCTCTTTCGTCATCCCGAGGGCGGATGCCAGGTTCGCGTCGGGATCGGCGTCAACCGCGATGACGTCCCGTCCTTCTTCCGCGTAGAGGTGTGTCAGAATCGCCGCAAGTGTGGTTTTGCCGACTCCGCCTTTTCCAGTGATTGCGAGTTTCATACGTGCTCAGAAAAGGAGCAAGGGGTCGAGGATTCCAGGATTCGAGCGATGTTCTGTCCTTCTCTCGAATCCCCGACCCCTTGAACCCTTTGGTTACCCGATCATCTTCTTCGTCGATGGAACGCCCTTCACTCGCGGGTCGATCGCCACAGCCTGCCGCAGAGCCCTGCCCAGTGCTTTGAATATCGCCTCGATGATGTGGTGCGTGTTCCTCCCGTAGGGCGTTGCCACATGGAGAGTAATCCCGGAAGTGCTGACGAACGCGTGGAGAAAATCCTCGATGAGATCGGGATCGAAGTTCCTGAGCTTACCCTTCTTCGGAAATTCGACCTGATACACCAGATACGGTCTTCCGCTGATGTCAAGGCTCACGCTCGCGAGCGCCTCGTCCATGGGCACCGTCGCCTGCCCGTACCGCGAAATCCCTTTCATGTCTCCGAGCGCCTGTTTCACCGCCTTGCCGAGGACGATACCGATGTCTTCGACGGTATGGTGGTAGTCGATCTCGATATCTCCTTTCGCTTCGATCTTCATGTCGATGAGGCCGTGCTTGCTCATGAGCGACAGCATGTGGTCGATGAAGGGTATGCTCGTCCGTATGGAATGCATTCCGTTTCCGTCGAGATTGATGGAGATTGAGACATCGGTCTCCTTGGTTTTCCTGTCAATCTTCGCTCTTCTCATAATATCCTCAGCGCGCGTCGGTACAGTATTATACTGTGTTATCTGCGTCTGTCGGGAATTCTACCCAAAAAACAAGAAATTGCCCCTGGCAATCCCGCTGTAAACCGCGAGATTCTTTCCGCCCCAGCGGATCCTCTGAGGAGGACGCTTCGCTCAGAATGACAGCACGTCTTTTATTTTGTCATTCTCAAGGAATCACGGCTTTTGCCGTGACGACCGGAGAATCCCTCTTTTCCCGCGATCTTTCTCAACGCGGCAACAAACATCCGGTTTTCCCCGGGGGTCCCGACGGTGACCCTCAGGCACCCGTCAACGACACCCTTCATGTTCCTCACGAGGACGCCCATCTCGAGGAGCGCCCTGTGCGTCTTGTCCGGATCCGTCACCCTGAAAAGGATGAAATTCGCTTCTGAAGGATACGGCACGACCCCGTCTATTTTCGAGAGCGCCCCGAGAAGGCGATCGCGCTCGGTCACAATGACCCGGATATTTTTCCGTATCGCCTTCCTATTAAGGAGCACGTCCAGCGCGACCGCCTGAGAGAACGCATTCACGTTGAAGGGAAGCCGCACCTTATTCACTTCCCGGACGATCTCCTCGCCCGCAACGAGGAACCCGACCCTCAGCCCCGCGAGGCCTATCTTGCTCAACGTTCGGAGAATAACGAGGTGCGGGTAATCACCGAGCAAAGGCAAAAAACCCTGTTCGCTCGCAAACGGTTGATACGCTTCATCCACGACGACGATCGCTCTTCCGGCGGCCGACTCGACGATCTTCAGGATGCGTTCGACCGAGAAGCAATTTCCCGTCGGGTTATTGGGAGAACTAAAGAAGATCAGCTTCGGTTTCTCTCTCCGGATCGCAGGGAGCATTTTTTTGAGATCGAGATCGAACGCGCCGTCGAGTGGCACCGCGATCCTCTCCTCGCCGAGCGCGCGTGCGATGATGCCGAACATTGTAAACGTCGGAACAGGGAACAACACCGGCCCCCCGAAGGTGGTAATCAGATAATAGATGATCTCGTCCGATCCGTTGCCGAGAAGGATGTTCGCAGGCTTTACCTTCAGTTCCCTCGCGATCACCTCTTTCAGGGCAAGCCCCTCGGGGTCCGGATACCTGTTCGTCGGCAGAGAGCGGACGATATCGCTCGGAATCGAGAACCCGAAGGGACTCTCGTTCGCATCGAGCTTCGCCCTGCAGGGAATTTCTTTCGCCTGATAGGCCGAGAGCGTTCTGACATGCGGCAGGACAAGTTTGTCGATCTTCATGAACGTGAATTATACCACAGGTGTCCGTGGGCTACTTCTCTCGGTCTGTAATCCGTGACTCATCTGTAACCCGACAAATGGTATAGTTCCTACCGTGAGCACACAAGAAGATCTCTTTGGCATCGGCGTCGGAAAAGGGGACGTCATCTTCAGACAGGGAGACGTCGGCGATACCAAGTATATCAACCAGTCGGGCTCCGTCGAGATCAGCCAGGAAAAGGACGGGAAAAAGACCGTCCTCGCTCTCCTCGAAAGAGGCGACTTCTTCGGAGAGATGGCGCTCATTGATGGACACCTCCGATCGGCAACCGCGACAGCTATCAGCCCAAGCCGGCTGCTCCCATTTACCCGCGCATCCATTATGGACCGGATCCGTCAGGATCCCGGCGTCGTCCTCCACCTCCTCTCGACGCTCTGCCAGCGCATTACAGAGATAAATCATCGCCTACGCACCATGGTGCAGAAAGATCAGGCGCTGCGCTCTTTCGTTACCGAAGCGGGGAGGATCCATCGCGGCGAGGACGAAGCCGTCGCTGGCGAGACGCCCGCTGAAGGCCCGGCCGGGCCGGCGGCACATACGACTGCGGACGTTCGAACACATCCCGAACCGCCGGAACGCACCGAAGACATTACGCTACCGCGAGCGGAGTGCGTGTACTTCGAAGACAAACAACCCGTTTCCTACCAGGGCGATCCGGGCGACACGATGTACATCATCGTCGAAGGAGCGGTCGAGATCAGCCAGGGGCCCAGAGACGACAGGACTATTCTCGCGGTCCTGAGACCCGGCGACTTTTTCGGCGAGACTGCGATGATCGTCGATCAGCCTCGCACCGCTCACGCCATTGCCGTTGGCGACGCGTACCTGTTTCCCCTATCGCGGCATGAATTCATCGAGCAGATTCAAACGAGACCGGAACTCGCACTCTACATCCTGCGCGGTCTGATTATCCGTCTCAGGGGATTGTTGTCGGTCATGAACGATCCCACAAAATCCTTGTCGGTACCGGCGCGGGTTTTACCTCCGCCTCTCAGGAGAAGAGGACTCGTCAAGACAGCACTCGTTTCTCTCGCCACCTGCGGGGGCTGTGCGGCGATACTCCTCGAAAATCAAACGACGTTAGCGGAGCTTCTCGCGAGCATAGACATTTCCTGCTGCCCCATGCTCATCGACGAGGAAACACCGGGCGAGTGGACATCGCGGTCGTCGACGGCGTGGTGCGGGTCAAAGACGACGAGGAGAAAATCAGGGAGGTGCGGGCAAAAACCAGATACCTCGTCGCGTGGGGAACGTGCGCGGCGCTCGGGGGCATCCCCGCTTACGCCAACCAGTACGAACTGGAAGAGCTGCTCGAAGAATCCTATGGGCATGCGAAAGATCCATTCGCCTACTGCGTGTCCGGCCGGCGCGGTATCGATCGGGCAACCTATCAGGAAGAGGAGAGCGAATTGCGGCTCCTGCGGCGTGCCCGTAAAATAGACGAGTTCGTGCGCGTCGATTACTATATTGCCGGTTGCCCGCCGAACGCGGGTCTTTTGAACGTGCTCGTCGGCGAACTCAGAGGCGACGGACCGTCCGAAAAACCGAAATCCATCGTGTGCGCTGAATGCAGCAGAAAGCACGTCAAAACGAATGTCGAGCACTTTTGGATGTTCCCCCGCGCGGATTGGGATACCCGGCACTGCTTCACCTCGATGGGTTCGGTTTGTCTCGGGCTCGTGACGAAAGGCGGGTGCGGCGCCGTCTGCCCGCGAGGCGGCCTCCCCTGCTGGGGCTGCCGGGCCTTCGGATACCGCCTTGAAAAAGATGGAAGAGGGGAATAGTTTCGAAGAGTCCATGGTCGAAGCCTTCGTCAGCCGCCACCGCCACCTTGAATCTCAGATCAGGCATGTCATGAGGCTGTTCCGGAGACACGCGAATAACTCCGTGCCGTTTATTCGGCACATCACGAACGACAGAGCGAGAATCCGGTGAGCAACACGATCATTTTTCAGAAAGCAACACGTATCGAGGGGAACGCGAACATTCAGATCGAGGTGGGCGACGGCGAAGTGAAGACGGCACGGCTGTCAGTCCAGGAATTCCGGGGCTTCGAGGGGTTCATGCGCGGCATTCGCGCCGAATATGTGCCGCACATGGTTTGAGAATCTGCGGACTCTGCTCGTCGGCTCATCAGGTCGCTTCCATTCGGGCGATCGAAGAAGCGCACGGCGTGGAGACACCTTCTTCGGTGCGTCATTTACGGGAAATTCAGGTCCTCGGGGAGTGGATCAACAGCCACGCCCTGACTTATTTCTTTCTCTCGATGCCGGACTTCGTGGGGGCATCGTCGGGCATTTTCGATCTCATCCGGAGCCATCCCGAAATCGCCCGGGAGGCGTTCGCCCTTCGCGACGCGGGACTGAACATCGTGCGAATCCTCGGCGGGCGCACGTCGCACCCCGTCACGACGGGTATCGGCCGCTTCCACGCGGAACCCGACGCGCAGGCTCTCGCGGAGATCAGGTCAATCGCGACCGATGTCAAGGAACGTTCCCTCAGGCTCATCGCACAGTCTGAGGCGTTTCACGTGCCGTCGAAGAAAATCCCCTTCCCCGCGGAGCAGCAGATCAACTTCGTCGCATACGACGGAGAACCCGCCAAAGATACCTTCTGCGTGTACGATCAGGAGGGAAACCTCGGAGTGAGCTTCGGCAGAGCGGAGTTCTTGGACAATGTCTCGGAGCTGAGAGCGGAATGGACGCTCGCGAAGTTTCCGTACCTGTCGCGGTTCGGGTTCCCGGCAGGGATCATGCTCGTCGGTCCTCTCTCGCGGAGTTTCCAGGAAAACGGTTTTCTCTACGATCCGGATGTGTCGGGACTCGACCTCGTCGGTATGCTGCGTGATCGTAAATCCATCACTCTCGAAAGTTATGACGCGTGCCGCCTCCTCGAGATATTCTGGGCGGCGAAGCGGATTCTCCGTCTCCTCGATGAGGTCGATCTCTCGCAGATGAGGGCGGACGTCGATCTCACGGCGAGCGGGCAGGGGATCGGCGTGCTCGAGGCACCGCGGGGAATTCTGATGCACAGCTACCTTATCAATCAGGGAAAGACAGAACGCATGCGCCTCATGGTCGCGACGCAGTTCAATAACGCCTCCATCAATCTTCTCCTCAGAGACCTTGCCGAAAAACACCCCGACGGTGACAGCATCTCACCCGAGGGCGAAAAACTCATCAGCCGCTGCGTGAGGATTTTCAATCCCTGCCTGAGCTGCGCGACGCATTAGAAGAACAGGGGTCGGGTATTCAAAGGGCCGAGAATTCGAGGATCGGCTCTTTTCTTCTCCGTCATTCCTCGGCCTGCCTGCCCGCAGGTCATTTTGGAGGGACCCGGTCACCCGCCTGAAAAGTTTGTCATTGCGAGTCCCGCTGAAAGCGGGACGCGGCAATCTCTTCTCGGAGTTTTCCCCCTTACGATAAGGGGGATGA
>CAKZPA010000043.1 GCA_937138415.1 uncultured Nitrospiraceae bacterium | reverse complement strand
AAAGAAAAAGGTGAAAGAGACAATCACTGCATGATACCAAGCCTTCTCCTTTTTACAGGAGAAATAGGACTTGACCAGCGTTTTCAATTTCAGCTCCAAATATTCGGAGAAAATTTTACTTAAAGCGTCATCTATGTCTTTCGAATGCGTCGTCTTAACCAGAACTTCCCCGAGTTTTGGTGACATAATAGGCATTTCATCTCCTCCTTGAGGATTACATCCGTCACGGTAACTATAGCAAATTTAGCTCGGTTTCAGTAAACTGCCGATCTGGGAATTCGATAGTGAGTCGATCGAAAACGTGTGAAGGGAAAAGAAAGGCAGAATGCATGGGGTCGAGGCCCGGCTTCAATGCTGGATAAAATACACAGATTTTTCTGTCGCCCTGAGCCTGTCGCTGCGTACGTCTGACTTTTCCCTTTGACCTTTTTCTATTCCACCTTCATCTCATCAGTGGACATCTGCTCCCTATCTTCTTTTGCCACTGACACCCTGAGCCCGTCGAAGGGCCCCGGCGTTCCGCTGAGCTCATCGAAGGGTCATCCTAAGCTTGCCGAAGGGCCCTCCTGAGCTTGTCGAAGGGCCCCGCTGTTATCATCTCGACCCCTCGACACCCCAATCCTTGTCATCGCGAGTCCCGCAAAGCGGGACGCGGCGATCCCGCTGTAGGGTTGTTGACTACAAAGTCGACGACGAGATTTTTGATGAACGAAATTTAATTTTCCATTCATACGAACTTCACATTCGGCGCGTAGAATACTGCGCGGCGAGATCAAGGCGACGGAGGGTGCGCTGCGGAATCTGTGCGATTGTAGTTGTTCCGACATCCTTACGGATAGCGGAAGACCTTCTCCCCACTGGGGAATCGGGAGGGTTTTTGATAATGATACATACTGCGGTCGCAAAGGCTTCTTTTTCGGGGCGGGAATCTTTCGGGTGCGCCTCGTGATTCCCCGCCCCGGCTCTTCAAAAGTTTTCGAAAAAAGGTAGAATAACAAAGTTTTTTTGGGAGATGAGCAATATTGACAAGAAATAAAGCAAAACTTTTATTGACGTCGCGAAAGAAACGTGTATATTACTAACAATCGAGAAATCCCATCGCCGGAGGTTCCACGATGAAACGCCATGCATATGTATTGTTTCTATCCTTGTTTCTCTCACTATTTTTCATTTATTCATTTGCCGAAGCCGCCGCCGACAAAACCCCGCCACAGGGAACGATCGTTATCGACGGCGGCGCTGCGTTTGCCAAGACGACCTCGGTCACTCTTTCCCTCTCGGCGACCGACGCGAGCGGCGTTTCGCAGATGTGCATCAGCAACACTACGAGCTGTTCAGCATGGGAGGCGTATGCGACATCGAAGGCGTGGACTTTGACGGCCGGCGACGGAACGAAGACGGTGTACGTATGGTACAAAGACAAGAGAAACAATGCGAATAGCTCGCCGTATTCCGACACCATTGTTCTCGACACCACCGCCCCTGTAAATGGCACCCTGTCGGTTGCTGCAGGGAATGCGCAGGTTTCATTGAGCTGGTCGGGTTTCTCCGACGCGACGAGCGGGATCGGAAGTTACAAGCTTGTGTTCAGCACGGGCAGCGCGCCGAGTTCCTGTTCGGTCGGGACGCAGATCTACGCGGGCACCGCTACATCCTATACGCATTCGGGTCTGACGAACGGGACGACGTACTACTACCGTGTGTGCGCGGTTGACAATGCACAAAATACCTCGACGGGCGCTGTCGCAAGCGCTACACCTGTTGCCGGAGATGTGACTCCTCCAACCGGTTCGATTACCATCAACGGCGGGGCAGCTTACACGAAAACCACGTCTGCGACACTGACTCTATCCGCTTCTGACGTGAGCGGCATTTCTCAGATGTGCATCAGCAATACAACCAGTTGTTCATCGTGGGAGAAGTATGCTACGTCGAAAGCGTGGACGTTGACGACGGGTGACGGGACGAAGACGGTGTATGTGTGGTACAAGGATTCTATTGGAAACATCTCTCCAGCTTATTCGGATACCATTGTTCTCGATACTACCCCGCCTTCGAGCTCGATTCTCATCAATAATAATGAGCCTTACACGAAAACCACGTCCGTAACGCTATCGTTGTCTGCGACCGATGCGCTGAGCGGAGTCGCGCAGATGTGCATCAGCAATACAACCAGTTGTTCATCGTGGGAGACGTATGCTGCGTCGAAAGCGTGGACGTTGACGACGGGTGACGGCACGAAGACCGTGTATGTTTGGTACAAGGACGGAGCAGGGAATGCAAACACTTCTCCGTATTCAGACACGATTATCCTTGATACGATCGCTCCGTCGGTACCGACGGGCTTAACGGCGGTAGCGGCGAGCTGCAGCCAGATAAATCTTTCATGGAGCGCTTCGACCGATACGGGCGGTTCGGGCTTGAAGGGCTACAATGTTTACAGGAATGGCGCGTTTCTGAA
>CAKZPA010000042.1 GCA_937138415.1 uncultured Nitrospiraceae bacterium | reverse complement strand
CAGACATCAAAACCCCAGCTAATAATGAAAAAAATACAGATAGCCTATTTCTGTTTGTAAACATTTTCTATCCTCCTTTCTATTTATCCGATTTATCTTATTACAGATAACATTTATTTTTCTGCATCTTCTCTGTCTGCAAGCATTATAGCGAGCTGATGGGGGGAAGTCAAGCAAGTGATATTATCAAATGTTTTAATAATCCTGCGTTATGATTTGTGCAATGCTGTATAATACAACTATTCATTTAGCTATAGAGTCACTCATTAATTCATATGCTTAAAACTTTCAGGGACTATCTCCTTTCCGAAGGGGCGGTCAAGCCGGGTTATGTACCCTACTACGTGAAGTGGGTGGGCGACTGCTATGCCTTCCTCGATTTGTCCGATTCCTCCCCCCTAAATAGCAGCCAGAGAAACCGTTTTCTCTCTCACATGGCAAAGACTTACGAAGACGGGCAAGTCAAACAGGCGGACGCGGCGCTGAGGCTCTATCATTACTTTCTATCGCGGCATTTGAGGAGACCTTCCGCCGAGGAACCTGATTCGAACACCGGATGGATTTCTATTGAGGAAAACATGCGGAAAATCATTCGGCTCAAACACTTATCCTTTAGCACGGAAAAAACCTATCTTTCGTGGCTTCGGGCTTTCCGTGCATTCGTGGGTGGAAAAGACCTTCAGATTTTTCTCATGCCATTGAGGACGCTCAGGCACAGCTTCGCGACGCATCTCCTCGAAAACGGCTACGATATCAGGATGATGCAGGAACTATTGGGGCACTCGAATCTCCAGGCGGCAAGAAGAGCCTGCGGAAGTTTTGCATAAAATGTCCGAATATAAAGAGCGTTTATCGAAAGCAGTCCTACGACTTTACCGCGTTGTGTATTTCTTTTTCGACGCCTTTGGCAAGTAAAAGGCGTATATAAGCATTATATGAAACTCCTCTTTTCCGAGCCAGCATCTTGAGTTTTTTCAGTACGAGCGGGTCGAATTTCAAAGTCACAGGAGTGAGGCGCGGTCTTTCGAAAGTATCGGTACTATCCTCAAGTTCTCCCCAATATTCAGATATCGAATGCTTCTCCCAAAATCTTATCTCTTCTTCCGGTGTCTCAAAAGTCGGCAGCCTCTTCATTATTTGCCTCTCCTTTTATATAGTCTCCGCGTTTTTTCATCCATATCCATTGCAGTTATAACCCTTGCCTTCCCTTTGCCCTTGAGAATATAAACCACAAAAAGATACCTTCCGCCGATAGTATACCCCAGCATATATCGGGTTGCTCCGCGACCACTCTTCACCCAGGGATCGTCATCAAAAGCAACATCCTCGATTTCATCAGGTGATATGCGATGTCTTGCCAGGTGTTCGATATTAACATCATCCCACTCGAATTCACTAATTTTCATACTCTAGTTTCCGCAATGGATATTGCTATTGTCAATACCATGAGCACGAGCCTCATGCTGAAATGCTCGACTGTGTCGCCTTAATGTGCTCGTTTGAATTCGAAACAAGGACAAGTATTCAGGCCGGTCATGTTTCCTTTCGCCAAGCCTACAGGCTATTCTCTACAATGTGCGGATTATGGCTGGAATCAGCCTTTAGCAATCACTTCGGAGCGCGTTCGTCAGGTCACGTCCTATTTCTCCTTTTTACAGGAGAAATAGGACGTGACCTAAAACGCTTACGTCGCTAAATACCGGCTTTCACCAGTACAACTTGATTTTAATACAGGTCCTAAAACTTTCAGGGACTATCTCCTTTCCGAAGGGGCGGTCAAGCCGGGTTATGTACCCTACTACGTGAAGTGGGTGGGCGACTGCTATGCCTTCCTCGATTTGTCCGATTCCTCCCCCCTAAATAGCAGCCAGAGAAACCGTTTTCTCTCTCACATGGCAAAGACTTACGAAGACGGGCAAGTCAAACAGGCGGACTCGGCGCTGAGGCTCTATCCTACATTATTCGTATTCTTTCTCATCGAGCAGAGCAGATACGGTATCAGCGCGGTTTTACAGAGTGTTCGGCGCCGTCAGGTAAAGAACACTCTGTTCCTCGGAGATCGGCGGAGACCCGCGGAGCGAATAGAGTGAGCGCTGACACTGCACATGCTCTGAAAGCCCATACTGTACGAATAAACTGGGTTAATAAACAATCCGGGTTAAATTCGGTTAAAGGGAGCGAGTACCAAGCACTACTCGATTTTTCTCAAAAGGCACACCGCGTATGCCGCTATCCCTTCTCCTTTCCCCACGAAGCCCATCCCTTCGTTTGTTTTCGCTTTGATGTTAATGACGGCGGATGGGATGCCGGATCGCGACAGTGACCGCTTCATGTCCTCGATATGAGGGGCGAGGCGGGGTTTCTCCGCAATGACGATGCCGTCGATCCATAGCGCCTCATATCCGCTCGAACGCATGAGTTCCACGACATGCCCGAGCAGTCGAACGCTCGAGGCGTCTTTCCACTGCGGGTCGGTATCCGGGAACTGTTTCCCGATGTCGCCGAGGCCGAGCGCACCGAGGATCGCGTCGATGATGGCGTGGCAGAGGACGTCGGCGTCAGAGTGGCCGATGAGCCCTTTGTCGAATGGGATCTCGACGCCGCCGAGGATCAATCTTCTTCCCGCGACGAGCCTGTGAGAGTCGTACCCTATGCCGATACGCACGCTATGACCTCCGCTGATTCATGTATGCATTGCGCGACGAGAGGGTAAAGTACCCTCGCTCATCATCTGTGTTTCGACCTGAAGGGAAATGTGCCTTATTTTTCAACGTTGCGGATTCTCCCGCACCAACGCTTCAGCGATGGTGAGGTCTTCGGGGGTCGTGATTTTGATGTTCCGGTACGATCCCGTCGTCACCTTTATTTTCCCGCCGTAACGTTCGAGCAGCGCGGCGTCGTCGGTTGCGAACTCTTTTTGTTCGAGAGCCCGCTCGTATACCCGAAGGATTTTATCGAACCAGAAGATCTGCGGCGTTTGAACGGCCCGGAGCGCATCGCGATCGAGGGTCCTCACTATGGTGTCTCGCTTGACTTCCTTTATTGTGTCTTTGACCGGCACTGCGGGGATCACGCCGTCGCACGATGGTTTTTCTCTCAGCAGTTCGGCGATCATGCGTCGAATCATCTCTCTCTCGGCGAGAGGCCTCGCAGCGTCATGGATGAGCACGATCTGATCGCGACCATCCGCGATGAGGAGGAGGCCGTTATAAACGGAGTCCTGGCGTTCGGGACCTCCTACGGCAATCCTTCGAATTTTCGTAATGCCGTGCTGCTCGAATAACCTCTGTCCGCGATCGCGATCCTCTCTCCTGAGGACGGGGATGATCTCGGAAATCTCGGGCATCGCATGCAATGTCTCCACCGACCAGAGAACGAGGGGTTTCCCGTTCAGTTCGAGGAAGGATTTATCTCTTTCTGGACCGAATCGACTCCCGACCCCCGCTGCCGCGACAATGGCTGTAATGTGAGGGGTTCCGTACTCGCTCATCTGCCGGACGTCCCGCACGAATGAAAGGAGGCCATGAAGACTTTTTTCTTCGTTCTCATGGCCTCGCGTGAGACGTGCAACGATATTGCGGTCCCTGAAAAAGTGTCACTGAGTCGATCTATCGCGTGGCAACTTTCAAGTCTTCTCGTTCATGATCCTCCCTGACCTTGGAGAAGATCATTCTGCCCGCTGTCGTCTGGAGGACGCTCGTGACGGTCACTTCCGCATTTTTGCCGATCAGCCGCCGGGCATTCTCGATGACCACCATCGTTCCGTCGTCGAGGTAGCCGATTCCCTGGTTGTATTCTTTCCCTTCCTTCAAGACGAAGACCTTCATCGTCTCGCCCGGGAGGACCACCGGCTTCAGTGAATTCGCGAGTTCATTGATGTTCAGAACCGGAACACCCTGAAGTTCGGCCACTTTATTCAGGTTGAAATCGTTCGTGATGATTTTCGCGTTATACGCCTTTGCCACCGCGACGAGCTTCGCATCGACCTCCCTGATTTTCGGGAAGTCTTCCTCAATGATGCGGACGTTGATCGTGGAAAGCTGCTGAATCCTGTGCAGGACATCGAGGCCTCTCCTGCCCCGAGCCCGCTTCAGGGGATCGGGAGAATCCGCGATATGCTGCAATTCCTGGAGGATGAATTGCGGCACGATGAAACTCCCTTCGAGGAATCCGGTTTCACAAATATCTGCAATGCGGCCGTCGATGATGGCACTCGTATCGAGAATTTTTGGGTTTTCTTCGAGCCCTTGTCCGCGCACCATCCTCACAACGCGGGAGAGCGTGAGATTTTTCCCCCTGCTCAAGCCGATGAGCAGGCCGCCATACCCGAAGACGATCATGAGCGTCACCGCGATCGTCTTTATCTCATCACCGAGGAACATCTGCAGGGGGAGCATCACCAGGTATGCGAAGAGGAGGCCGCAGGAAATGCCGAACAACCCGGAAATGATCGCCCCGAGCTCGAATTTCTTGAACCTCATCTCGGCCGTGACCGCAAGCATGCCGAGGAAAAAACCGGCGAGCGCGCCGAAAAGTTCCGCTTTGTATTTAAGACCGATAATATACCCTGAAAAAACAAAGAGCAATAATATAATGATTCGGGAAATGTAGAACACTGTGTTCACTCCTTTCTCACACTTTCATGATGACGTAAAACTTCTTTCCGGCCCGGTTGACGAAGAGGAGCACGGAGTCGTCCCTCTTCACGCCCGCGAGCACCCTGTTGTACGTCGCGACGCTGTCGATCTGCTGTTTATTGACTTCCTTGATGATATCCCCTTTCCTGATTTCGGCCTCGTCGGCCGGGCTTCCCGGCTCCACCCTCACGACGACGACCCCTTTCTCCTCGCTCGTAAAACCGAGCTGTCGCACGATCTCCCTCGTGAGGTCCATGACCGCGAGACCCGTCAAGACCCGCGGCTGTGTCTCGCCGGGCAGCACTTCCTGCGAGACCTCGGCAACTTCCCTCGGCATCTCCACGATATTCACCTGAACCGTCAGTTCTTTCCCCGCGCGGAGTAATTTCAGGGTGATATCGCTGCCGGCCTTGCTCTGCGCGACGAGGTTGCGGAGACTGCTCACGTCTTTCACCTCTTTGCCGTTAAATTCGATGATGACATCTCCGCGCTGTATGCCCGCCTTCGCAGCGGGGCTGTCCTTCATCACGTCGCTCACGAGGGCCCCTTTCGTCTTCTTGAGGCCGAACTGCTGGGCGAGTTCCGGCGTCAGCTCCTGTATCGTAACGCCGATCCATCCCCGCGTTACTTTCCCTTTCTGGATGAGCTGTTCCATGACCGAACGCACCATATTGCTCGGAACGGCGAACCCGATGCCCTGGTACCCTCCCGTCCGGGAGAAGATAGCCGTATTGATGCCGATGAGTTCCCCGGTGATGTTAACGAGGGGCCCGCCGGAGTTCCCGGGATTGATCGCAGCGTCGGTCTGGATGAAATCCTCGTAGTCAGCGATCCCGACGTTGGCCCTCCCGACGGCGCTGATAATCCCCATGGTCACGGTATTGTTCAGTCCGTACGGGCTTCCGATCGCGAGGACGAATTCGCCCACCTGCAATTTATCCGAATCGCCCCACGGGAGGACGGGGAGGTTGTTCGCTTCGATGCGCAGAATGGCGACGTCCGTCTTCGGATCCGCACCGACGATGCGCCCCTTCAAAACTCTCTTATCGAAGAGGGTCACCTTTATTTCATCCGCTTTCTCGACGACGTGGTTGTTCGTCACGATATATCCGTCCGGCGAGACGATCACTCCCGAGCCGAGACTCCGCTCCTTCCACTTCCTCGGCGCGCCGAAATCGTGAAACGGAGCGAAGAAATCGAAAAACGGATCGTCAAAAAATGGGCCTGTCTCTTTTCGAACAACCTTTGTCGTCGAAATATTCACGACCGACGGCGAAACAGACCGCACGATATCGGAAAAAGCCTTGCTCGTTTCGATGATCTGGCGCGGAACGGTCGGGGTGACGTGAGACGGGGCGCTCCGTTCCTGGCTCGTGAATTTTCCGATCGTGTGGAACGTGATTCCACCGAGGAGGAATCCGACGAGGAGAACCGCAATGCCGACGAAGATTTTCCTTTTTACCATAAACCATTATAATAGGCGTATTAACGCATTGTAAAGTGACCATCCTTGACCCGAAAGTACGCAGTATGCTAACGTCGAAAGCCTTGCTGGTGTCCATGCAGTAGCGCATTCGATGTCTGTGAAGGAGGATATTTGATGATGAAACGATATCTCTTGGCTCCCGGACCGACGCCGGTGCCGTCGGAAATTCTCTTGTCGATGGCGGCGCCGATCATCCATCACCGGTCTCCCGACTTTCTACCGGTCCTCGACTCGGCGAAGAAGGGGCTCCAATGGCTCTACCAGACGAAGAACGACGTGCTCATCCTCACATCGACCGGCACGGGCGGTATGGTGAGCGCGGTGAACAACTTTTTCAATCAGGGCGACAAGGTTCTCGTCGTCAACGGGGGAAAATTCGGGGAACGGTGGACGAAGATCTGTCAGGCGTACGGGCTCAGGGTCGACGAGATTACCGTGGAGTGGGGATATGCCGTACGGCCGGAAGAGGTCGAGGACAGGTTGAGGAAGAACCGCTCGATAAAGGGGGTGTTCGTTCAAGCGTCCGAAACGTCGACGGGAGTCTACCACGACATTCAGACCTTGGCGTCGATCGTCAGGAACTACGACGATACGCTCTTCATTGTCGATGCGATCAGCGCGCTCGTCGCACATGACCTGAGGACCGACGAGTGGGGAATCGATATCATGGTGGGAGGCTCGCAGAAAGGGGTGATGCTGCCTCCGGGAATCGCTTTCGTCAGCGTGAGCGAAAAGGCGTGGCAGAGGGCGGAGACCTCCCGGATGCCGAAGTTCTATTTCAATCTCCGAAAAGAGCGTGAAAACCTCGCGAAGAATCAGACGAATTTCACGTCGCCCGTCACGCTCATCATCGGGTTGAATGCCGGCCTGCAGATGCTGAAAACGGAGGGTTTGGAGAACGTTTTCAAACGGCACGAAAAGCTCGCCAACGCGACGAGAAAAGCG
Source organism: uncultured Nitrospiraceae bacterium (assembly GCA_937138415.1). Taxonomy (GTDB): domain Bacteria; phylum Nitrospirota; class Thermodesulfovibrionia; order Thermodesulfovibrionales; family SM23-35; genus JALHSV01. Next base: position 60,222 of record CAKZPA010000042.1, on the reverse strand, counting down.
GTTCAGGCGATCGGTCTCGAGCTCTATCCGAAGGAATCCCCATCGAACGCGGTGACCGCGATCATGACGCCGCCCGGCATAGACGGTCAGGCGGTCTACAAGAATCTCCGCGAGAAATACGGCATAACGGCCGCAGGCGGCCAGGATCGGGCAAAGGGGAAGATTTTCCGTATCGCGCACCTCGGGTATGCCGATCGGTTCGATATCATCACAGCGATAGCGGGAATCGAGATGGTCCTCAAGGGGATGGGCTACCCGGTAAAACTTGGTACGGGCGTTGCCGTCGCTCAGGAATTATTGATGGAATAGGGGGACCGATGAAAGTTCTGATCAGCGACAACATTTCGGAAAAGTGCGTCGAAATACTGAAAAACGCGGGACTCGCGGTCGACGTGAAAGTCGGGTTGAAGTCGGACGAGTTGAAATCGTGCATCGGTGACTACCACGGACTGGTCATACGATCCGCGACGAAAGTGACCGCGGAGATCATCGACGCCGCCGAGAACCTGAAAGTTATCGGTCGTGCGGGCTCGGGTCTCGATAACGTCGATAGGGCAGCGGCGACCAAGAAAGGAATCGTCGTGATGAATACGCCGGGCGGAAATACCATCACGACGGCGGAACACACCATTGCCCATATCATGTCGCTCGCGCGACTGATTCCGCAGGCGAACGCCTCGATGAAGGCCGGCAAATGGGAAAAGAAGAAGTTCATGGGGGTCGAGCTTTTCAACAAAACTCTCGGCGTGATCGGCATCGGGAACATCGGGAGCCAGGTCGCGAAGAGGATGCAGGCATTCGGGATGCACGTGATCGCCTACGATCCCTTTTTGAATGAAGAAAAAGCGAAGACGATGGGCGTCGAGAAGGTCGACCTGAAGGAACTTTTCAAGCGGTCCGACGTTATTACGCTCCACACGCCGTTGACTGCGGAGACGAAGTACCTCATCAATAGGGAGACGCTCGGCATCATGAAGGATGGTGTGAGGATCATCAATTGTGCGCGTGGTGGGATCATCAACGAAAGAGACCTCTACGACGCGCTCGTCTCGGGGAAGGTGGCCGGAGCGGCACTCGACGTGTTCGAAAAAGAACCCCCGGAAGATAACCCTCTCCTCACGCTCGACAACGTCATCTGCACGCCCCACCTCGGCGCTTCGACGAAGGAAGCGCAGGAAAACGTCGCTATCGCCGTCGCGGAGCAGATCGTCGATTACCTCATTCACGGGACGATCCGCCACGCGGTCAATTTCCCCTCCATACCCGCGGACCAGGTGGTACGGCTCCAGCCCTATATCAATCTTGCCGAGAGACTCGGAAACTTTGCTTCCCAGATGTTCGAAGGGGGTGCCTCGGAAATAACCATCGAGTATCAGGGGGACGCGGCGAGAATCAATGCGGCTCCCGTCACGATGGCAGCGATAAAAGGGTTTCTCAACCCGATCCTGCTCGAAACGGTCAATTTCGTGAATGCGCTGGTCATCGCGAAAGAGCGCGGGATCGAGGTGAGGGAAACGAAGAGCACGGATGAGAGCGATTACCAGAGTTTGATCGCGCTCCGAGTGAGGGCACGGGACAAGGAGCGCTATTTTGCGGGGACCCTCTTCAGCAGGAGGGACCCGCGCATCGTTTACGTGGATGCCTTCAAGGTGGAAATTGTCCCTGAAGGGGAACTCCTCTTTTTGTACAACAATGACAGGCCGGGCGTCATCGGCAATATCGGTACCCTCCTCGGAAAGAATAATATCAATATCGCGCGCATGCATTTTGGGAGGGAGAGTCGAGGCGGCATGGCGATCTCTGTGGTCAGCATCGACTCCCACGCGTCATCGTCCGTCATCGAAGAAATCAAGAAACTGCCGAACATTCTTTCGGTCAAACAGATCAATCTGTAAACGGGGGATCGCTATGCCGACTATCGTCGTCGTGGGTTTGCAGTGGGGGGACGAGGGAAAAGGGAAGATCGTCGACTATCTCTCCGAAAAGGCTGACCTTGTCGCACGATATCAGGGAGGACCCAATGCGGGCCATACCGTCGTCATTCATAATGAAAAATTCGTCCTCCACCTTATTCCGTCGGGTATCCTTTACAAAGGCAAGACCTGCCTCATCGGCAACGGTGTCGTTATCGACCCCGCAGCGCTCATTAAAGAGATCGACGAGCTCAGGGCGAGGGGAATCGAGGTCGGCGAGAACCTGGTGATCAGCAAGAATGCGCACGTGATTATGCCGTATCACATGGCGCTGGACAGGGAGAGCGAGAGACGCAGAGGGAACAAGAGTATCGGCACGACGGGGCGAGGCATCGGTCCCGCGTACTGCGATAAAGTCGGGCGGGCAGGTATCCGCATGGCGGATCTCCTCCACCCATCGGTATTTCGCGAAAAATTGGAGTCGCACCTCTCCCACGTCAATTTTCTCCTCGAGCATCTCTACAGAGCCGAGAGATTCGACGCAGAAGCTATTTTTGAGGAGTACACGGGGTATGCGAAGAGACTGGCTCCCCATGTCAGCGACACCGACATTATCGTGAACCGAACGATCGCGGCGAAGGGCAATGTACTTTTTGAGGGCGCTCAGGGGACGTTGCTCGATATCGACCACGGCACGTATCCGTTCGTGACGTCGTCGAACGCGATCGCCGGCGGTGCGTGCACGGGACTCGGCGTGGGTCCGACAAAAATTACCCGCGTGCTCGGTGTCGTAAAGGCATACACGACCCGGGTCGGCGGCGGGCCTTTTCCGACGGAGATCAGGGACGCGTTGGGCGAGCATTTGAGGGAGAGAGGCGGCGAGTACGGAGCGACGACCGGCAGACCGCGGCGATGCGGATGGCTCGATGCCGTGATACTCAGGCACGCGGCGCGGATCAACGGCATTTCGGGAATCGCGCTGACAAAACTCGATATCCTCGACGAGCTCGACTCGCTCCGGGTGTGTGTTGCTTACCGGCACGAGGGGAAAACGTACGAAGAATTTCCGAAGCAAATGAACATCTTTGCCGAATGCGAGCCTGTGTACGAGGAACTGGAAGGATGGAAGACGACGACCGTCGGGGTCACGCACTATGGCGAATTGCCGAAGGCAGCGCGTCGATACGTGAGGGCGCTCGAAAGGATCCTCGGAGTTAAAGTGCACCTCATATCGACGGGCCAAAGGCGGGATGAGATCATCGTTCTCAAAGAACAATTCTAATGGCTCGCACGAGGGCATACCGGAGACATCCCCGTTTCACCCGGCGGTTGGAGGTCACGTTTAGCGCCGGCGCACACCAATTGAAAGGAATCGTCAGCAACCTTTCTGCGAGTGGCCTTTTCATAAGGACGAACCGCGGGTTCGCTCCCGGCACACTGATTGACATACAACTCGTCACCCCCGATAATCGTCTGTCTTCGCGCAAAGGAGTGGTGAGGAGAACGATCAAGAATCCTCTCTTGCCGGGGAAGAACGGGATGGGGGTAGAGTTGACGGAAACAGATGACACGTTCATGCGCTTTCTGGGCGCATCGCTTCGCGATCTAGGATTGAGCGGGGGAGAGGAAGGGCCTGGCGCTCGTCCGTTTTCGACGCACGAGGTCGTGGTGTGCGCATCCTGCGGCATCAAAAACAGGGTGCCGCGCGAGAAGCGATCCCTCGGCGCGCGGTGCGGACGATGCGGAAGAGCGATCGATTCGGACACGATATAATCACCTCTCTGCTCAATATTCTCTACCCATCGCGATGTCCCGTCTGTTCGAATGCGTCAGACCGATGGAGATATGCGCCGTTCTGCAGCGTCTGTTGGGAAGGGATCGGTATGTACACAGGACCTTCGTGCAGCATATGCGCTCTGCCGCTTTCGTCCGAGCACGCGCGGGCCTGCCGGTCATGCGTACAAGATCCGCCCCATTTTTCGAAGGTGCTTTCGTTCGGGCTCTACGACGGGGTTCTCGCAGAGGCGATCCATCACTTGAAGTTCCACGGGAGGAAACGACTCTCTGTGCCGCTCGGCACGATGATGCTCGCCCTCGACATTCCCCGGGCGGACGGGATCGTTCCCGTGCCCCTCACGAGAGCGAGCCTGATCAAGAGAGGGTTCAATCAGTCGCTCCTCATCGCGCGAGTTATCGCAAGAGAACTCGGCATTCCATTGCGCATGGATAGTCTCCATAAGAAAAGGGAGACACTCCCTCAGGTCGGACTCTCGGCGACGGAACGGAGGACGAATCTGAGAGGCGCATTCGGGGTGCACGACGATATCCGTGGCCAGCAGCTGTTGCTCGTAGACGACGTGATGACGACCGGTGCGACGGTGAGAGAGTGCGCGAAAACGCTCGTTCGGTCAGGTGCCAGAGAGGTCATCGTCCTCACGCTCGCGAGAGCAGGAGAGCCCTGAGCGTGCGGGGCGTGCAAAAAGGGCATTGTTCTGATAAAATAACAGTTTTAGAATCGTGATCGATCTCCATACGCATAGCATTTTCAGCGACGGTGAACTGGTGCCCTCCGAGTTGATCAGGAGGGCGATCGCTGTCGGCTATTCCGCGATCGCGATAACGGATCACGTCGACGGTTCCAATATCGATTTTGTCGTGCCCCGCATCGTGAAGGCGATCGAACAGATGAAAACGCTTATGCCGATCCGCATTGTCCCGGGGGCCGAAATAACGCATGTGCCGCCCCGGTTGATTCCGGACCTGGTGAAGGAGGCGAGGCATCTTGGGGCAAAGGTCGTCGTCGTGCACGGGGAGACGATCGTCGAACCGGTCGCTTCGGGAACCAATCGAGCCGCCATTGACGCGAATGCGGATATCCTCGCTCACCCCGGCCTCATTTCCGAGGAAGATTTGCTCTTCGCGAAGGAGAGGGGGGTGACGTTGGAAATAACCGCCCGGAAAGGGCATTGCCTGTCCAATGGTCATGTGGCGCGGGAGGCGGTGCGATTCGGCATACCGCTCTGCGTCAACACGGACGCTCATAGCCCGTCGGATCTGATCACGAAGGAAATGGCGAGGTCGATACTCCTCGCGGCGGGAATCGACGCGAACCGCGTCGAATCGGTATTCGATCACGCACAAGCCCTTGTGGAGAAATTTCTCGGGAGGAACTGATGCCGAAAGCCATCAAGAAAAAGGTACCGAAAAAAACCGAGACGCCGGAGCAGGAAGTACAGGAGAAGCTCTCGGACCTGAAAGGGACCTTGTCGAAGCGCAGGAGAACCGTTCTCGCGGTTGGGGCCGCCATCCTCGTGGTCGTTCTCGCCCTGGCGGGTTTTCTCTTCTACTCTTATAACAGGGGCCTCGAGGCGACAAGGCTCGAAGTCCAGGGATACAACGTTTACCACAGCAGAGCGTCCCAGGCGCAGGAGGACAAAGCATCTCGGTACAGAAATGCCCTGGGTATTTTCTCGAAAGCGTACGCGACAAAAAAATCGCCTTTCTCGCTCTACTACATCGCAGCCTGCCATTTTGAACTCGGTGAGTACGATGAAGCGATGAAGACGCTGAAAGAATTTGCCCGTCGTTATTCGGGCGATGAAGAATTCCTTCCGCTCGCGTACCGCAAGATGGCAGCGATCGCCATGAAGAAGGGGGATCCCGGCGAAGCGAAGAAGGCGCTCGAGGCGATGTCCCGATTGAAGACGGACGTTTTCAAGGACTTCGCGCTCATCGAGTACGGCAGGCTCCTCGAGAAAGAGGGGAATGCCGAGGAGGCGCGAAAGAAATACGAAGAACTCGTGGCGAAGTTCCCTTCCTCGCCGTACAGGGATGAGGCGGAGCTCAAACTCTCGGCAAAAAAGGCAGGCTAAATTCTTTTCCCGGGTGTCGGATGGGTCTTCTTCTGCGTATGGGATGTCTTCACCGAAGACCTCTTCGATTTGTTGGTTGGTGCCGCTGATCCGCGTTTTTTCTGCTTCAAAGAGGCCTTCTTGATGAACGCCTGATCCCCTTTGTCAATCCTGTATTTCCCCTTCGGAGGAAGGTAAATTTTCTTGCCCGCAGAGAGGGGCATGATCGTTTCCATGTCGTTCAGATCGAGGATCACATCGACGGGGACGCCTGTCTTTTTCGAGATGCGCTTGAACGTATCTCCCTTCCGCACGGTATAGACGTCAACGGTGAAACGGTCTTCCGGGGGAATTCGCGACAGGTTTTCCAAAAAGACGTCTCTTTTCCCGACGGGGATTCTGAGAGGATATTCACGGGTGTCGGGCGGCGTGCACCACCTTTTCAGCTCGGGGTTCAGCTCACGGATAACCTCGATGGATACCTCAGCGCAGGCCGCGGCGACATCGAGGTCGACGGGCGACTGCACGACCACCGTTTCATACGCGAGTGGCGCGTGGAATTCCACGTCGTCGAACCCATAGTGTTCGGGGCTGGAAGCGATCAAACTCGCGGCGATGAACTTCGGGACGTACTCCTTCGTTTCTCTCTTGAGCTGGTTCGTCGTTAACAATGACCAGAAATCGTCGGTTTTCGTTCGGTTGATGGCTTTCATGATTCTCCCCTCGCCCGCGTTGTACGCGGCCATGGCCAGATTCCACGAGCCGAACATCTCGTAGAGATCTTTGAGGTAACTCGCCGCAGCGATCGTCGACTTTATGGGATCTCTCCTTTCGTCACGCCACCAGTTGATCTCGAGCCCGTAGCGTTTCGCCGTCGACGCGATAAATTGCCAGTACCCAACGGCTTTCGCAGGCGAGTAGGCATGTGCGTTGAATCCGCTTTCGATGAGGGAGAGGAAGACCATTTCTTCCGGAATGTTCTGCTCTTTGAGGATGCCGCTCATGAGATCGATATATTTGCCGGATCTGCCGAGCCAAAGGGCGAATTTTTCCCTGATCTTTTCCGTAAAGAGGGCAATTTGTTTGCTCACCGCGTCCGCTGCGACCTCATTTTTATGGTAATCTTCAATCAGGGCAACACCGTTTTTCGGCTGTTCGTCCGGGAGCGCCGAAATGACGGGGTGCACGTCCTGGAGGGGGGGGTTGTCATCGGAAGCAAAAACGGGTGTCGCGAGGATAAAAATGAGCACCTGCAGTATATATGCGATACGCCTGCTCATGCCAGATGATTTTTAGCGAAAAGGGAATTCTTTGTCAAGGAAAAAAGCGCTGCTTCGGGATGAGACCGCACGCTGCTTTGCGCGGGTGACGCTCGATCGACAGAGGAGCGAAAAGGCAAACGCGATTTGCGCGAATACGCGTGATCGCTCCCCACGGCGGCGACGCACCTATTCCCAAACCGATGCCGTCATGGAACAGCATGCCGAGGGAAACGATGGAAGAGTGGTGGGCAGTCGCAGAATCGAACTGCGGACACGAGGCTTTTCAGGCCTCTGCTCTACCGACTGAGCTAACTGCCCTCCGAGGATAACTTTACACTTTTGACTTTTGAGGTGTCAAGGAGAAGGACGTGACAGATTCAATCCAGTTTTTTGCTTCCGGCGTGCTGCTCGGACTCGCTGCAGGCGTCTCTCCGGGGCCGCTCGTCGCTCTCGTTCTATCAGAGACATTGCTCCACGGAAGGAAGGCGGGGCTTATGGTCTCTGCGGCACCCGCCGTCACCGATGTGCCGATTATCTTCCTCTCCCTGTCGGTCCTCTCGTGCGTCACGCATTCGAATCTCTTCCTCGGGGGCATATCCCTCGCGGGCAGTTTGTTTATCGGGCATCTCGCCTACAAGAACATGTCGCTGAAAGCGGTCAGCCTCTCCATTCAGGACGCGAAAGGGAAGGCTCTCCGCCGGGGAGTGATGACCAATCTTCTGAGCCCTCATCCCTACCTTTTCTGGCTGACGATCGGGTCTCCGATCCTCATGAAAGCGCATGAGCGGGGATTAGATGTCGCGGTCTCATTCGTGATCGGGTTCTATCTCCTCCTGATCGGATCGAAGATGCTTCTCGCTGTGCTCGTCGGCATATCGCGGCAATTTCTCCAGGGGAGAGCCTACCGTGTACTGATCAGAACGACAGGGCTCATCCTCATGGGATTTGCTATCCTCTTCCTGAAAGAGTGCCTCCATTTATTCGGTTTTCTGTGAGGTGGCAGCGTGCCTCGCACGCTCACTCGGCATGTGGTAAACCGTCTTGATCGCGCAACACAGGCTTGACCTTCCCAGGTGGAGAGGTAAGGCAGCCAGAGGGGGGAATATGGCTGCCAGGAGGGTTGGTGCACCAATTGAAATAGCATAAAGAACATCTATGTTACGTTGCACCGTACGTATTATACTCTATCCCGCGTTTATGAAGAAATGATGAAGAGAGTGTGAAAAAACGGTGAAACTTTTTTCTCCCGCAAACGCGATCAGTTGAGCTCGCAGCTCAGCGTCAAGTTATACGAAATGATGATACTGTGATTCACGACGGTCGTGATAAAATTGACACCCGCTAATATTTCGACGAGGATGATATTCCACGGTTCGTGCATTTTGATCTGTATCTTTCCCCGGATATCGCTGTCCACGATAACGGCGAATCCATCATACCGTGCGGTATCCGCGAGGAGGTTGAGCACCGCGAGCAGGTCGCCGTTATGGAAATCGATGTCAACCGGTGTCCCCCGGAAACCGTTCAGAATGAACATGCGCCCGACGTTTCCCATCGAAACCGAGACATTATATCTTTTCTCTGCCGAAAAGGGTAGCGCGGAGGCCGTAACGGGCTTCACCTTGCCGCCTTCCGAAGGATACGCTACAATAACGGACAAACGCTCGGCGAGCATTTTCGCGGGTGGCCGGGAGGACGTTCCACGGAGGTGAACGGGTCATGGTAGAAAGGGGCCACGAGCAGTGCGGCGTGAGAAAAGAGGATACCAAGCGCTTTCGGGAAAAGATACCGGACATCGTGGAGAAATTGGTCGAGTCGTGTAAGACGGGCGAATGCTTCGATCACGTCGACATCGAGCCGCTCCCCTCCAAAGAGGCGATTATCGACATCATCCATCGTACGTGCCGAATACTCTATCCCGGCTATTTTTCCCGTACCCGGATCGACGCGATGAATCTCGGCTACTACTTCGGCCAGGAAGTCACGCAACTCTTCGAATCTCTTTCGGAACAGATCGCTCTCGCGATCCGGCACGAATGCCGTCGCCATCGCATGGAGTGCGACGACTGCGAAGAACGCGGTCAGGAGATCGCGATCCGCTTTCTGCGTGAACTCCCCCGCCTCCGCGCATTGCTCGCGAAGGATATTCGTGCGGCTTACGAAGGGGATCCTGCGGCGAAGGGTTACGACGAGATCATTTTTAGTTATCCTGGGCTGTTCGCCATTACCGTCTATAGAATAGCGCACGAACTCCACGTGCAGGGCGTCTCATTAATTCCGAGAATCATGACGGAATACGCCCATAGTTTGACGGGAATTGACATTCACCCCGGCGCGCGCATCGGAGAGAGCTTTTTTATCGATCACGGAACCGGTGTCGTCATCGGTGAAACGACGGATATCGGAAATCGGGTCAGAATCTATCAGGGCGTCACACTGGGCGCCCTTTCCCTTCCGAAGGACGCGGTCGAAAAGCTCCGGAGCAAAAAGCGACACCCCACGATCGAGGACGACGTCATTATCTACGCAGGGGTAACGATATTGGGCGGAGAGGCGGTGATTGGCGCGCGGTCCGTCATCGGCGGGAACGTGTGGATAACCGAGTCGGTGCCGCCCGATACGAAAGTCTTCCTCAAGAAACCCGAACTCATTTTTAAGCCGTGAACGTGGCGCTGCCGAACGTCGCGCGCGACATCACCGAAACCATCGGCAATACGCCTTTGGTGAGGCTGGACCGCTTCGCGCACGGCCTCCGGGCGACGGTCCTCGGCAAACTGGAATCGAAAAATCCCCTCGGCAGCGTTAAAGATCGCATTGGATTGGCGATGATACGCGCGGCGGAAGAGGCGGGACTCCTGCGGAGAGGGGCGACGATCATCGAGCCGACGAGCGGGAACACGGGGATTGCCCTCGCTTTTGTCGGCGCGGTGCGGGGCTATCGGGTTGTGCTCACCATGCCTGAAACGATGAGCCTCGAGCGCCGAAAACTTTTGCGGCACCTCGGGGCCGAACTCGTCCTGACGCCCGGCCCCGACGGCATGAGGGGCGCCATACAAAAGGCGAAAGAACTCCTTGCGAGCATTCCGGACGCTTTCATGCCTGATCAGTTCAGCAATCCGGCAAACCCCGACGCACACCGACGAACGACCGCGGAGGAAATCTGGAGGGACACGGCCGGAGCGATCGATATTCTTGTGTCAGGCGTCGGCACAGGGGGGACGATCACCGGTACCGCCCACGTTCTCAAAAAAAGGAAAGCTTCTCTTCGGGCGATCGCGGTCGAACCGGCGGGATCGCCCATCCTCTCCGGCGGAAAACCGGGTTCCCACCGGATCCAGGGCATCGGTGCGGGATTTGTTCCGGCGGTACTCGACGCGTCTCTCATCGATGAGATCATCACCGTACGGGACGAAGACGCTTTCGAGACAGCGAGATCTCTCGCTAAGATCGAAGGGATTCTGTGCGGTATTTCATCGGGTGCGGCGGCCTGGGCGGCTCTCACCGTTGCGAGGCGTCCGGAAAACGCTGGCAAAGTCATCGTTGTCATTCTCCCGAGCACGGGGGAACGTTACCTCAGTACGGATCTCTTCAGGGAATAGCTCTGCCGGTCAGAGCCGTTCGGCGCGCATCTCTTATCTCAGGAAAATGGCATATCAATTGCTTAGTCTTGACATGGCATAGTGAAACGCGGGTTCGGAAGGAGATCGAACGGTGATCGTCAAAGGCATGGTGAATCGACTCAAGGGATTGCATTTGAGCAGCAAAGCGAAGCAGAAAGATTCGGCCCGAAAACATTCGTCGAACGTTCTGGATGAAATCGGGTACGAAGCGTCTTCGCTCATGTCGCAGGTCAATCACAGGGTTCAGAAATCCAAGAAATAAAAAAGGGGTGCTTTGCCGGTAGGGGCAAGACCGCGCCGAGAGCCATGCGATGATGGATTGGGATATCTTTCAAGACGGGCCAACCGTGAAAAACGCTCGAGGATGTGCTCTCCGCGACGAGAAAGGGTGTACGGTCGACCAAACCGCTTCTCTCAGCGAAAGAGAAGAGGATGTGACGAGCCTTCTTCAGGAAGTAGGGGTTCAGGCAACTGGCGCTGAGGATGGTCTGATCGATGAGGACCTTCGGGAAGAAAAGGGAACACACGACAAATCAGACGACCTGATTAAGGCGTACTTCCAGTCCATGGGGGATATCTCGATCCTCACGAGAGACGAGGAAATGGGGCTTGCGTTGAGGATAGAAGCGGGGAAAGAGATCATTCAAAAGACGGTGACGGTCCTCCCTCTCTATAAGAGAGTCCTCGATACGATCGAATCTGAGGTGTCCGAAGACGATGACAGCGTCGATAACGATATCGCGGATCAGGCCCTCAGAAGAAGCCTCGAACGGCTCGATCATTTGATGGAGGAGGTGGCCGACATCGAAGCGCGGATATTCGATCCGGAGGACGCCCGGTTCGCTGACGGGAAAGGGAGAAAGAAGCGTAGCCCGCGCAGGACGAGGATGCGCAGCGTGTCTCATCGGGAATTGGAGGAGAAACGGAAGAGGATCGAGTCAGAAGTCGGGGTGGGCATAGACGATCTGAAAAAGAAGTACGAGCAGGTTGCGCTTGCGCGGGAGGTGGTGTCGAGAGCGAAGAATGAACTCATCATCCACAATCTACGGCTGGTGATCAACATCGCGAAGCACTACATCGGGCGGGGTCTTTCCCTCCTCGACCTTATCCAGGAAGGGAATATCGGGCTGATCAAGGCGATCGACCGATTCGACTACACGATGGGGTTCAAGTTCAGCACGTACGCGACGTGGTGGATCAAGCAGGCGATTACCCGAGCCCTCGTCGAACAGACGAAGACGATCCGTATCCCCGTCCACCTAATGGAATTGAACAACAAGATAAGCAACGCGGCGAGAGCGTTGACCCAGCAATTGGGCAGGGAGCCGGAAATGGAGGAAATTGCCCGCAAAGTGGGCATGCCGGTCAGGAAGGTCGAAGGCATTCTGAAAGCCGTCCAGGACCCGATCACCCTGCAGACCCCTGTGGGCGATGACGAGGCGACGCTCGAAGATTTTGTCGGCGACAACAGTTATTCGCCGTGCGAGGGCACCGAACGGAACAAGACGGTGGATGCCTTGCTCAAAATTCTGAAGACGGCGCTCAATCCGAGAGAAGAACTCGTGATACGGATGCGATTCGGTATCGGCGTCGACAGAGATCACACCCTCGACGAGATAGGGAAGCACCTCTCGATTACGAGAGAGCGGGTCCGGCAGATCGAGGTGAAAGCGATGCGCAAGCTCAAGCACCCCTGCCGGCTCCGGCTGCTCAAGCAGTTACACTGGCTCTCCTAGTAGCGCAGCGGGCGTTGCTACTCCTCGTCAAGCCACTTCTTTAACGTGTCGAGTTCGTTTTCGCTCAGCGAGAATGCCGAGGTTCTCGCATCTCCCGAGATCTGCGCCATGACTTTCCACATTTCGGTCCGGACAATGCCGTAGGTGTCCGCAAAGCTCTGGAGATTCGTTTCCATCTGCGGGAGAACCGACCGCATGTCTTCCGAGGATTCCTCGAATTTCCCTATTCGGGCGTTCGACACGGCACGGCAGAACTTCGCCATGCCATAGTCGCTCTTGTGTCGCAGGGCGCTCGTGAAGTCAGCGACTGCGTTTTCGAACTCGCTCTTCATCATATAGACGATTCCCCGGAAAAAGTACGCCCTCGCACTTTGGCTGTTCGCGGCAATCGCTTCGTTGAAGTCGCTTAACGCCTTGTCGATATCGTTCGTTTTCACGTAACCGACACCCCTGCTCAGGTGAGAGAGGTATGGATCCGCGCCCGCCTCGAGCGCTTCCGTGAACGCCTCGATGCTCTCTTTATCCTTTCCCTCGGCGAAGAGTATCTGCGCTTTTCTCAGTAAATCCTGCGTGTCCATTCCTGTCTTCCTCCTCTCGGTATTCTCCAAACCCTTCCTTTCCTGAGCGAGAAACCGCTTATCGTTTCGTATCCGACAGATCCGTCGGTTGTCGCGGTTCGTCGCCCAAATCATTTTGTGCGTACGACCGCGCCGTGTGCAGCCCTTCTTTCAAGATAAGCGCGAAGACGACCGTGAAGCCGATCAGGATGCCGATGAAATTGATCACCTTCAACAGTGCAAGAATGAACAAAATCGTGCCGAGGATGAAGAACCGCACCATGCTCCAGAAGATCACCCTCCCCGTCGGCCTGGCGACCGCGAAGTCGCGGAGACCCCACGCGAGACCCTTCAGATTCGCGAGACCGAGCGCGCCGCCGACGAAGATACTCACGGGGAGCTTCTTCCAATCGAGCGGGGCGGCTGCGGCCGCAAGCAGAGTGAGTACGATGAAGCCCTGCCTATAAATTCTTCTGAGATTCATTCGTCGCCTTCTTCGCGGTTCGGAGGAGTTCCCTGAACCCCGCAATGATGCCGAGGAAAAGGAATATGATCGTTAGCCAGGGTTTCGTATGCCAGCCGAACCATTTTTCCATTGCGTAATCGAGCCCGTATCCCATGGCGAGGCCGATGAATGTCGCGAGCACGAGATTCAGACCGATGGTGCTCGCTTCGAGGAGATTTCTGAGAAACGATTTGTCTGGCATAAGACAGGCCGATTTTCTATTGAATCGCGCGGAGCGAATCGTACGCAGACGCGATGGTCTTTTCGATGTCCTTCTCCGAATGGGCGAGGGAGAGGAACCCCGCTTCGAACTGGGACGGCGCGAGGTAAACGCCGCGATCGAGCATGGCATTGAAGAAGCGCGCGAATCTCTCCGTGTCCGCAGTTTTGGCGGTTCGATAATCGTACACCTCGGTATCGGTAAAGTAGCAGCAGAACATTGTTCCTGCGCGGTAGAAGCGCGTCTTTACCTGTGCTCCCCGGGCTGCGTCGACGAGGCCTTTTTCCAGTCGGGCTGCCCGCTGTTCGAGCTTCTCATAGATGCCGGATTTCGAAAGTATCCTCAACGTCGTTATCCCCGCGGTCATCGCGAGCGGGTTTCCCGAGAGAGTCCCCGCTTGATACACGGGACCCTCGGGGGAGACGACGGACATGATTTCCTTTCGCCCACCATACGCGCCGACTGGCAAGCCGCCTCCGATTATTTTGCCAAGACACGTCATATCCGGTTTTATGCCGTAGACCGCCTGCGCGCCGCCAAAAGCGACCCTGAACCCCGTCATCACTTCGTCGAAAATGAGCACGATGCCGTACTCGGCCGTCAACCTTCTCAATGTTTCGAGGAAACGCGGTCTCGGCAGGACGCACCCAATGTTTCCCACGACCGGCTCGACGATCACACACGCGAGCGATTTCCACTCGCTCGTGACGGTTCTCTTCAAAGCCTCGATATCATTAAAGGGGAGCGTTATCGTGTTCCGCGCGTACGACTTCGGAACGCCCGGACTGTCCGGCACACCGAAGGTGGCGGCGCCTGATCCCGCCTTCACTAAGAGGCCATCGGCGTGACCATGGTAGCAGCCTTCGAATTTGATGATCCTATCGCGGCCGGTGAACCCCCGTGCAACACGGATAGCGCTCATGGTCGCTTCGGTCCCCGAATTGACGAAGCGGACCTTGTCCATGGAAGGATACGCCTTGAGGACGAGCCGTGCGAGCTCTACTTCAAGGGCCGTCGGCGCGCCATAACTCGTTCCTTTCTCCGCGGCCTTTTTCAGCGCGCTGACCACCTGCGGGTGGGCGTGGCCAAGGATGAGAGGACCCCAGGAGAGCACGTAGTCGATGTACGCATTTCCGTCGACGTCGTAGATCTTCGATCCCCGCCCCCGCTCGATGAAAAGCGGATTGCCTCCAACGGCGCGGAACGCCCGCACAGGGCTGTTGACACCCCCGGGAATGAGCCGCGTGGCATGCTCGTATAATCGGCGCGATCTCCGTCGTTCCATGAAGCACCTGAAGGTTCTCGTAATCTATCACAAATACAATGATGTGTCAAAAAGAGGGCGTCTTGTGCTATAAAAAGGGAAATTTGATCTGAGGAGGATTCGATGAAGAAGCTCATGATTTTTATTCTGGTCGTCTCGCTCGCCGGCGCATGCGCGAAGAAGGAGGAGACGAAGGGGCCCTCTCTCGCAAAAGTGGGCGCAACCAAAATTACGGAGGCTGACCTTGAACGGGACTTGAAGAACCTTCCGGATTTCGCCCAGAAGCTCTTTGAAGGGCCGGGTGGCAAGGAAAAGTTCCTCGATGAACTCATCAAGAAGGAGCTCTTGTACCAGGAGGCGACGAAAAGGGGTCTCGATAAAGACCCGGAATTTGTGAGGAAGCTCGAGGAATTCAGGAAACTGACGCTCATCGGGCAGCTTTTGGAGAAAGAAATAGAAGCGAAGTCGAAGGTGACCGAACAAGATGTTCAGAAGTACTATGAAGCGCACAAGGACGAACTCTCCTCCGTGAGCCAAATCAAAGCGAGCCACATTCTCGTGAAAACCGAGGGAGAAGCCAAGAAAGTACTGGAGCGGCTGAAGAAGGGCGAAAACTTCGCTTCGATCGCGAAAAAGAGCTCGATCGATCCCGGTTCGGCGGCCAATGGCGGCGATCTCGGCTATTTTTCACCCGGTCAAATGGTTCCCGAATTCGAGAGTGCGGCGATGAAGCTGAAAGTCGGAGAAATCAGCAGCGAACCTGTCAAGACGAAATTCGGTTATCACATCATAAAAGTCACGGACAAGAAGAAGGGGAAACCCGTCGAGTTCGAGAAGATTAAGAAGATGCTCTACCAGCGGCTTTCCGCGGAAAAGCAGAGGGAGTTTTTCGATTCCTATATAGAGAACCTGAAGAAGACCTATAAAGTGGAAATCAACAGGGAGGCGGTCTCGAAACTGTCTGCCGAGCAGAAAAAGGACGAAACGGCAGGCTCATCTGATAAAGGAGGGGAAGCCAAAGCCCCTGCGGAGGAGAGTCAGCAAGCGGGGCAAAAGAAGTAACGATCAAGAACCACGCGGCGGTGGTCGTTCCACGCGTCTATGGAAAGATTCGAGGTCCTCGACATCGCGGGCGACGTTGGCCTAAAAGTTTATGGCGGAGACGAGAGGGAGTTGTTCGTCCACGCTGCGCTGGGGATGTACAGCCTCGTTGCGAGCGCCGAGGGGATACTCGAAGACCGGGAAGTCACGGTTTCCGTGAAGAGCGGCAGTCTGGAAGGACTCCTCGTTTCATGGCTGAACGAGTTGATTTTCCACTTCGATGCGTACGGATTTATCGGGAAGCGGATCGAGATTACCCGGTTCGTGTCTCCCCTCGCTGTTTCTTCTGGTGGGGCGGGAACGGCGAGCGAGGGAGATTTTCTGCTCGAGGCGTCGGTGTTCGGCGAGACCTTCGATCCCATCCGTCACGAGGGGAAGCTGCTCATTAAGGCGGCGACCTACCATCGGCTGAGCATAAGGAGGGAAGGCCAGCATTGGGAAGCCGTCGTCATTTTCGACATTTGACCCGGGTTCTTCATCTGTTCGCTCCCTCACTCATTCACGCGCGCAGCGTACCTTCCACGATTCGTCTTTGCGAAAGCTACACCGGATTTCGAGAAAAAGGTAGACTAATTAAAGTAAGGACCGTGAGGAGAAAACAATCCCTCTGCAACTCCCGCGTCATTACCCGCAGAGGGGGTAACAGGAGGTCGCAATGGCAGTAGAGAACGTGAAGAGGATTGATCCCTCGAGGATAGAAGTGCCGCTTGATTATAAGCCGGGCATGAAGGTCAGGGGCGTCATTTACGTCGATGAGGTACTCGAGCAGGATCTCGAGCCGCAATCGATCGACCAGGTGGCGAATGTGGCAATGCTGCCGGGGATCGTGCAGTCGTCCCTCGCGATGCCCGACATTCACACCGGATACGGCTTTGCGATTGGCGGCGTCGCTGCGTTCGACGTGCGGGAGGGCATCATATCTCCCGGAGGAGTAGGGTACGACATCAATTGCGGGGTTCGGCTGCTCAAGAGCAACCTCACGAAGGGTGACGTCGCACCGGTGATCAAAGACCTTGTCGCAGCCCTCCAGACGAATATCCCGTCCGGTGTCGGATCCAAAGGCAGGATACGCCTCGATGCCGGTAACGAGAAAAAACTACTGATCAAAGGCGCCCGTTGGGCGGTCGAACAGGGGTTCGGACACGCGGAAGATCTGGAGAGAACCGAATCGGGCGGATGCCTGGATGGAGCGGATCCTTCTCTTATCAGTGCGAAGGCGTATGAACGGGGCAGGGCCCAACAGGGCACGCTCGGATCCGGCAACCATTTTCTCGAAATACAGTTTGTGGACGAGGTATACGATGAAAGCGCGGCAAATGCTCTCGGCCTTTTCGAGCATCAGATCACGGTCATGATTCATACCGGTTCGAGGGGGTTCGGGCACCAGGTGTGTACCGACTTCCTCGAAGTCATGGAGAAAGCCGTCAGCAGGTATAAAATCGAACTTCCCGACAGGGAACTCGCGTGCGCACCCTTCGGCAGCCCCGAAGCCGAAAACTACCTTGCCGCGATGCAGGCGGCGGCGAACTATGCCTGGGCGAATCGCCAGTGTATCATGCACTGGGTTCGGGAGGTATTCGGCAGCATCTTCCGGATGTCACCGGCCCAACTCGGCATGCAACTCGTCTATGATGTCGCACACAACATTGCGAAGATAGAGGAACACGTGGTGAACGGGAGGAAGACGAAGCTCATCGTTCATCGGAAAGGTGCGACTCGCGCTTTCCCGCCCGGGCATCCCGAGCTACCCGATATTTACAAACCCCTCGGCCAGCCGGTGCTGATCCCCGGGGATATGGGCCGGGCTTCATTCGTTCTCCTGGGCACCGAAAAAGCTATGAAGGAGACCTTTGGCTCCACGTGTCACGGCGCGGGGAGGGTCCTGTCCAGGCATCAGGCGATCAGGAAGGCGAAGGGCCGCGCAATCTGGAGAGAGATGGAAGACAGGGGGATTATTGTGCGATCAGCGGGGAGAGAAACCCTTGCCGAAGAGATGTCCGAGGCGTACAAAGACGTATCCCACGTTGTCGATGTCGTTCATAATGCTGGGATTTCGAGGAAGGTAGCACGACTCAGACCGATGGGGGTGGTCAAGGGTTAGTTCTCTTTTTCCCACGCCTTTTCTGCCGCGAGAAACCATCCTGCAGTCGCGTGGATGCCCGCAGCAGCGGACGGGCAAAGAGCGGAGAGATTACTCGAAAATAATCTTTCCCACGGGATCCGCGCTGCCGAGATGCATTTTTCCGTCACGCGGGCTAATGCAGGAGCAGATACTGAAAAACTGCGACGGCAAAAATAATCCCGCCGGCGGGCACGATCAATTTATACATGCCCCAAAAGTCTGCTTTAAAGTATTCCTTTGTTAACACGAGGCAGATATGAACCGGGGAGAGAAGCACGCCCAAGAATCCTGCCGCGAAGGCGAAGGATATCGCTCCGATCGATGCGTCTCCTACCATGTGGACAATGAGCGGGAACGTACTGCCGACAAAGCCGATCGTGATGCCCGTGATCAGGCCCGACATGAAAGGGAGCAGGAAGAGAACGGGTGACACGGGGATCCCCCGATCGAGCAAGAAGGCGCTCAGGTTTTGTACTGCTCCCGAATGCTCCATCGCTTCTTTGAAGAGCATCACGCCGAGGATGAGAATGATCACATCGACAGCGAACCCGTGTTTGAAGGCGGAGATCAGTGATTTCACGCCGTACCGATAGAGGAAAAGGAGGAAGACGACGGGCAGAATGAGCGCATAGTGCAGTTCGAGATGGAAGACGAGCACGAGTACGACCACCGCCGTAATCGGAGCGAAGCTCCACAATCCCTTCCTGGAAAGGTGGCGACCTGCGCTCACGCGGCCTTTGAGGTCCCTCAGGCCAAAGATGAAACCGGTTGCCACAAGGGCGATCGCGTAGGAGAGGTTCGTTGAAATGAGGTGGTGGAGGTGTATCCCCGAGATTGCTGCCGCAAGGAGTATCCCCGGATAGAGAGGGAGAATGTACTCCCAGGGGTGCCGGAACCAATAGTTCACGAAACCTTTCTCTTCGCGACTCATGGGTGTGTCATCGGTCGCTTCCGCGACCATGGGCGCAGAGAAATACGCTCCTCCAACCGAAGGGATCAGTCCGATCAGCAGAGGCATCGAGATCGTGATCAACTTTCTGTTTTTCAGGAGGGCACGGACAGCGGCCATCATTTCCGACAGGACATTCTGTTCGCGCAGGATCAATTCGAACATACGGATGAACGAGAGCGCGAGGATGAGCTTGATAGTGACGCTGCTGAGGAGCGTGCTTCGGAATGTCTGGATGATCATCGTCGGGGGCATCTGGTAAAGGATGAAGAGGGAGCCCGCAGCGACTGCCATCGCGATGCCGACGTTCACTTTTTTCCTGAGCAGAACGAGGACGAGCGCGAAGATGAGGGATATTTTGATGAGATCGTTCATGAACCATTCTATCACAGGGTTCCTGGTGGACGCGGTTTTCTGACTACGCCGCACTACAGGCATGTGGTAAAAAGGATACAACGGGGCGCTGCGAAAGATCCTGCGGGCGGAAATCGGAACAAAGATCGGATTGACTGACCCCACGTTTTCCCCGTGTTTTTAAGCTCTTTCCCTGAAACGCTATTTTCTGGCACACTGGTCTCTTTCTTGCTTACAGTGATGAGGCGTTTGGAGAATTGAGGGGTTTCGGTGTGACGTTTTTCTTGACAAGGTCGCGCGGAACATGCTATAAAAACGCAGTTTTCCAGAGGCCGCGCATAACGTAGAGACAATGAAGGAGGTCTTCATAGAAGGCCAGAGCCTCTTTGCAAAGGGAGGTGATAACGGGTATGGTAAGAACAGAATGAAGGGTGACGAGGTCGCTATGAGCGACGGAGAGCAACGGGGGTATACCCGCTGCGCAAAAATATGAGAAGGAGGGTTAACACGTGAAGAAGTATCTGGCAGTGGCGTTGGGTATTTTACTGGTGATGGGCCTTGCCCTTTCCGCATTTGCTGAAGACAAACCGGAGATTACGCTCGGCGGTAAGATTCTCGTCAGGGGTTGGTATTTCGATAATATCGTCGTACCCGAGGGGGAGGATGAGATTCCCAAGTTTGGTGTCGTTCCTGGAAAATCGACATCACAAGCATTTTACTCGACCAATGTCAACCTCATGGTCGACGCGAAAATTTCCGACAGCCTTCGCGGCATGGTCGAACTCGAGACGGCAAGTGGCGGAAGCGCTAATAGCGGCTTGTGGTATTGGGGTGACAGCGGCAGAGGGTACGATTCGAAACCGAATGCTGACATTCTCATCAGGCAGGCGTGGATTCAGTATGTCGGGACTGGTCTGATGGGCGTGCCGGCGGGGATCAAAATCGGCCATATGCCGATAAGCCTCGGGGAGAAGCAGTTCCTCAATAACGAGAGATTCGGAGACGATGCCATCCTCCTCTGGGTGGATCCCGTGAAGGAAGCGCATATTGCTATCGGCACCGTCAAATTGGATGAAGGTGAGTTGAATAGCCACACCGACGATCTCGATGGATACGTCGCGCTTGCCACGTACCAGTGGGACAAGGACAACATGGTCGGGATCAACTGGGTTTGGGCGCACAGCGATGGGAACTGCCCGTCTGTATGGACAGTTGATGGAGAAGGGAACATCATTACAACGCCTGCTCCCAACGTTGATCAACTGAATTTCCATAATGTCGGTATCCACGCGAAAGGCATGATCGCGGGATTGAGCTACGCAGCCGAAGCCGATTTCCAGTTCGGCAAGGCCGAAGGTATCGTGTCTGAAGACGGGGAGTTTGATTTAAAAGCAAAAGGCTGGGCAGTCTATGCGAAACTCGGGTACATGATCGATCCGATCAATATCAGGGCTTCCTTCGCGTACGGCAGTGGCGACGATGACATCGAAGACGAAGACTGCAAAGAATTCCAGACGCTCCAGGGTCCTGATTACGGGCCGACGGCAAGGCTGGTCCACTATACGCAGATTTATGAGCGCACCGTCAGGACAGCGGCAGTAAATGCCGTGCTTACCACGAAACCCGGGGGCAACACGACGAATACCGGTATCGCGAACACGACCTATTACAACCTCGGTATCGATGTGACGCCGATGCCGGATGTCAGCCTTTCCGTCGACGGATTCCTGCTCAAGGCGACAAAAGTCGGTGGATGGGAGCAACTCCTGGGACAGGACGTCGATGTCGATAAGGACCTCGGCTGGGAAGTGGACATGAAGGCTTCGTACAAAATCACGAAGAACCTCTCTTATTTCGTGGAGGCCGGGTATTTCAAAGCCGGTGACTTCTATAAAGATGTTTACGGAGACGACAAAGCGGTTACTCAGCTCGTTCACGGGCTTCTGTTCACGTTCTAAGCGGGCTTAGCAAGAGGAAGTTCTTAAAAGGGCGGTTCACATGAACCGCCCTTTTCATTGTCATTCGGGGCTTCTTCCTGGTAAACTTTTGTTAGTGTTGGTTAAAGGAGTATGGTTCCCGCAGGTTGTCATTCCCCGACGTGATCGGGAAATCCATATTTTTTTGAATATTCTCTCGATTGCCTGTTCGAACGGGACAATGACAAGAAACGCTGTATAGCGTCAAATTGACAAAATAATCATGGCCCATAACAACGTTTTGCGCCAATTTAAAAAGAAGAAGATTCTCGTCATCGGAGATTTGATTCTCGACCGGTATATCTGGGGCAAAGTGGAGCGGATTTCGCCGGAAGCCCCCGTGCCTGTTGTCGAAGTGGTGCAGGAGAACTTTCTCCTCGGCGGTGCCGCGAACGTTGCGCACAATATCGTCTCCCTCGGCGGTCGGGCGACGATCGTCGGTGTCACCGGCAGAGACAGAGGTGGCGATATCATAAGGAAGTTGATGGAGGACAAGGGCATCCACTGTGAAGGGGTGTTTCAAGAGACGCGGGCGACGACCGTCAAGACCCGCGTGATCGCCCACAATCAGCAGATTGTCCGGTTCGACCGCGAAGAACGATCGCGAGTCGACGGGAAAACGTTCGCCGGCATCCTTCATTTCATCGCTGAAGCCATATCGGATCACGACGCGGCGATCATCTCCGATTATAAGAAAGGGGTCATTTCCGCCGATCTCATGAAAGCGATCGTGAAAAAAGCGAGACGGGGAAAAATCTTCGTATCGGTCGATCCGAAAGTGGGCCACTTCCATTGTTACCGAAACGTTTCTCTCGTTACCCCGAATATTCACGAGGCGTCTTCGGCGTCCGGCATCGAGATCAAGGACGCAACATCTCTCGAGAAGGCGGGCAGAGTCCTCTTGAGAAAAATTTCGTGCGACGCGGTTTTGCTGACGAGGGGGGAACACGGCATGAGCCTGTTTCGCAAGGACACAGTGGTTCACATTCCGACCGTGGCCAAAAAGGTGTATGACGTCACCGGCGCGGGCGATACCGTCATCGCCGCGTTCACCCTTGCCCATGCGGCTGGTGCGGAGATGGAAGAGGCTGCGGTCATCGCGAATCACGCGGCGGGCATCGTCGTCGGTGAAGTGGGAACGGCGGTGGTGACGCCGGAGCAGTTGCGCAGATCCCTGAAATCTCATCGGACGTAATCTGCCCAGGGCTATCGTCTGAACGCTATGGAAAAATCCACACCATTTAAAGCCGTCGCTCTCTTTTCGGGCGGTCTCGACAGCACGCTGGCTGTTATCGCGATCCGCCGTCAGGGAGTCGACGTGACCGCGCTCACGTGTACCACGCCGTTCGATCCTACGCCGGGTGAAAGCTCATTCCCGCGAGGAGATTTCCGCGACATCTGCCAAAAGTGGGGCTTTACTCTCGTCACGCGACATCTACAGAATGAAATGTTGGAGATCGTCAAGAACCCAAAGCACGGGTACGGAAAAAATATGAACCCCTGCGTTGATTGTCGGATCCTCATGCTCAGGGAGGCAAAGCGGATAATGGATGAAACGGGAGCGCACTTCTTGGTGACGGGAGAAGTTCTCGGCCAACGCCCGATGAGCCAGAGAAAAGACATGCTCTACCATATCGACAAAGAGGCCGGTGTCAGCGACCTCGTTCTCAGGCCTCTGAGCGCGCGGCTCCTGAGGGAGACACGTGCCGAGCGAGTGGGAATGGTTCGGAGGGAACTGCTCTATTCATTCAGCGGCAAGTCCAGGAAGCCACAGATCGCGCTCGCGAGGGAGTTCGGGTTAGACACGTATCCCACTCCTGCGGGGGGATGCCTCCTCACCGAACCGAATTACGCATTCCGCCTCAGAGACCTCCTCGCGCACACTCCGCATCCAACGGTGAGGGACATCGATCTCTTGAGGGTCGGCAGACATTTCCGCCATTCACCCCGCTGCAAGATTATCGTGGGCCGGGACAGATCGGAAAACGCACTCATCGAGATGTTAGCGGAAAGAAGCGACTATCTCTTAAGGGTGGAGGGATCCGGCAGCCCCATAACCCTCGTCGTGGGCGATGCCACGCACGAAGCGCTCCAGGTCGCCGCTGCGCTCTGCGCGAGGTATTCGGACGAACGTTCATCGCGATCGGTCGAAGTGAAAGCAACGATCGGTGGCAGGACGGCGACAATCAATTCCGCCGCCGCTGATGACGATACCGTTCGCGCCATGCGGATTGGGCGCGTAACGGGTCGCAAGAGTATCACAGTCTGACCGGGACCCCCCTGTCTTTGAGATACTGCTTGGCCTCTTGTATCGTGTATTCTCTGTAGTGGAATATGGATGCAGCGAGGGCGGCGTCTGCTTTCCCGTGAACGAACGCTTCGTAGAGGTGAGCGAGCGTGCCGGCACCGCCGGAGGCGATGACCGGTATCCTGACCGCCTCCGATATCGCGCGGGTCAGTTCGATGTCATAGCCGTTCTTCGTGCCATCCATGTCCATGCTGGTGAGCATAATCTCCCCTGCACCCAGTTCCTCGACTTTTTTCGCCCACTTCACCGCGTCGATCGCGATCGGTACTCTCCCTCCGTGCGTGTAGATGTTCCACATCGATTCAGGCGTCAGAGAGATATCTTCCGGTATCCCCTGGCTCTTGACTTCTGACTTCTGACGACCGACGATTCGCTTTGCGTCGATGGCGACGACAACGCACTGGCTGCCGAAACGCTTGGCTGCGGCACTGACAAAGTACGGATCTTGCACCGCGGTGGTATTGATGGATACCTTGTCGCAACCTGCGTTCAGGAGGTCTCTTATGTCTTCGAGATTTTTGATCCCGCCACCCACCGTGAGCGGCATGAAGACGTCCTCCGCCGTTTTCATGACGACGTCCAGAATAATCTTCCTTTTCTCGTGAGAGGCCGTAATATCGAGAAATACGAGCTCGTCAGCTCCCTGGTCGTCGTAGAATTTCGCGTTGGCGACGGGATCTCCCGCGTCGCGAAGATTCAAGAAGCTGACACCCTTCACGACGCGACCGTCTTTGACGTCGAGGCAGGGGATGATCCGTTTAGCGAGCATCGTCCTCTGCGAATGCGCGACACGGTCCGCGGCCGCGCACACGGGCGACTGCGGTCACGGGAAACGGATATGCCGTCATGAGCGATAGTTCTCCGCGTACGCGATCGCTTCCTTGAGATCCAGGGTGCCGGAGTAGATCGCTTTCCCCGTTATCATTCCCCAGAGGCCCTTTATCCCCGTGAGCTTTTTGACGTCCTCCATGGTCGCGATACCGCCGGACGCAATGACGGGGATCGTGACGTGATCGACCATATCGCGGATAGCCTCTACATTGGGGCCGGTCAACATGCCGTCCCGCTTGATATCCGTATAGATGATGCCGGCTATGCCGACCATTTCGAGGCGTTGTGCTAAGTCGTATGCGTGGATCGGCGTCACCTCTTCCCATCCGCGGATTGCGACGAGCCCGTCTCGGGCATCGATGCCGATGAGGATGCGGCCCGGATATTGTTTGCATGCCTGTACGAGGAACTCAGGGTCCTCTATGGCTGCGGTGCCGATGATGACTCTGTCGATCCCCGCGGAAAAAAGGTTGAGCAGATTGCCGATATTCCGTATCCCGCCACCGACCTGAATCGGTATCCTGACCGATTTACGGATTCGCACCACGGCATCAAGGTTTTTTTGACGTCCCGAGAAGGCTCCGTCGAGATCGACGACGTGGAGGAGCTTTGCGCCGTGCGACTCCCATCGCTTTGCCGTCGCCGCAGGATCTTTGGAGTATACGGTCACCGCGTCCTTTTTCCCCTGGAGGAGTCTGACGCACGAACCGTTTTTCAAATCTATTGCGGGAATGACGAGCATGGATTAATATACCATAGGATCAGTAAGGGCTCATGTCTATCGACGTGCTCAATAAGCGAATCCGATGGTTGATCGGCGTTGTGATTTTTGCGGGCCGGCGTCCCTTGTGTGACCTGATATCGTTTGCGTTGCTTCTCGTGATCCTTTCCGGGGTGACTTCCGGTTCCACCTTTTTTCCGCCATCCGTTGCGGTCCCGGAGAAGTTGATCTACGATCTGACGTGGACGGGGATCAAGGCTGGCTCGGCTACCCTCGAAGTGATGAACGACGGCGATCACGTAAAGATTTTCTCGACCGCTGTCTCCGCCCCGTGGGTGTCCGTTTTCTATAGGGTGGACAACCGCGTGGAATGCACGCTCTCCAGGACGTCCGGGGGGACGGGGTTTCAGCCGCTGCGGTACCGAATAAAAATCAGGGAAGGGAGACACAGGCGGGACAAAGAAGTGACGTTTGCGCACGATAACACGACGGCTATCTATGTCGACTACCTTAAAAATGAAAGAAAGGAATTCGAGATCAACCCGCCGGTGTTCGACCCGCTTTCAGGGTTTTACCGCCTTCGATCCCTTCCCCTCGCTGTCGGGCACCCAACATTCCTGACCATTTTCGACAGCAAAAAAGTCTGGAATGTCGAAGTGCAGGTTCTGAAAAAAGAGCGGATCAGCCTCCCCGCTGGTCCCGTCAATACCGTCCTCGTAAGGCCACTGATGCAGTCGGAAGGGATATTCTCCCGCAAGGGTGACATCTTGATCTGGCTGACCGACGATGATAGACGCGTTCCGGTCAAGATGCAGACGAAGGTCGCAATTGGCTCGGTCACCGCGCAGATTGTCAGCGGCCTTTGATCCTCTTCGTAACACCTCCGCCACGTGAGATCAGCCAAAGATTCTCCCGGTTTGTCTCTCCGGGGATGCCGAGCTGCCCGTGTGCTCTCTTCGGCCATTCATTTGGTCGAGCGCATTGTTTATACTATGAGCGATCATGCGAACGGCGATAAACGTCATTAAACTCACGAAACCGTACTGGCCAAGGCTCTTGGGCGGCATTGTTCTCGGCGTTCTCGTCTCGGCCCTTACCGGTCTGATCGCATGGGCCGTTAAACCGGCACTGGATGATGTCCTCGTAGGCAAACGGTACGAATATTTTGTCTTTCTCCCTTTTCTGATCGTGCTCCTCTTTTCGACGAAGGGACTTCTCAGTTTTTTCCAAGCGTATCTTTTGAGTTCCGCTGGATTGAAACTCGTCCGGGAAACGAGGAACACGCTCTATCACCATATTTTGCGCCTGCCGGTGGGGTACTTCGGGAGAGAATCGTCAGGGGTGCTTCTCTCGAAAGTGATGAACGACGTCGATATCCTCAACGCGATGATTTCGGATTTCCTGCGGAAGTTTATCGTCGAAGTGCCGACCGTCGTCTTTCTCCTTGGAGTCGCTCTTTACAGGAAGTGGGATTTGGCGCTCATGAGTTTGGCGCTCCTCCCCTTCATCGCCTACAGTACGAGGAAATTCGGGAAAGGGATCAAGAAAAAAAGAAAAGAAACGCAGAAGAAACTGTCTTTCCTCACGCAGAGAATCGGGGAGACGATTTTTGGCGCCCGGGTCATTAAGGTATTCAATCAAGAAGAGGCGATGGAGGAAAAGTTCCGTGAGGACAACCAGCGATACTATCGTGAGTTCATGCGGGTCGTTCGTTTGAGGGAGTTTACGAAATTAGCAATCGACGTCGGGATCGGTCTCGGGATCGCTCTCGTGCTCTGGTACGGAGGAAGGCAGGTCGTCAATGGCACGATTACCGCGGGCGTTTTTGCGTCCGTGCTCGTGGCTATCTATATGATGGTCTCTCCCGTGAAAAGGATCGGCGAAGCGTACAGCGGTATGCAAGAGTCGCGCGCTCATCTCGAAAGGATCCAGACCGTGCTGACTTCGGAGGAGGAAGAGAGGGGCTCTGTCAAGATAGATCGTTTTAGGGAATCGATACGGTTCGAAAATGTTTCCTTCATCTTCCCTGGCAGCAATGTCCCGGTTCTCACCGAAGTAAATTTCGAGATTCACGCCGGGGAGGTCGTGGCTATCGTCGGACGCAGCGGCGTGGGGAAGTCGACGCTCGTGGACTTGATACCGAAATTCTACGTGCCGTCGAGTGGCACGGTGACGATCGATGGTATCGACATTAAAGATATCGACGTTCGATCTCTCAGAGATCAGATAGGGATCGTGAGTCAAGATATCATCCTCTTCAATGACACGGTGAGGGAGAATATCGCTTTCGGCAATCCCGCCGCGTCCGAGCAGGACATCATCGAGGCAGCGCAGATGGCATACGCTGACGAATTCATTCGTCAGTTGCCCGATCGGTATGACACCGTCATCGGTGACAGAGGCTTAAAATTATCGGGCGGACAGCGCCAGCGGATCGCGATCGCTCGCGCTATTCTGAAAAACCCTCCCATCCTGATCCTCGATGAGGCGACATCGTCGCTCGATTCCGTCTCGGAATCCATCGTCCAGAAAGCACTCGACACCCTCATGGAGGGGAGGACGACGATCGTGATCGCGCACAGGCTTTCGACGATCGAACACGCGGACAGGATTCTTATTATTGAGAGGGGAAAGATCGAGGACAGCGGAACGCATGCGGAGCTCCTCTCCCGGAGCGCGACCTATAAGGAACTTTACCATGTGCTCACATGAGCTGATGTCACCGTTCGGTTGATTCGAAGAGATCCGGAGGATGCGTGGAGCGCGAGAAACTATCCGTCACGGTTATCACATTTAACGAAGAGGATAACATTCGGGATTGTCTCGAAAGCGTCAAGTGGGCGGACGAGATTATGATGTTGATTAACCGAGAAAGTGCAGATACGGCGTTCTTCTCGATGTCTCCTTGGTTGCATTGGCGAGTCGCTTGGGAGAGAATGACCTGCCCGGGGCTATACTCCGCTGTTGGGTGAAGGCTGAAGATTGCAGAAATCCGAGAAAGCCACGGCATTAATAGAATGATCAATAGCTTTCGCGAGTACGGAGAATTAAGAGAGATCGGCTTTAGAAAACTTGGCAGGAATGTGCTTATTAGCCGCAAGGCGAGTATTTATAATCCGGAGAAGATTGAAATCGGCTCGAATGTCAGGATAGATGACTTTTGCATATTGAGCGGAAAACTTCGGATAGGCAACTATATTCATATCGCGGCTTATACATCATTGTGCGGGGGGAAGAAGGGAATAGTCCTTGAAGATTATGTAAATCTTTCCAGGAAAATAGAAATATTTGCCGTCAGTGATGATTTCAGCGGCGCGTCGATGACCAGTCCAATGATACCCGATCAATACAAGAATTTGGTCGAGGCGAGGGTCGTCTTGGAAAAGCATGTTATCGTCGGCCCGGGCACTGTTGTTCTGCCAGGGGTGACGATACGTGAAGGCTCTGCGATAGGAGCGTTGAGTTTGGTTAACAGGTCGACTGAAGAATGGAGTATCTATGCTGGTATTCCAGCAAAAAAAATCAAAGAAAGAAAGAAACGTATTATTGCGCTTGAAAAGAAATTTCTGAGAGAGATGCTGAATGCATAGTGAGTTAAAATTTGAGAAACCGGTATACGTCACTTCTCCGATACTGCCTGATTTGGGCAAGTTCAATGATATGCTTAGGGCGATATGGGCGTCGAAATGGCTGACAAATCATGGCAATATGCATGCCGAGCTCGAAAAAAGGCTGGAAAGTGTCCTGAAAGTAAAAAACGTGTCGATATTTAACAATGGCACGATTGCCTTGTTGACGGCTTTGAAAGTACTTGATTTGCCCCCGGGAAGCGAAGTTATAACGACCCCGTTTACTTTTCCAGCCACTCCCCATTGCATTACGTGGAACCATTTAAAGCCAGTCTTTTGCGATATCAGCGCCGAAAGCATGACTATTGACGCCGATATGATAGAAAGGCACGTCAATAGTCAGACATCCGCTATCCTCGGTGTCCACGTCTACGGGATTCCGTGTGACACAGAGAAAATTGAAATGATCGCAAAGCGTCACAATTTGAAAGTCGTTTACGATGCGGCGCATTGTTTCACGACGGAAATCAACGGCGCAGGTATAGGGACGTGCGGAGATATGAGCATGTTCAGTTTCCATGCCACAAAACTTTTTCATACAGTGGAAGGCGGTTGCCTGACGTACGACAATTCCGAATACAGGGAGAAACTATATTTTCTGCGGAATTTCGGCATAAAAAACGAGGACGAGGTCGTTGATATTGGTATCAACGGCAAAATGAATGAACTTCAGGCATGTATCGGTCTTCTGAATCTTGAGATATTCGAAGAAGAGAAACGGAAGCGCATCGCAATAAGGTCCACATATGTAGAACAGTTACAGACGGTCAGCGGCATCAGAATTGTGCATGTGCCCGAAGGAGTAACTGACTCAATGGGATATTTTGTGATACGCATACATGAAGACACATTCGGATTATCCAGAGATGCTGTTTATCAAAAATTGAAGGAATACAACGTATTCTCAAGAAAATATTTTTATCCGCTCTGCTCCGAGTACGAGCCTTATAAATCGTTGCCGAGTTCGAGCGAGGAGAATCTCCCCGTCGCGAACAGAGTAAAGAGGGAAGTTCTTTGCCTGCCTTTATTCGGCGGCCTCGGAACGGCCGGCGCTGCCCAGATATGTGAAATAATAAAACGCATAAGAAATAGCTAAGATGTTTTCCTTCCTCTCCAAAAAGAGAATCAGGAGTCGTTTGGATCAGCTGTGTAGCGCAGGGAAGCCGGTCAAGCTGCACATTGCGTGCGGCAGAAATTACAAAGAGGGCTGGATAAATATTGACATCAGTCGCAAAGTTCGGAAAGATTTTCGGATTGACATAAACAAAGGGCTTCCGTTCCCGAACCGGTCCGTCGATTTTATCTTCAGTGAACATTTCATAGAACATTTATCGTACGACAAAGGCTTATTTTTCCTCAAAGAGGCGCACAGAATTCTTAAGCCGGGCGGGGTAATCAGAACAGCATTCCCCGACATTGACAAAATCATAGACAGTTATATTAAAGACTACTGGCGTGAAATGGAATGGGTGAAGCTGATCAATGCGCACAGTTATCCGTCCGGGTGCTATATGCTCAATAAATGCATCAGGGAAAACGGTATGCACCAATATATGTACAGCGTAGCAGAGCTCAGGAGGCGGCTTAGTGAGGCCGGATTTTCTGAAGGCAATATTTATGAATGTAAAGTGGGACAGAGTCAGCATGCGGAGCTGCTTAACGTTGAAAGACGCGCGGATTCCAGCGTCGTCGAGGCTATAAAGCAGGCTTAATGACAAAAGATAATTTGTTGACCGTTGTACTTCTGACTTACAATCACGAAAAAACGATAGCGAAAGCCTTCGATTCCATACTGGAACAAAAGACAACGTTTGATTTTGATATTTATGTATTCGAAGACTGTTCGACAGACAGAACGGCAGAAATATGCAGAGCATACAAGGAAAGATATCCGGACAAAATTGAATTATTTCTGAATGAGGTAAACCTCGGGGTGACACGTAATCTCAAGAGCGGCCTGTTGAAAATCAAATCCAAATATTTTGCCTTTCTCGAGGGAGATGATTACTGGTGTGATGAAAATAAATTGCAAAAACAAGTGCTCGCCATGGAACGACATCCAGACTGCACCATGTGCGGGCACAATACCTTAGTCAAAGATGTTACGAAAAATCGAGAATGGCTTTTCATTGACTCATCCAAGTACCCTGTAAAAGAAAAGTATTCCGTTAAAGACAATTTTAGGGTGCATCCGTCATCAAGGGTCTATCGCAATAGATTAGACTTAACCGATGTGCCGCCGCATATGGTATTGGATACCCATATGTATCTTCTCTATATAGCGAGCGGCAATCTGTTTTATATCAATGAAGTCATGTCGGTACACATTATGACGCCGTCGGGTTTCTGGGCTGGCAGAAGGAATATAGACAAAAAGCTCACGGCATTGGAACTGAGATATAAAACCAATAGATATTTCAAATTTGCTTATGATTACAAGTTTTATCCTCGCTCCAGACTCCTGAAAGTACTGAAATTCATATTGGGGGTCAGGTTGGGATGGTTTTTTTCTATCATTTTGAAAAAAAAAGATTACGCTTGAAATCACTGCTGTCCGATTGAAACAGTCGCCCATGCGGAGGACATTGTCACAGCGCCAGATCGGGATCGTTTTGGACTGAAGAAGGATTGTCGCTCAACCGGCACAGCGCGGGAATGGAAAGGCGGCGATCAACGACTCCTTGATAGCAGGCAAATTCGGCCTCGAATACGAACGCATAATATCGTCCTTTAGCAAGGGGGAAAATTCAGTCAGGGTAATGGTCGGCGGCAGGTCAACGTCGTATATCGAGTAATAATCTTCAAACTTAAAGTCTCCGCCGACAATGTCGTCTTTATTGACGACCCTGAATCGACAATTAGGAATGCCTAACGAGTCTGCAGCAACCAGCCCGTGCAGGCTTGATGAAATAATGAACTGACAATGACTAAGTTTATGAAGAAATTCAAGCGGTTTCGAAAAAATGTCAATAAAAAATGCCTCGGGATGTTTTTTCAAAAAAGTTAAAACCTCCGGGTGATTGCGTTGTGAATAATGCGGCACGATGCCGACTTCGTAGCGTTTAGCTACGCTCTCGTGGCCGGGGATAAGGCGATCACAGAGCAACCCCGGATCGCCGAATACCTTGACGTCGACGTTGATAAGAATATCGGCAGATTTTTTACCTCTGAGCGCATGGATGTAGTGTCGTGTTTTGTGTTTTCTAACGGGTTGAATAAATCCGCTTCCCCAGACATGTATTCTTTTTGCGAAAATATGTTCTTTAACCCTGGAAAGAATAGAGCCAACGGCGATCATATCGCAATCAGTCACCTTCGCATGGACGACTTCGCATCCCGATACCATTTTGCAGATGACAGGCGAAATTCGGTCGCCCCAATTTTCCTTGCTCGATGAGTAGTGTAATTTAATTGTCTTCACAATATAACCTTCACTGACTTACTGCAGATGATTGCGTACGCTTCCTCCCGCTAAGCCTCCCGATTTGTTTTTGCCGTGTTGTTCTCAGTAAACTCAAGATATAATAGAATACTTGTTTTTCAAATTACACCAGAGGACTCAGGAGAGAATATGGTGGGGCTCCGTGAGCAGCGATCCACATGGCGCATCCCCAAATCCTCGCGCAGTGAATCGGATTCAGCCACCGACGTAGAAAAAACGTTTCGACAGCTGGATACTTCTCCGCTTATTTCGGTGAAGACTTTAGAAATCGCGATTAGGAAAGTGCCGGCGACTTTCTGATAAAGAGGATTTATTGAGACTGGCTTTTTGTCTTTTCAAATTTTTCCCTTTCGGGGGGCTGCAGCGGGATTTTATCGATATCGCAAGAGCGTGCCAGCAGCGGGGGCACTCGATATCTGTTTTCACCATGTCATGGGAAGGGGAAGTCCCTCAGGGATTTAAGGTTTCTTTGATTCCGGTAAAGGGGTGGAGCAATCACCGGCGTTGCCTGAATTTTTCCCGGAAAATCAGCGAGCACTTGACAAAAGAGCAGTACGATCTCGTTATCGGCTTCAATAAAATGCACGGCTTAGACGTCTATTTCGCTGCCGACCCGTGTTATCAAGCCCGAGTAAGAGAAGAAAAAAATTTCTTGTGCCGCATGGGAAACAGGTATCGCACCTACAAAGCGCTGGAAAAGGCCGTCTTTCATCATTCAGCGAAAACTCACATCCTGCTCATTTCTGAATGGGAAAAAGCTAAATATCTTAAATATTATGGGACGGCTGATGAGAGGTTTCACTACCTGCCTCCCGGGATATCCTTTGACAGGCTCATCATTGATGGCGGCGGACAATTAAGAAGTAACACGCGCAGCGAGATGGGACTGGATGATGATGTCTTCCTGCTGCTTATGGTTGCCTCGAGCTTCAGAACCAAGGGGCTTGACCGTGCTCTGCGTGCCTTGGGTGGGCTGCCCGGCAGTTACAAGAACCGGACGAAGCTTGTTGTCATCGGTGACGGCGACCCAGGGCCGTTCAAAAAGATGGCAAGACGATTGAATATCTCCGGCAGCTTATTTTTTTTGGGTGGCCGTAGCGATGTTGCAAGGTTTATGAACGCATCAGACCTGCTTGTCCATCCCGCCCGGTCCGAAACGGCTGGAACAGTGCTAATCGAGGCCATGGCCGCAGGACTGCCTATCCTGGTAACGGATATCTGCGGGTATGCGTTTCACGTGGAAAAAGCGAGGGCAGGTCTCTTAATCCCCTCGCCCTATGACCAGAAGATTTTTGACAGGCTTCTCCTGCACATGCTCACTTCGCCTGAACGCGAAACGTGGAGACGAAATGGCATAGATTACGTGAAAAGCAATGACTTTTTCAGCAGAGCGGAGAAAGCCGCCGATATTATAGAAACTCTTGCGGCGAGAGGCAATCAAAATGGCGGAGTCAAATAAAAGGCTCAAGGCTTTTGGTGCAAACGTAGCCTCGTTCGATAGCATATTAAATGCGGATGGAATTCTATTTCGTGAGCACAAAAACCGAAGAACTCTTTATATCAAGAGAAACGGGAGAGGATATTTTTTGAAGATCCACCGCAGGGCGGGATGGAAGGAAATTCTCAAAAACGTTCTGAGCCTGCGTTGGCCTGTCTTGAGTGCACAAAATGAACTCTGTGCCATCAGGCGGCTGGAGGAACTCGGTATAGATACCGTGAAAGCAGCTGGTTACGGCAAACGAGGTCTGCCACCCGCCTGGCTTGAATCTTATATCATCACGGAAGAACTCCAAAACACAATCAGTCTTGAGGATTTCTGTAAAGACTGGAAGCTCCGTCCCCCTGCTACTCGTCTCAAATGGGCTCTGATCAAGAGAGTCGCTACTATCGCGCGTCGCCTTCATATGCACGGCGTTAACCATAGGGACTTCTATTTATGCCATTTCTTGCTCGACATCAACAGTCTCGAAAAAGAGGCAGATGAAGGTCCCCGGCTATATCTCATCGATCTTCATCGGGTGCAACTTAGAAAACGTACACCCCAGCGCTGGATAATCAAAGACTTGGCCGGCCTTTATTTCTCCTGTCTCGATATCAATTTAACGAGAAATGATGTCTTCCGCTTCATGAAAACATATACAGGGAAGTCGCTGCGGTCAGTCTTGAAGGAGGATGGTTCCTTCTGGGAAAAGGTACAGGTACGGGCGAAAAAACTTTATGACAAGCATCTTAAGAACCAAGGCAGAGGGGATTAATTGTCGTGGCCGGCTCGGACTTCATTCAAGACCGACCTTTGAAATATGGCAGCATCATTGGTGCAGGTATTTTCTCTTCATGATGGCGTCCTCCGGGATTTATCGAAACCGAGGCAAACGGTTCCTGTCAGATTGCGCGATGTATTTTTTGGCCTGCCGCGCAGGATGCCACACAATAGCATATGAATATAAAGCAACACATTCTCCTCACCGGGCAGCCTGGGGTCGGGAAGACAACATTTATCAGGAAACTCGTCGATCGGTTGACGGACCTTCGTCCCTGCGGTTTCTATACCGTGGAGATTAGGGAATCGGGCTTGCGGAAAGGGTTCGCCCTCGAGGGTCTCGACGGGAGCCGCGGGATTCTCGCGCATGTCGATTTCAGGAGTCCGTGCAGGGTCTCCAAATACGGCGTCGATGTAGAAGGGTTCGACGCATTCCTCAGATCTCTTTCTCTCCCCGGTTCGGCATGTCCGGTCGTTATTATCGACGAGATCGGCAAGATGGAATGTTTCTCCGTGTTATTTCGGGCGATCGTGAAATCCATCCTCAGCTCTGACAAAGTTCTCGTCGCAACGATCGCGATGAAAGGCGGGGGAATCATCTCGGATATCAAACAGAGGAGCGATATCGTTATCGTCGAGCTGAACACCGCCAACAGAGATTCTCTCGTCCCCGCCGTGCTTGAAATGATAAGAGAGAGCGTAAAAAAAGATAGTTGAGTCGACCAGTATCGTTTCTCCACGGACGTTCATTCACGACATCTTCATTTTTTCTTCGACATTCATTCATGTTTGCGTGGTACCTTGTATCTGTGTCTGTGGAGAATTCGAGAGAGCTGACATGGTCGGATGCCTGAGCGATACCATGCATCGAAAGAATGCTTTCGCCAGCGATGGGAAAGGCGAGATCCGGTTCCCTGGGTATCGGAAACTACGTTTGCTTCCGCCTCGGCGGACCAGAAACGTCTGAGACGATATCTAAACTGTGGAAGCGCATTTTTGTGTGCTTTTCGAAGTTCGGCGCAACGCCGCGGCTATGTTAAAAAAGGAGGACGCATGAAAAAGTCTTTGGTTTTATGGGTGACGGCATGTACGATGGCTTTCGCAGGTCCGGTTTTCTCGGCGGACGAGAACGTGTCGCCTGGAATGGGAACGGCGCCTCAGTTCGAACAAATGAGAGCTGATCATCTCCAGAGGATCGAGGCCCGCATAAAGAGCCTTCAGGAAGAAAAGGCATGTGTGCACGCGGCAAAAAATGTGGACGCTCTCAGGGCGTGCAGGATGAAGCACAGATCCGAGATGAAGGAGTTTCGTGAGGAGATGAGAGGTAAAGGCGGCCCCGGTCGCCCCGGTTTCAACATCGTACCTGAGCAGAAATAATTTAGCCTCTAAAAACAAAGGGAAGCGCTGCGGGGGCAGGGCGCCTGACTTTTTTGACCGTGCTTCGGTGTTAGGAGAAAAAGCCGGGATCGGCACTTTTCAGCCGATGAGACCCTCGCGCTTTTCGAGTTCCTCGAGCTGCTCCCACCGCTCCTGACAGTCCGTACAATAGATAGCGAAGGGCAGGATCTTGAGACGCTGTTCGCTGATCTCTTCTCCGCAATCTTCGCAGATACCGTACGTTCCCTCGTTCAGCTTTCTGAGGGCCTCGTCGATTTTGACGAGGGTTTCACGGTGGGTGCTCATGTGCTTGAAGCTGATGTCTTCCGAAAGGTCGACCACCGACCAGTCGCCGTCGTCGAGCGCCGTATCGACGAGCTGGCGGGTTTCTCCCTTGATGTATTTCGAGATCTCGCTCTTCACTTCTCTCACGATCTCTTCACGCTTTTGAACGAGCAATTTGCGCAACGCAACCTTTCTCGCTTCCTCCGACGTTTTCGCGGCCACTGCAGGCGATGTTTTCTTTTTTGGCGTTTTGGCCGGTGTCTTGCGGGCGATGCCCTGTCGAGCCGTTACCGGCTCGATTTTGCTTTGCCGGTTGGTTTTTTTCGTCCCACCAACCTCTTTCTTCGTTTGTCTCTTCGACGACTTTGGCGCGGAGGGGGTCTTCTTCTCCGCCGCGCGGGATTTTTTCTCTGGCGGTTTCGTGCGCGCAGCTTTCGCCGTTCTCTTCTCCGTCGCACGTTCCGCCTTTTTCTTTTTGGTCTTTTCTCTCGCCATTATTTTGGTTCCTTCTCTTCTATCGGTTCCCCCGCCTCTTCTCGAAAGATCTCGACAATGCTCCTTACCTTTATGCCCGCGGCCTGCAGTGCTTTTTGGATATCCGCCGTCGTTGCGTCAACGACCTTCAGAACAAAATTGACGTTGACCATTTAGACTTCCATGATCTCCTTTTCTTTGTTCTGGAGCACTTCGTCGACTTTTGCGATAAACGAATCGGTCAACTTCTGTATCTCGTCCTGCGATTTTTTCACGATGTCTTCGCTGACGTGCTTCTCTTTCTCCAATTTCCGCAACTCTTCGATCGCGTCACGGCGGATGTTTCGTATCGATACCCTGGAATCCTCGGCCTTTTTCCGCACGGTCTTCACGAGTTGCTTGCGCCGTTCCTCCGTGAGCGGAGGGATATTGATCCGAATGAGTCTTCCGTCGTTCATCGGCGTGAGACCGAGATCCGACTTCAGTATGGCCTTTTCGATGTCCGGAATAACCTTAGGATCCCACGGCTGAATGGCGATCTGGCGGCTCTCCGGTACGCTGAGGCTCGCGAGCTGCTGGAGAGGCGTCGGCGTGTCGTAGTAATTCACCATAATTCCGTCGAGGAGGGCCAGAGACGCCCTGCCGGTCCTGATCGAAGCGAGCTCTTTTTTCAGCACCTCGATGGTGCGCGACATCCGCTCAGTGGTCTTTGCTTTTAACTCTTGTTCCATGGTCTTTCACGACGAGGGTGCCGACCTTTTTCCCTTCAATGATTTTCCTGATGTTCCCCTTACCCCTCAGATTAAATACCACAATGGGAAGATTGTTGTCCATACAGAGAGATATGGCCGTCGAGTCCATGATGCTGAGGCCTTTCTTCAGCACGTCGATGTAGGTGACCGTATCGTACTTTCTCGCCTTGGGATCCTTCACGGGATCGGATGAGTAGACGCCGTCGACCTTTGTCGCCTTGAGGATGACGTCCGCATTTATCTCCATGGCTCGCAACGACGCGGCGGTATCCGTCGTGAAGTATGGATTGCCGGTTCCCGCTGCAAAAATAACCGCCCGCCCTTTTTCGAGATGGCGGATCGCTTTCCTCCTGATGTACGGTTCCGCGAGCTCCTTCATTTCGATAGCCGACTGAACGCGCGTCGGTATGCCGTATTTTTCGAGGTAATTCTGGAGGGCAAGCGCGTTGATGACGGTCGCGAGCATGCCCATGTAATCCGCTGAAGCCCGCTCGATCCCTTTGACGCTCGCTTCGACGCCCCGGAAGATGTTCCCGCCGCCAATGACAATGGCGACTTCCACGCCCATGGACACCGCATCCTTGATCTCCTTCGCAATGAAATCAACCGTGGCGGGGTCCACGCCGTACGACTGGTCGCCCATCATGGCCTCCCCGCTGATTTTGAGGAGAATTCGATTATATTTCAAGATGCTTTTCCTGCCGTTATTTCTCCGAGCTGAAACCGGGCGAATCTCCGGACAACGATATTTTCTCCGAGCTTCGCGATCTTTTCGTTCACGAGATCCTGTATTTTCTTCTTTTGATCGGGATCTTTGATGAAGATCTGGTCGAGGAGACAGGTGTCCGCATAGAATTTCTCAAGTTTCCCCTCGACGATTTTTTGGACGATCTGAGGCGGCTTGCCCGACACCTGCGCACGGTAAATATCCTTCTCTCGCTCGAGCACTTCCGCCGGGACATCGGCGCGCGAAAGGTAGATCGGATTCGCGGCCGCAATGTGCATCGCGATATCTTTCACGAGTTCTTTGAAGTCATCCGTCCGGGCCACGAAGTCCGTCTCGCAGTTCACCTCGACCATGCAGCCGATTTTACCCATATGGATGTACGCGTCGATTGCGCCTTCCGACGCCTGTCTGCCCGCCTTCTTCAACGCGGACGCCAACCCTTTTTGCCTCAGGAGATCGATCGCTTTTTCGAAGTCCCCGTTGCTCTCCACGAGCGCCTTTTTGCACTCCATCATGCCCGCGCCGGTTTTCTCCCTCAAGTTCTTGACCGCTTCCGCCGAAATCGTCGTCATTCTGTCACCCCTGCTTCCTGCTGCGGCACGAGCGTTTCTTCGACCGCAACTTGGGGCGCAGCTTCTTCGGCCGCGACTTTGGCTGCCGATTCTTTCCCTTCGATAATCGCGTCGGCAATCTTCGAGGTGATGAGTTTGATCGCCCTGATGGCATCGTCGTTGCCGGGGATCACGTAATCGATTTCGTCAGGATCGCAGTTCGTGTCCACGATCGCAACGATTGGCACCGACAGTTTTCTCGCTTCGGCGACCGCGATCCTCTCTTTCCTGGGATCAACGATGAAGATCGCGCCCGGGAATGTCTGCATGCCTTTGATGCCCGACAGATTTCTCTCCAATTTCGTGCGCTCTTTTTCAAGGGCAGCGACCTCTTTTTTCGGCAGGAGGTCGTACGTGCCGTTCTCCTTCATCGTCTCGATCTTCTTCAATTTCTCGATGCTCTTTTTTATCGTGGAAAAGTTCGTCAGCATGCCGCCGAGCCAGCGCTGGTTGACATAGAAAGCCCCCGCACGTTCCGCCTCTTCTTTTATGGCGTCCTGTGCCTGCTTCTTCGTTCCAACGAAGACGACGGGGGCTCCCGCCATCGATACGTTCTTCACGAATTGATACGCCTCTTCGAGTCCTTTGACCGTTTTTTGGAGGTCAATGATGTAGATGCCGTTTCTCTCACCGAAGATGTACTTCTTCATCTTCGGATGCCACCGCTTCACCTGGTGCCCGAAGTGAACCCCTGCTTCCAGCAATTCTTTCATTGCAGCGACCATCGCTCGTTCCTCCTGTCAAAATCCCTTTTTTCGGTGGGATTTTTCTCTACGAATTCGTAAGAGCACCCGCGCACGCCACAGGAGGCGATGCTGGCACTCTCCAGGAAGTGAAGGTTACCACAGAAATATCTTTTTTTGCAAGGTTGTCGGGTGGTAGAATGATGAGCGAACGGCGCCACAATACGCATCCCGGAGGATAGACCATGATAGCACGTTATACGCTCCCAGAAATGGGGAGATTGTGGGATCTCGAAAATAAGTACCGCACGTGGCTGCGCGTTGAGATTGCGGCGTGCGAGGCCTGGGCGGAACTCGGGGAGATCCCCCGAGAGGCTCTCAGGAACATCAGGAAAAAAGCGTCATTCAATAGTGCCGCTATCGACGAAATCGAAAAGGTCGTGAAACACGACGTGATCGCATTTCTTACGTCCGTTGCGCAGAGCCTCGGTCCCGAGTCGAGATTTATTCACAAAGGGTTGACGTCTTCGGACATCCTCGATACGGCGCTCGCACTGCTCATGCGGGAATCGCTCGATATCATCATCGGGGACATCGTCGCGCTGATGGAGGTCCTCGAGAAGCAGGCGAAGCGGCACAAGGAGACGCTCATGATCGGCCGGAGCCACGGCGTCCATGCGGAGCCTATGACGTTCGGGCTCAAGTTCGCCCTCTGGTACGCGGATATGCAGAGAAACCTCGCGCGCGTGAAAAGAGCGCGATCGGTGGTCAGCGTCGGAAAGCTCTCCGGAGCGGTCGGCACGTTTTCGAACGTTCCGCCCGCGGTCGAAGAGAAAGTGTGCAAGAAACTCGGTCTCAAACCCGAGCCGGTTGCCACGCAGGTGGTACAGAGAGACAGACACGCCGAATACCTTCTTGCCCTCGCGATGGTCGCGGCCTCGGTCGAAAAGATATCGCTCGAAATCAGACACCTCCAGAGAACGGAAGTACTCGAAGCGGAGGAGCCTTTCTTCGCCGGTCAGAAGGGGTCTTCCGCGATGCCCCACAAGAGAAACCCGATCGGATGCGAGAACTTGTGCGGGCTGGCACGTATCGTTCGCGCCAATGCCCTCGCCGCCCTCGAGAATATCGCCCTGTGGCACGAGCGCGACATTTCCCACTCTTCCGTCGAGCGGGTCATCATACCGGACAGTTCGATCTTGACGAACTTCATGCTCAACAGGATGAGAAACATCCTCGACAGACTTCACGTCTATCCGAAGAGGATGAAGGAAAACATGGAGCGGAGCTACGGGCTTTTCAACTCCCAGCGCGTCATGCTTGCGCTCATCGACAAAGGACTCGAGCGGGATCACGCGTACGAGATCGTCCAGAGGAACGCCATGACGAGTTGGAAGACAGGGTCTAAATTCAAGACGTTACTCGCGCGCGACGCGGATATCAAAAAGTATCTCACGCCGCGGGAGATAGAGAAGATCTTCGATCTCGGGTACTATCTGAAGAATATCGATTACATCTTTGGCAGAGTATTCGCCAAGCCGCGATAGACTGCCGGGAGCGTCCTTTTCTGCTACAATAGTTTCGATGAATCTTCTCCATTTTTTCCGCACTCCAGCCCTTCCGCCCGGCAAAAAGCAGGCACTCCTCGCAACGGCGCGGCAGAGTATCGGCTCCGACGTGATCGATATCGCGACGGAATACTGTTTCAACATAGAGACGGTTGCTCCTCTGTCCGATGAAGAAACGCGCATCCTCACGTGGCTTCTCGCCGAAACGTTCGAGCCGGAGAATTTTTCGAAGAAGAGTTTCCTGAAAGAGCGCTTCGAGAGTATGGTGCCGAACGAGTCGAACCATGGTTCACGGGGACGTTCCGGGTTTCGTTCCGAGCCGAAGGGACCTACCGCAGAAGCAGACACGGAACGCCCCGCTCTTGCCTGGAGCGATCGCGACCAGGAAGGGAACGGTGTCGTTTCGCTCATTGTCGAGGTCGGTCCTCGGCTCAACTTCACGACAGCATGGTCGACGAACGCCGTTGCGATATGCCATGCCTGCGGACTGAAGAAGATCACCCGGATAGAGCGATCGAGGAGATACGAACTGATTCTCGAAAAACGCTTCCACGATGCCAGGGGTTCGAGTGGCGGAGCGAAAGACCGTCTTTCGTTCGAACCCTTGGACTCCGGAATCCTCGCACCCTTCCTTTCCGCCATTCACGACCGCATGACGGAGTATCTCTATCCGGAGACGCTCGCTACGTTCGAGACGGGCGTCACGCCCGAGCCTGTGTTCGTCGTTCCGCTCATCGAGCAAGGACCGGAAGCGCTCAGAAAGATCAACCGCGAGATGGGGCTCGGGCTCGACGACTGGGATATCGACTACTACTACAACCTCTTCGTCAACGAGATCGGCAGAAATCCGACAAACGTCGAATGTTTCGATCTCGGTCAATCCAACAGCGAGCACTCACGGCACTGGTTTTTCAAGGGGCGACTCATCATCGATGGGAAGGAAGTGCCGCACTCCCTGATGGATGTCATCGTGCACCCCCTCAGAGCGAATCCAGCGAATAGCGTGATCGCCTTCAAGGATAATTCGAGCGGCATTCTCGGGTATCCGATCAGAAC
Source organism: uncultured Nitrospiraceae bacterium (assembly GCA_937138415.1). Lineage (GTDB taxonomy): Bacteria > Nitrospirota > Thermodesulfovibrionia > Thermodesulfovibrionales > SM23-35 > JALHSV01. The sequence continues at coordinate 18,068 of CAKZPA010000042.1, read as the reverse complement.
TATAGTTCCGGATTTTCCCGGTTCGGCCAGCCGGTTTCGCTTGACCGATGTCACGTACCACATCATTTTCACCGCGGAGACGCACAATTTCCCGACAGGCGTCGCACCGTTCCCGGGCGCGGAAACGGGGACGGGGGGGAGGATTCGGGATGTTCATGCAACCGGAAGGGGGAGTCTCGTGATCGCGGGGACTGCCGCATACTGTGTCGGAAATCTCGCTATCCCAGGATATACTATGCCGTGGGAAGAGCCGTCTTTTCTGTATCCATCGAATCTCGCGACGCCTCTCCAGATCGAGATCGAGGCGAGTAACGGGGCTTCGGATTACGGAAACAAATTCGGTGAACCGGTCGTCCAGGGGTTTACCCGCTCGTTCGGGCTCCGATTACCGAACGGCGAGCGGCGGGAGTGGGTGAAGCCGATAATGTTCACCGGGGGTATCGGCCAGATCGACAGCAGACACGTTCGCAAGGGGGAGCCGGAAAAAGGAATGTGCGTCGTGAAGATCGGCGGCCCCGCTTACAGGATCGGCATGGGAGGCGGTGCCGCGTCCAGCATGATTCTCGGGGAGAACGTCGCGGAACTGGATTTCAGCGCCGTGCAGCGGGGAGACGCCGAGATGGAGCAAAAGGTGAACCGCGTGATCAGGGCGTGCGTGGAACTTGGCGATGAGAACCCGATTGTGAGCATACACGACCAGGGAGCCGGCGGGAACTGTAACGTTGTGAAAGAGATCATCTATCCCGCGGGTGCGCGCATCGAGATCAGGAATATCCAGCTCGGAGACCGGACCCTTTCTGTCCTCGAAATATGGGGGGCTGAGTACCAGGAGCAGGATGCCCTCCTCTTGAGGCCGGAGAGTATCGACGCATTTCGGGCGTTGTGCGAGCGGGAGAAAGTGCCGTTTGCCGTGATCGGAGAGATTACCGGCGACGGCTACATCGTCATTCACGATGCGGCGGACGGCACGACGCCGGTCAATCTCGAGCTCTCGAAGATCCTCGGCGTCATGCCGCGAAAAACATTCCACCTCGAGCGTGTGCCGCCTGTGCTGGCGCCTTTGGAATTGCCGGAGCACCTCACGGTCGCGGAGGCCCTTCGGAGGGTGCTCCGCTTGCTTTCCGTCTGTTCCAAGCGGTTCCTCACGAATAAGGTCGACCGGTCGGTCACGGGGCTGGTCGCGCAGCAGCAGTGTGTCGGTCCCCTGCAGTTGACACTCTCTAACGTCGCAGTCGTGAGCCAGAGTCATTTTGGGGTGACGGGCGCCGCGCTCTCGATCGGCGAGCAGCCGATCAAGGGATTGATCGATGCAGGAACGATGGCGCGGCTCTCCGTGGGCGAGGCTCTCACGAATATCGTCTGGGCGAAGGTGAGCGCGTTCGAGGATATCAAATGTTCAGCGAACTGGATGTGGGCCGCGAAGTTGCCCGGGGAGGGCGCGAGGCTCTACGATGCTGCTGTGGCGCTGCGGGACATTCTCCTCGAACTTGGCATCGCAGTGGACGGAGGAAAAGACAGCCTCTCGATGGCAGCGCGAGTGGATGTCCAGGGCCAGACAGAGATCGTGAAGGCTCCGGGTACGCTCGTCGTGTCCGCGTACGTGAGCTGTCCGGATGTGACGAAGACCGTTTCGCCCGATCTGAAGAAACCGGGCGAGAGCAAGCTCATCGTTATCGACCTGGGTGGCGGGCGTTTCCGACTCGGCGGGTCGGCGCTCGCGCATGTTTATCGACAGATCGGAAACGACGTGCCCGACGTCGATGATCCCGCGCTCCTCAAAAGGTCATTTCGAGTCATCCAGCGTTTCATCGATGAAGATCTCATCCTTGCGGGCCACGACAGGAGCGACGGGGGTCTGATCGTCACACTCCTTGAGATGGCATTCGCCGGCAACTGCGGCATCGAGGTGAACATGTCATCCCGGGCGTCAAAGGAGAAAAGCGGAGGGCGTGCGGGTTCTTCCCCATGTGAAGGCATGAGACGCGGGATACCGAAGGGTGCATTTCCGATGCTCTTCGCCGAGGAACTCGGTCTCGTTCTCGAATACCTCCCGCAAAACGAAGAGTACATTGCGCACGTGTTGCGGGAGAACGATGTGCCTTTCCAGCTTATCGGAAAAACCACGGCGAAGAGGGAGATCCTGATTCAGGTTGACGGCGAAACGGTTTTACAGGAAGACATGGAGCAACTGCGGGCGCTCTGGGAAGAGACGAGCTATCGACTCGAGAGGCTCCAGGCGGATGTCGAGTGTGTGGAAGAAGAGAGAGAAGCGAATTTTCGGCGGAAAGGCCCGCAGTTTTTCCTCTCCTTCGAGCCAGAAAAAGAGGTTGGGGGTTCCCCCCGAATATACGAGGGGACAGCCGCGCGCGGGATCCCGAGCGTCGCCATCCTTCGCGAAGAAGGCAGCAACGGAGACCGCGAGATGGCGTCGGCCTTTCACCTCGCCGGGTTCGACGTGTGGGACGTCACGATGACCGACGTGCTCGCGGGACGTGTTCGTCTCGATGATTTCAGGGGGATCGCATTTGTCGGTGGATTCAGTTACGCCGACGTCCTCGATTCTGCAAAAGGGTGGGCGGGCGTCATCCGGTTCAATGAAACGCTGTTCGAACAATTCGAGCGATTTTACGCCAGGCCCGATACCTTCAGCTTGGGTGTCTGCAACGGTTGTCAGCTCATGGCGCTCCTCGGATGGATCCCTTGGAAGGGGATACCGGATCGCGTCCAGCCACGCTTTGTTCAGAACCGCTCGGGAAGATTCGAATCGAGATTTTCGACGGTCAGGATTCTCGAGAGCCCCTCGATCATGTTGAGGGGAATGGCAGGCTCGGTCCTCGGGGTTTGGGTCGCACATGGGGAGGGGAGGCTCATCTTTCCGGACGAAAGCATAAAGCGGGAGGTCCTCATGAAAAGCCTTGCCCCGATCCGTTTCGTCGATGACGATAGCCAGGTGACCGAGACCTATCCGTTTAATCCGAACGGTTCGCCGGATGGGATCACTGCTCTTTGCTCGCCGGACGGACGGCATCTCGCCATGATGCCGCACCCGGAACGGACATTTCTGAAGTGGCAGTGGGCCTATATGCCCGAAAACTGGAAACGGGGCCTGAGGGCATCTCCCTGGCTGAAGATGTTCCAGAATGCGCGGCTGTGGTGTGACGGCGAGTCTGCGCCAACTTCATCACCGAAGTAGAACGAACCCGTTCCTTCTGAGGCCATCCGATCTCTGTCGGCGGGCGGAGAACGAGCGCGAAGCCTAATTTCTGTCATTGCATGTGCGAATAATCGGTGATAGAGCGGTTTAAAGCCTTTCGAGAATCGATCACGGACAATTTGATATAATAGTCTTCACAATTTGAGTGTCGGTGACCACCGTTACTACAATGTCATACCAGTCCTGGTTTCAGTGCATCAATCCGCAATGTCGGACGACGTATCCGATCAATTCGATCGTCTACCAGTGTAAGAACTGCGGTTCGCTCCTCGAGGTCCAGCATGACATCAAGGCCCTTGCCGAGCGAGATGCGAAGGCATGGATGAAACTCTTTGACGACCGCTACAAGACGACGGAATGGCCGTACGGTTCGGGCGTATGGGGAAAGAAAGAATGGGTCCTGCCGCATATCGACAATGAAAATATCGTTTCGCTGTACGAGGGTGGAACCAATCTCTTCTGGGCGGAGCGCTTCGGGGCGATGCTCGGGCTCGACGATCTGTGGATCAAACTCTGCGGGAATTCGCACAGCGGGTCCTTCAAGGACCTTGGGATGACCGTTCTCGTCTCGCAGGTAAAACAGCTGATCAGCGATGGCGCCCCCATTAAGGCGGTAATCTGTGCCTCGACCGGCGATACGTCAGCCGCCCTTGCCGTTTACTGTGCTGCTGCGGGCATTCAGTCCATCGTCCTCCTGCCGAAAGGGAAGATTTCAACGGCGCAGCTCATTCAGCCTATTTCCAATGGTGCGCTCGTCCTCTCGATAGATACGGATTTCGACGGGTGCATGAAGATCGTAAAGGAGATCACGGAGGACGAGACGATATACCTCGCGAATTCGATGAACTCTCTCCGGATCGAAGGCCAAAAGACGGTGGGTATCGAAATCATCCAGCAGTTCGACTGGGAAACGCCGGATGTCATCATCATCCCCGGCGGGAATCTTGGGAACGTCTCCGCTCTGGGCAACGGTCTCCTCATGATGCGTGACCTCGGGCTCATCAACAAGCTTCCGAGGATCGTCGTCGCTCAGGCGGAGCGGGCGAATCCCCTGTACCGCTCGTACCTCAAAAATTTCGAGACGTTCGAGCCGATCGAAGCGCGGAAAACGCTCGCGAGCGCGATTCAGATCGGCAACCCCGTGAGCGTCGAGAAGGCCATCCGGACCCTCAGGCAGTTCAACGGAATCGTTGAGCAGGCGACCGAACAGGAGCTGGCGGACGCCGCGGCACTCGGCGACAAGACGGGCATGTTCAATTGTCCCCATACCGGGGTGGCGCTCGCTGTCCTTATCAAGCTGCTTTCGGCAAATAAGATAGACAAGTCCGAGCGCGTCGTCGTCATATCGACTGCGCACGGGCTTAAGTTTACCGATTTCAAAGTGCGATACCATGAGGGGACCCTCGATTTCCCCTGCCACTTCGCCAATAAGCCCATCGAGCTGCCTCCTAGTGTCGATGCCGTGAGAGAGGCGCTCAAGTTCGCGCTCCAGAAAAGGAGGAAAGCGGCGCTGAAGAAGACAACCAGATCCAAGAAGTTGGGCACCGCGACGCTCGCTATCCATGGATCGGGAAAGACTCCGAAGGCGTACTATTCGGTCTCCACGCCGATCGTGCAGACGTCGAATTACTATTTCGACACGACCTCGGAAGTGTACGAATTCATGAAGGCGAAGAGCGAAGGCCGCGTTTTTCGCGGTCACGAGTATGGCCGGTACGGCAACCCGACCCAGGAGGTGTGCGAGCGGAAGCTCGCCGCGATCGAAGGCGCTGAGCGTGCGCTCCTCTTCGCGACGGGTATGAGCGCGATCATCCTCACGCTGCTCGCGTATATGCGGCGAGACGGGCACATCATCTTCACGAACGACTGTTATCGCCAGACGCGGGATTTCGCGACGAGGACGCTCGCAGAATTCGGCATCGACGTATCGCTCGTCGATCCGAGTGCCGAGGCGATCGCGAATGCTGTCAAGCCGAATACGAACATTATTTTCACGGAGTCTCCGACGAATCCCTACCTGCGGGTCCTCGATATCCCTGCGGTGGTCAAAGTGGCGAAGCAGCACGGTATCATGACGATCATCGATGCCACGCTGGCGACGCCGTACAACATGAGGCCCCTCGAAATGGGCGTTGATATCGTGATTCATTCCGCGACGAAATACCTCGGCGGGCACAATGACCTGCTCGCCGGTGTTTCCCTCGGGAAGCATGACCTGCTCAACGAACTCTATCGAATGCAGCGAATGATCGGTGCTACGCCGGGGCCTTTCACCTGTTTCCTCCTTGAACGAGGCTTGAAGACCTTTGCCCTCCGTATGGAGCACCACAACCGCGCGGGGTTGGAGGTCGCGCGCATGCTGGAAGCGCATCCGAAAGTCGAGAAGGTCTGGTATCCCGGGCTCGAGTCGCATCCCGACCATCGGATAGCGGCGGAACAGATGAAGGGATTTGGTAGTGTGATCACGTTTCTCGTCAAAGGCGGCGACAAAGAGACGAGAAAATTCATCGATTCCCTCGATCTCTTCCTGATAACGCCGAGCCTCGGTGGGAGCGAAAGCCTCGTGACCCAGATGTCGGTGATGTCCTTCTTCGATTATCCGGAGGAATACCGGCACGCTATCGGCATGGTCGATAACCTCGTCCGCATCGCCCTCGGCCTCGAAGACGTGAAAGACCTCATTGCCGACCTCAAACAGGCGCTCGACAAGATCTAAATAGTTCATCTGGAGAATCGTCGCTCGCACACATCCGACGAACGGCGGGGCACCTCTCCGGATTACATCGGCAGAAAATCTTGCATTACCCGATGGCAGGACATTGACTTATCTGTCGGCGTATGCCATGCTATAGTCGAAGTCCAGAAGTTTTTGTACGAAGAAGGTCACAAAGACTTTTAGCTTTGTGGCCTTTTTTTCTTGCTCTTTCTGCGATTTTAATCTAAACGTAAGGAGGGTACAGCAATGGCTCAGGGAAAAGTCAAGTGGTTTAACGATTCCAAAGGATTCGGTTTCATCACGAGGGACGACGGTACCGATATCTTCGTCCACCACACTTCCATTCAGGGAAGCGGATTCAAGTCCCTCGCGGAAGGTGACTTCGTCAGCTTCGACAGCTAGCAGGGTCCGAAAGGGTTAAAGGCAATTAACGTCGTCAAACGTTGATATGCGAGGGAGCCCCTTCATCCGGAGGGGCTCCCTTAACAGCAAGGATGCGATGGCACACAAACAAAATTACGTTGAGAGAATCGAAAGGAACAGGCAGCTCAAGCTCGAAGCCGGTTTGATCTCCGAGCGCTTCCCCGATGTTTCGGACATCATCGTGCAGATGACATACTACCAGAATGCGGCGAACCCGGTTCTGATGTCCCGAACGATCCATTTCTGGCCGTCGCGCCACGCCTATTTCAATATGGATTGCATGAGAAAAGAGTGCCTCGACGGCGGCTTTGATCTCACGCCGGTGATTATTCAGATGATCAAGCATCGTAAGAAATTGGCCGAAGGAAAGCTGCGCTGTGCCGGAAGCGTTACCCCACCCGCCGCTGATCACGCAAATATTTCCTATAAGATTTCGATAACCTACAAGAAAAAATAACGGACGGCATCCGCCCGTGATTCTTTCGCGTCATCTCGATGCCCCTCACGAAAATGTCGAAAATGAGAGCGATCCGATACCGGGTGTATTTGCCTCTTCCTTTTTACGGTATCGCTGCCCACGGAACCACTCGTCGCCCGATACAGGCGCATAATTTTTCCTGGTAATGATGCTGGTGGCGGCGCAGGGATTTGAACCCCGGACACTGCGGATATGAGCCGCATGCTCTGACCAACTGAGCTACGCCGCCTTCGAGACAGGACAGACACTGAGCAGTCTACAGTCGGCCGCGGGCAGTCTTTTTAAATATTTTTTAATTATAAATGAACAGTATACCAAAAGAAAGCGAATCAATGAAAGAGCTCGAAACGGTGCATCCTGATGCTGATGAGGATGCCGACGCACAAGAGATTGGTGAGGAGGGCGGTGCCGCCGTAACTCATGAAAGGCAGGGGAATTCCGACGACGGGCATCAGGCCCATAGTCATGCCGATGTTGATGGAGAGGTACATCATGAACATGAACGTGATGCCGAGGGCGAGGAGCCGTCCGAAATCATCTTTGGCCTTGAGCGCGGTATCGAGACCGCGCAGGATCAATACCATGTAGAGCGTCAGCAGGAATACGCTCCCGAGAAACCCCCACTCCTCCGCGAAGACGGCAAAGACAAAGTCGGTATGCTTTTCCGGGAGAAATCGGAAGGGTCCCTGCGTGCCGTGCAGGTATCCCTTGCCGAGAACTTTACCTGATCCGACGGTAATTTTCGACTGATTGAGCTGATAACCGATACCGGTCGGATCCGTTTCAGGCTCGATAAATGCCACGAGCCTGCTCTTTTGATAGTCCTTCAGTCCCTCCCAGAACACGTTGCCGAGGAACGGGAGCGATATCAGGCTCAGGACGAGGAGGAGTACGGCGACCCGCTTCTCCATCCCCCGTGCCGCGGTCAGCGCGAGGAACATCATGACGATGATCAGACCGGTTCCCAGATCGGGCTGTTTAACGAGCAGGAGAAACGGCAGGAACGTCAGGAGAAAGAACGCCTTCAGCAGGGAACGCGCGTCGAGCGGACTTCTGAGCGTGCTGAGGTAGTGCGCGAGCATGATGATGTAGGCGATCTTGAATAATTCGGATGGTTGGAACGAGATGGGGCCGATGCTCAGCCACCGCTGGGCACCCATGCCGGTTCTCCCCAGGAAAAAAACGAGAATGAGGAGTGCGACACCGATAGCGTAGAGAACGCGCGCCGACCGGTCGATCCACAGGTAATCGATCCAGGCGGTTGCCAATAGTGCAAAGACACCGAGCGAAAGCCAGATAATCTGTCTGAGGTAGAACGTCGGGTGAGGTTCAGCGGACAGGGGCCGTGTCGCGCTGTAGATCGTCATGATGCCGATGACGCTGATGGCGAGCGCCACGGCGAGGGACAGCCAGTCGAAGTTTCTCAGTGCCCTCCGGTCGACGCTGATCATTCAGGGCGGGCACTTCGCGCAGACCGACGTGAAGAGCGATGTGGACAGGTAACGGTCTCCCCGGTCCGGGAGGATGACCACAATCACACCGTCTTTGATCTCGCTGGATATCCGCAGGGCGATGTGCATGGCGGCACCGCTTGACATGCCGGCAAAAATGCCTTCTTTGATCGCGAGCATCCGCGTCGTGTCGAATGCTTCGTCGTCATTGACGAGGTATCGTTCGTCGAGTCTCGACTCGTCGAATATTTTTGGCCGGATCGATTCCGACATATTCTTCAGGCCCTGGATCCGGTGGTGCGCGACAGGCTCGACCCCGATTATTTTTATATTCTTGTCGTATTCCTTGAGTCTTTTGCTCACCCCCATGAGCGTGCCGGTCGTCCCCATTCCGGCGACGAAGTGCGTGACACTGCCATTGGTCTGCTCGATGATCTCGCGCCCCGTCGTCTCATAGTGAGCAAGGACATTCGCTTCGTTATCGAATTGGTTCGGCATGAAGTACCGATCGGGATCCTCGGCGAGAATTCGGTGGGCCAATTTTATGGCGCCATCCGTGCCTTCTTCGGGCGGACTCAGGATTAATTCCGCGCCGAAGGCCTCGAGGATCCGCCGCCTCTCGATGCTCACGCACGCCGGCATCGTGAGCTTGACGCGGTATTTTTTCGCCGATGCCACCATCGCGAGCCCGATCCCGGTGTTCCCTGAAGTTGCCTCGAGGATGATCTTGTCACGCGTCAGTTTCTTCTCTCTCTCGGCAGTTTCGATCATCGAGAGCGCGATGCGGTCTTTAATCGATCCCCCGGGGTTGTTGCCCTCGAGTTTCGCGAACAGTCGGACTCTCGGATTCGGGTTCAGTTCGATAGAGGCGAGCGGGGTGTTCCCTATGCATTGGAGAATTCCCATCAGTACTATAATAACCTAACAGCCGCGCCGCTGCTCTCGATTATCTGCGCCACGATGGATCTCTCCCTCTCTTTGCGCCTTTCGGTTCAGTGATCAGCGGTGTCTGGAGCGGGTTTCGGGCGCAGGTACGCCTCTATCGCGGTCTTGGCGATCGGCGCCGCAGCGGCTCCCCCGTGCCCTCCGTGCTCGACCAGAACGGCGAGAGCGATTTCAGGATGTTCATGCGGCGCGAAGGCCACGAACCACGCATGGTCTTGGAAACGCTCGTGGAGGGCGCCCGCCCCTCTTCCCAGGGCGACGACCTGCGCCGTGCCGGTTTTCCCGCTTACCGTTGTGAGATACGATTTCGCGGCCCACCCCGTGCCGGAACGCTCGTTCACGACACCGAAGAGACCTTTCCTGATGATCTCGAGATTATACGGGTTTGCGGTGAGCCGACCCGCAATGGCGGGTTCTGAGTGCACGACGAACGATGGTTTGTACCTCAGACCGCCATTTGCAACGGCGCTCATCATGGACGCGAGCTGCAGAGGGGTTGCTGCTACGTATCCCTGACCGATCGCAGCGTTGAGTGTTTCACCCGGGAACCAGGGCATACCGCTCGTCTCTTTTTTCCACGCTGTGCTCGGGACTACTCCCTGCCGCTCTCTCCCGAGTTCGATCCCTGTCTTTTGACCGAGACCGAGAGCGGCCGCGTACTGGGCGATGCGGTCGATGCCGACGCGCCTTCCTACTTCATAAAAGTAGACATCGCACGATTCGACGATCGCTCTGTGAAGGGAAAGGATTCCGTGACCTTCCTTTCGCCAGCATCCGAAGCGGCGGTTACCGAGCAGAATGCCCCCGCGGCAGTCGACTTTCATGTCCGGCGTGATCGCGCCTGTTTCAAGGCCGGCGAGAGCGGTGACGATCTTGAAGGTCGATCCGGGCGGATACTGGCTCTGGAGCGCCCTGTTGAGCATCGGATTCTTTTTGTTCGCTGCGATAGACAGCCATTGCTCTCGGCTCATCCCCCTCGTGAAGAGGTTCGGATCGAACGATGGCTTGCTGACCATCCCCAGTATTTCACCGGTCGTCGGCTTTATGGCGACCAATGCACCGGCCCGGTCGCCGAACGCTCTTTCCGCCTCCCGCTGAAGGTCGATGTCGATACTGATGACGAGGTCGTCGCCTTTCACCGGCGGTCTCTCCTGTAACAGGCGCAATTGTCTCCCGAGGGCGTTGACCTCGATGATCTTCTGCCCGGGCGTGCCCCGGAGCGATGCGTCGTAGAGCTTCTCGATTCCCCATTGCCCGACGAACATATCGGGGGGGATATTCTTGAAGGAAGGTTCTTTGAGTTGCGACGGGCTCGGCTTTCCGAGGTACCCCAGGAGATGAGCGCCGAGTTCGCCGTATGGGTATTCCCTGCTCACCTCGGCTTCAATCATCAACCCCGGGATATCGGATTTCCGGGCCTCGATATAGGCAATTTCCTTGAGCGACAGACCCTGCTTCAGTTTGGCCGGTACGAAAGGCGTCGCCTGCGAGGCGGACAAGCGGGCGAGCAGTTCTTCTGCAGGCATTTTTAATAGCTTTGCGAGTACGGGCAGCTTCCCGTGATCGAATTCCCCCGGGATAACGGACGCGAAGAAATACGCGGAATTTTTCACGAGCGGCACGTGATTCCTATCGAAGATAATCCCACGCGGCGCGGGTATCCGAACGATTCTGAGTCTATTGGATTCCGAAATCTTTCGGTATTCGTTTCCCTGCAGAATTTGCAACTGCCAGAGTCTCATGATGAGGAGGAAGAAGATCGCGACGATGATATAGCCGATGAGGGAGATTTTTTCTTTTTCTGCCTGTGCTTTCATGGGTGCCGTACCGCTCAGGTCTTCGTTTTTTTCTTCAGAATGATGCCGAACGGAAGGTTCAAGAGGGCCTGCGTCATGATGGCAACTGCCGCAGCCACGATGCCCGACGGCTTCGCGTGGAAGAGACACCTCGTCAGGTACACGGCGAACCCGTCGAATATCGTCAGTGCTGCGAGCGTTACCACACCGGCGAACGGGGTCCAGACAAGGAGTTTACCAGAGAGCACGGCCGCCAGATAGCCTGCGAGGCCTTTGCTCAGGAGACCGGGGCCCAGAAGCGCGCCGGAGAGGCTGTCTTCGATCATGCCGACGAGAGAGCCATAGAAGAGCCCCTTGTGTTCTCCTCCATGTATCCCTGCGTAACACGCCAGAATCACTGTAAGGTTAGGCGCAACAGTGAAGAAGGATATGCTCCCCTGGATACCGAGAGAGAGGAAGCCGAGAACTGCCCACAAGAGATATCTCACGCTCCCCCAATGATCGCGACGACTTCGATTTTAGTATTGTCGACGGAAGGTACGACTTCGATATACTGAAAGAGTCCGCTCTCCTTTCTGCTCACTTTCGCTACGTGACCTAATGGGATACCGGCGGGGAAAAGAGAATCGAGGCCTGAGGTGATGACGATCCCTCCCGGTTTGACATCCTCGTCATAAGGAATATACTTCAGCTGGCACATCTTCGACCCCGTTCCGGAGAGAATCCCTTCCGTCCGGCCGTCCTGCAAGCGAGCTGCCGCCGAGAAACTGATATCGGTGACGAGCAAGAGGGATGCGTACGACTCGCGGACGTCGGCGATCTTCCCGACGAGTCCCTGTTCAGTGACAGCGACCATGTCTTTCTTGATCCCGTCTGCGGAACCTTTGTCGAGAACGAGCGTGTGCGACCACTGATCGGTGCCTCTCGCGATCACGCGAGCAGAGGTGACGTAATGCCGTTCCCGCTCCTTCAGGGCGAGGAGTGCGCGGAGCTTCTCGTTTTCGCGCCGCGTCTCCTCCCAGACCTGTCGTTCCTCCCGCATCTTCATGATCTCGTCCATGAGCCGTCGGTTCTCCTCTTCTCTAATGAGCATCCTCCTGAACGGGGAAGTGACGAATTCCCAGGCCGATTCCTTGAGATTGAATAGGATGTGGAGGGGCTCTGCGAGAAATTGGAACGGGAGGATCGGTTGGCGGTTTGCCTGGTATGTCATGAGTCCGAACGCGAACAGGATAAACAGAAAAAGCAAAAGCCTTTTTCTGTGCATCAGAGACTGATGGCGACTCTTCTCAGGAGGTCGATTTCATCGAGCATCTTTCCGACACCACGAACGACAGCGGTCAAAGGGTCTTCAGCGACATAGACGGGAAGGCCGGTTTCCTGGCGAATGAGGAGATCGAGCCCTTTCAGGAGAGCGCCTCCGCCGGCGAGGATAATTCCCCTGTCCACGATATCGGATGCCAATTCAGGCGGCGTGTTTTCAAGGATCACCTTGATCGTGTCGAGGATGACGTTTACCGGTTCGGTGAGCGCTTCTCTGATCTCGTCCTCATTGATGGTGAGCGTCTTTGGGATGCCCGATATGAGGTCCCTCCCCTTTATTTCCATCGTGCGGGGCTCGCTGCCTTCGGTTTTGAAAACGGATCCGAGGTTGATTTTGATCTGTTCCGAGGTCATGTCGCCGATCATCAGATTGTACCTCCGCTTGATGAACGCCATGATCGCTTCGTCCATTTTGTCGCCGCCCACGCGCACCGCTTTGCTGTAAACGACGCCGTCGAGAGAGATAACCGCGACATCCGTTGTCCCGCCCCCGATGTCGACGATCATGTTCCCGGAGGGTTCGCCCACGGGGAGTCCGACACCGATCGCCGCCGCCATCGGTTCTCCGATCAGGTACACCTCCCGGGCCCCCGAAACCTGTGCCGCGTCTTTGACGGCCCGTTGTTCCACCTGCGTGATGCCCGAAGGAACACCGATGATGACTCTCGGAGAGACGAAGCTTCTCCGGTTATGGACCTTCGTAATAAAATATTTCAGCATCTCTCCCGTGGCGTCGAAGTCGGCGATCACGCCATCCTTCATGGGACGAATGGCAATGATATTCGCAGGCGTTTTGCCGAGCATCCTCTTCGCCTCGGCGCCTACCGCGACAGGTTTCTTGTCGTCTTTCCGCAGGACGACGACGGAGGGCTCATTGCAGACGATTCCCTTCCCCTTCACGAAGACGAGGGTATTCGCCGTGCCCAGATCTATTGCGAGGTCATTGGAAAATAAACCGAGTATCTTGTGGAAGAACATTTCCCCCCTCTATGCCGACTGAGAATTGTCGAGAACAAGGGTGCGCGCGATCTCATCGCCGAGGCGCATATGGTCTCTGCTGCCGAGCATAATAATGAATTCGAAGACCGATACGATCACGATGACGATCCACCCTATCCAGAAAACCCTTGTTAAGGCGTAGCCGACGCCGAAAAGGCCATTCCTCAGTATTGAATCCCTGATCGTACAGGGTTTCTGGGATACCGCCGATACGACCTTCAGACCGACGAGTTTTTTCCCGAGGCTCTTCCCATCGAAAAGACCGTCGCCGATAAGAAGATAGGCCAAGCCTGCGTAAAACCCTGCCTTGGGCACAATCTCTCCCAGGGCAAGAACGATGATGAAATCGAGGATCTTAGCGACAGCTCGGACAAGCAGTCCAGCCCTCTTAAGCTCCTCAGACATTTCGAAAGCTTAACAGAAGGATTGCCCTTTTTTCAAGGCTTCCCGCTGACACCTTTCCGCGGGCGCGCGGTCCCCAGCCGATGAGGGGCGCGCGGTCTTGCATTATAAGTGCGCCTTCTGGAATACTGTCGAACGGAAGTTATCGTAAAGAGGAGCCCATGGACATTGTCCTTGCCACGAGGAACAAAAAGAAAGCGGAGGAGATTCGGAGAATTACCGTCGGGCTCCCCGTCACCATTTTTACCCTCGATGACTTCCCCGGATGCCCCGAGGTCGTGGAGGATGGGATGACCTTCGAGGAAAACGCCATTAAGAAAGCGGTCTCAGCGTCCCAGTGTAGCGGGAAACCAGCCCTTGCCGACGACTCGGGGCTCGAGGTGGCGGCACTCGGTGGTGCCCCCGGGATACATTCCGCGCGCTTCGCGGGAGAACCGGCAAACGATCGGAAAAATATCGAAAAATTACTTTCCCTGTTACGCGAAGAAGAGCGGAGGAAAGCACGCTTCGTCTGCTGCATCGCTTTTTCCGTACCGAACGAGGGGGTGCATGTCTTCCATGGCACCGTCGACGGGACTATCGGGAGAGAACCGAGGGGTTCCCTCGGGTTCGGGTACGACCCCATTTTTTACCCCGATGGGTACGCGCGGACGTTTGCCGAAATGACGCGTGACGAGAAGGATACGATCAGCCACAGGGGGAAAGCGCTCGAAGCGTTCAAGCAGTTTCTGGCGAAACGCCTGGCGGCGGCCGCCTCTCGTTCATCTGAAAGATAACCGGGCGATGCGGAAATGACGGCACTCGCACAAATGATAAGGATTTTTTATTGATCTATCAGAAATATGAATTTGACTAAAATAGCGCCGGATAATATATTTTATACGTCCGTTTTCTAAGTAAAAGCTCTGCCACGCAGTATTATTTTTAACAAATAACACAGTTATTCTCTTTTTGCACTATTCCCGGATACACACGGCACAGTAGCGTATTGTTTAGAGGCTGAGTCGCGCAAATAACTGAACGGGGGTAAGGAATTATGAGAATTGTCTTGCTTGGCGCGCCTGGTGCGGGGAAAGGAACTCAGGCGAAGAAGCTCATCGAAAAGTACGGTATCCCTCAGATTTCGACGGGGGATTTGCTGCGAGCCGCGGTGTCGGCGGGAACGGCCCTCGGCAAGGAAGCAAAGTCTTATATGGACAAGGGGGAGTTGGTTCCCGACATGGTCGTGCTCGGCATGGTCGAAGAGAGGCTGAAACAGGACGACTGCAAGAAAGGGTATATCCTCGATGGCTTCCCGAGGAACACTGCGCAAGCCGAAGCGCTCGACAAAATGCTCGAATCGCTGAACATGCCGCTGACGGGCGCCGTCAGCGTCGATGTGCCGTTCGACGACTTGATGAAGAGGCTTACGGGAAGGAGGACGTGCAAGTCGTGCGGGCAGATGTACAACGTGTATTTCAGCCCGCCCAATAAGGATGCGGTGTGTGATAAATGCGGCGGGGAGTTGTTCCAGAGAGACGACGATAAAGAGGAGACCATCAAGAAGAGACTGGAGGTGTATACAGCTCAGACGGAACCGCTGATGGGGTATTACAAGGGCAAAGGTCTGTTGAAGTCCGTCTCCGGCACGGGGAGCATCGAAGAAATATTCGCTAAGATCTGTGCCATCTTGGAAGGAAAGTAGTCGAGAGCAAATTTAACTCAATAAGGAGGACGTACCATGGAAATGATCGGTCATGGCGGCAAAGAAATCGTCGAGCGGGTGATGTCGAAGGACGCCGCGCTCAAGAGAGTCGCAGAGATGCAGGCAGCGAAGGTGAAGACGCTGGACGTGCGGTTGCAGATGGCCACGGAAATCATCGACATTGCGTATGGGTTCTTTAGCCCGCTCGAAGGGTTCATGACGAAGGCTGACGTGGAAGCCGTGTGCAACAACATGACCCTCGCGGATGGGAAGACGGTGTGGAGCATTCCTATCGTCTTCGATATTTCGAGCGAGGAACTCGAGAAATCCGGCATCAAGCAGTACGACGAGGTGCTCCTCACGTACACGGGGAATCCTTTCGCTATCTTCGATATCACGGACATCTTCACCCTGGACGTGAAAGAAGTTGCGATGAAAGTGTACGGGACGACGGAGGATAAGCATCCCGGTGTCAAGAGGACGTATCAGTACAAGGATAAGTTTTTGGGTGGAAAAATCACCCTCCTGAATCCTCCGAAAATAAATGAACCGTTTACGAAATACTGGCTCACCCCAAAACAGATGAGGGAGAAATTTAAGGAAAAAGGCTGGGAGATGATCATTAATCACCAGACAAGAAACGTCCCGCATACCGGCCATGAATGGTTGATGAAAGGCGCATACTTAGGAGCCTATGGGTCGATGATGGTGGATAAACCGCGTGGTGGCATTCTGGTGAATGCAATGATCGGTGAAAAGAGACCCGGCGACTATATCGATGAAGCAATCATCCTCTGCCAGGACGCTCAGGGGAAATACGGGTATTTCAGGGAGGATATCTTTTTAACCACATGCACCCTCTGGGATATGCGCTATGCTGGGCCGAAAGAAGCAATATTCCATGCATGCTTGAGGACTAACCTCGGGTGCACCCATCACATGTTCGGGCGCGATCACGCCGGTGTCGGCACGTACTATGACCCGTACGACGCCCACCGGATTTTCAGCAAGCTCCCAGAAGGTTCCCTGAGGATAAAGCCCATCTTCAACCTCGACTGGTGGTTCTGCCCGGTGTGCGACGAGGTCACCTACTCGGGTCTCTGCGGGCACAAAGACAAGAAGGCATCGTTCAGCGGAACGCTCATTAGAAGCATTATCCAAGACGGGGTGAAACCACCTCGGCGGATCTTCAGGCCTGAGGTTTTCGACATGATTATGGAGTGTGCGGAGAAGTACGGGTTTGGCAATGCGTTCGTGACGGAAGATTACCTGAAGAGAAGACAGCCGGTATTCACGATTGAACCGTTGCAATAATGTGAACGAAATAATTACGAGGAGGGATCGCTCATGGCAGAAGAAAAATTTCCGATCAACATATGGATCAACGAGGAGAGACTCGCAAAGATTCAGGCAGCAGGGCTCGCTGATATGTGCAAAGAGGTTCTCGCAGGGTTGAAGGTGATCGCCGTGCCGGCGACAGCCGAGCAGAGGGACAAAATTCTCAAGATTTTCCCCACGGCGAAGTTCGATGCCGCGACGACCCGGAGCATAGAGAATCTTCCTCGCCAGATCAAGGATCAAATCTTCGATCTCGTCATCGAGAATAAATCTGTAGACGTCGTGGATGAATTTCTGAAATCCGTGGAGAAATAGCGACGGAAAGGAGGTGGAAGGACGCGCTATCGTTTGGTTTTCAGCTGAATGTACTCGATCTTAAACTAAAAGGAGGTGTCGTTACATGCCAAGTTTTGTGATTACCGAAAAGTGTGACGGTTGCAAAGCTCAGGACAAGACAGCTTGTCAGTACATCTGCCCGCACGACCTCATGGCGCTCGACAGGGAGAAGATGAAAGCATACAACCAGGAACCTGAGCAGTGCTGGGAATGCTATAACTGTGTAAAGATTTGCCCGCAGCAGGCGATCGAGGTGAGAGGGTATTCAGACTTCGTTCCGCTCGGATCCCAGACGATCCCTCTTCGGGGAACTGACTCGATAATGTGGACGATCAAATTCCGGAACGGTTTGACGAAGAGATTCAAATTCCCGATCAGAACGACCGTTGAAGGTTCTGTCGACCCTTACGCGGGCAAGCCGGAGCCTGATTTTTCGAAGATCAAAGAGCCGGGCTTCTTTACAGGCCCAGCGAGAACTGAATAACCAAGGAGGTGAACAGACATGGAAAAAGAAACCTGCACATTTTCATACTGTCAGAAACCGGCAGTACAGGAAGTTGAGTGCGACCTGCTCATTATGGGTGGCGGCATGGCCGGGTGCGGTGCAGCCTTTGAGGCATGTCGCTGGGCGAACCCGAAGAAGCTCACGGTCGTCATGGTCGACAAGGCAGCGACGGACAGGAGCGGTGCGGTTGCAATGGGTCTTTCCGCTATCAATACCTACGTCGGTGAAAACAAGGTTGCCGATTACGTAAAGTACGTCCGCAACGACCTCATGGGCATCATCAGGGAAGATCTCGTCTACGATCTCGGCAGACACGTCGACGACTCGGTCCATCACTTTGAGGAGTGGGGACTCCCCATCTGGAAAAAGGGCGACGACGGGTTCTCGATCGATGGTCATGAAGCGAAGGAGCAGGGGAAGCCGATGCTGAAGGACGGCGGCGTCCCGTGCAGATCCGG
>CAKZPA010000041.1 GCA_937138415.1 uncultured Nitrospiraceae bacterium | reverse complement strand
TTCTCGATCGATGGTCATGAAGCGAAGGAGCAGGGGAAGCCGATGCTGAAGGACGGCGGCGTCCCGTGCAGATCCGGAAAATGGCAGATCATGATCAACGGTGAGTCGTACAAAGTAGTTGTCGCCGAGGCCGCAAAGAAAGCCCTCGAGTCGAACAGGGCGGCGACGGGTATCCCGCAGAACCACTTCGAGAGAGTCTTCATCGTGAAGGCGGTCATGGACAAGAATGGCAAGAACGTGGCAGCGGCCGTCGGGTTCAGCGTTCGCGAGAACAAGATCTATTCGTTCAAAGCCAAGGCAATGGTCTGCGCGACGGCTGGCGCGGTGAACTGCTTCAGACCGAGGTCGGTCGGCGAGGGTATGGGGAGGACCTGGTACCCCGTCTTCTGTGCCGGTTCCGGGTATGCCTTCGGTATGCAGGCCGGCGCCGAGATGACGCTCATGGAAAACAGGTTCGTTCCCGCGCGGTTCAAGGACGGGTACGGTCCCGTCGGCGCGTGGTTCCTTTTCTTCAAGGCGAAGGCGACCGATTCCTACGGGAACGACTACTGTGCCGATAAGGAGTACTTCGATGATGCAGTCGCCCGCTACGGAGACTACGCAAAGAACCTCGGCACGGCGATCAGGAACCATCTCATGATGAGGGCGATGAAGGACGGGAGAGGCCCGATCCTCATGAACACCCATACCGCAATGAAAGAGTTCTCCGAGAGGATCATCGGTCAGCTCGGCGAGAAAGCGGGACAGAAGAAGCTGAAACACCTCGAAGCCGAGGCGTGGGAAGACTTCCTCGACATGGCTATCGGGCAGGCGTCCCTCTGGGCGGCCAACAACATTGAGCCGGAGAAGATGCCGTCCGAGATCATGCCGACCGAGCCGTATCTCCTCGGGTCGCACGCCGGCTGCGCGGGCTTCTGGGTCAGCGGTCCTGGCGACATCCCGGGGACGCCTCCGGAGTGGTCATGGGGTTACAACAGGATGTCGACTGTTCCCGGACTCTTCATGGCGGGAGACGTTGTCGGGGCATCGGGACACAAATTCTCCTCCGGTTCTCACGCGGAGGGCAGGATTGCGGCAAAGGCTGCCATTGCATACATCCTCGACCATCCGGACTACAAGCCTGATCCCAAGATGACGCTCGACGAGATCGCAGCGGAACTCTATCTGCCATTCGAAATTTACGAGAAATACAAGACCTACACCACCGATCCGCAAATCAACCCGTATTTCATCGGACCGAAAGCGATCCAGGCGAGATTGATGAAGATCGCCGACGAGTATTTTGGCGGCTGCGCGACGTGGTACATGACGTCGAAGACCATGCTCGAGGAAGGCCTCAAGAAGCTCGAACTGCTCAAAGAGGACTGCAACCATATGGCTGCTGCGAACCTGCACGAGCTGTTACGGTGCTTCGAGAACTACCACAGAGTCCTGGCGGTCGAAGCGCACGCGCGCCATATCCTCTTCAGGGAAGAGTCCAGGTATCCTGGCTACTACTACAGAGGAGACTTCAACAAGATCGACGACGCCAACTGGAAGTGCTTCACCAATTCCAGGTACAACGCCGAGACCAACACCTGGGAGTTCAAGAAAGTGCCGTACGTACAGATTTTCCCGTAAGCAGCTCATCCTGTGGGGGAGGGTAAAACCTCCCCCATTTTTTATGTATCCTGGCAAAGATTTTTGTTGACAGGTGTGCTATAATATGCCCCGTCTTGCAGAGTAAGTTACAAAGAGAAGGTTATGCACGCGAAGGGATAACCCGCTCTTTGTGGTTTACTGCCCTAAAGGAGGGTCGATATGGCAGAAAATAAGAAAGTTCTGGTGATTGGAGGCGGTATGAGCGGCCTCACCGCCGCGGTCGAGGTGGCAGAAGCAGGACTGGAGGCGCATATCGTCGAGAAAAATCCGTACCTGGGCGGAAGGGTAGCGCAGCTGAACAAGTATTTTTGGAAGCTCTGCCCGCCAAACTGTGGCCTTGAGATTCAGTTCAAGAGGATACGGAACAATGCGCTTGTGAAATGGTACACCCTCGCCGAGGTCCAGGAGATAAAAGGCGACGAGGGCAATTTCGACGTGACGATAAAGATCCAGCCGCGTTACGTGAACGATAAGTGCGTAGGATGCGATGCCTGTGCCCAGGCGTGCCCGTCTTACAGGAATAATGACTTCAATTTTGGCATGAACCAGTCGAAAGCGGCGTACCTTCCGCACGAGCAGGCGTTTCCTTTCCAGTACGTCATCGACGCGACCGCGTGTCAGAAAGATTGCCAGAAACCATGCCTCGATGCGTGCAAGTACAGCGCGATCGATTTTGCGATGAAACCGGAAACGATATCCCTGAACGTGGGCGCGGTCATTCTCGCCGCGGGGTGGAATCCTTATGACCCGGCAAAATTGGACATACTCGGGTCGGGGGGTTTCAAGAACGTCGTGACGAACATGATGCTGGAGAGAATGGCCTCCGCGGACGGACCGACCGCGGGAAAGATCATCCGGCCCTCCGACGGGAAACCCGTCAAGAACGTTGCGTTTGTGCAGTGCGCCGGGTCGAGGGACGAAAATCACCTCCCGTATTGTTCATATATTTGTTGCCTCGCATCCCTCAAACACGCCCTCTATATCAGAGAACAGTACCCAGACGCGAAAGTGACCATCTACTATATCGATATCAGGACACCTGGTCTCTACGAGCCGAGATTCTA
The DNA here is from genome assembly GCA_937138415.1 of uncultured Nitrospiraceae bacterium. Taxonomy (GTDB): domain Bacteria; phylum Nitrospirota; class Thermodesulfovibrionia; order Thermodesulfovibrionales; family SM23-35; genus JALHSV01. Next base: position 63,065 of record CAKZPA010000041.1, on the reverse strand, counting down.
CTGGAAGGTCAAGGAAGATCCGAACGTTGCTTTCATTAAAGGAAAGGTGGCGGGCGTCTCGGAGGAACCCGGCGGCGATGTTGTCGTCGACGTGGAAGACATTTACGCCGGAGGGAAGGTCAAGACAAAGTTCGACATGGTCGTTCTCGCAACCGGGATGGAAGCGAGCAGTTTGGCGCAGGGGATAGGTGTCCCGTATTCCTCGGACGGACTCGTCGATGATACAACCCTGAGAAAAGGTTTTTATGCCGTCGGCACGATGAAGAGCCCTGCCGACGTAGCACGGTCGGTTCAGGATGCAACGGCGGCCGCAATAAAGAGCATCCAGAGCGTGAAGAGGAGGTAGGGGATGGAAAAGAAATTCGGGGTTTACATTTGCAAAGGATGTGGGATAGCCGAGACCGTCAACATAGAGAAACTCGCGAAAGCCGCCAAGAGGGGGAAGATCAAGGAAGAGGACATTAAAGCGCACGATATCCTCTGCAGTCCCGACGGCTTGCAGATGATCAAGAACGACATCAAAAAAGGCGGCGTGAACACGATCATCGTCGCTGCCTGCTCTCCTCGCGTGAAGTATGAAGAGTTCGATTTCCCGGGGTGCTTGATAGAGCGCGTCAACATACGCGAGTTCGTTGCCTGGACACAGGAGCCGAATAACGATGAAACACAGGCATTGGCGGAGGACTATATCACGATGGGCGTCGTGAAGGCTGAGAAGTCGGACCTCCCGACGCCGGCGATACTCGAAAATCTGAGTTCCGATATCCTCGTCATCGGGGGAGGCATCTCCGGAATGACGGCTGCACTTGAGGCCGCCGAGGCCGGGTACAAAGTCGTCCTCGTCGAGAAGGAGCCGCGGCTCGGAGGGTTCGCGAATAAACTGTACAAAAAAATCCCCGTTCGGAATTTTAATCCCGTCATTGTCGATACCGATATAGAAAAGGTCATCCAGCGGGTCGAGGCGCATCCCAACATCAGAGTCTTCAAATCGTCGAGAGTCGAAAAGACGGAGGGTCAGCCGGGTCTGTTCGACGTGACGATTTCAGGGGCGTCGGGAACCGAAACGGTAAAGATCGGGGCCATCGTCCTCGCTACCGGTTGGGTGCCCTATGATGCGACGAAACTCGACTATCTCGGGTACGGCAAGTTTAAAAATGTGGTCACGAACGTCGAATTCGAGGAGATCGCGCGGAAGGGGACGATCGCGAGGCCGTCGGACGGCAGAGACGCGACGAAGGTCGCGTTCATTCAATGTGCCGGCCAGCGTGACGCGAATCACCTCACCTACTGTTCCTCCATGTGTTGCGCGACGTCCCTGAAACAGGCTCGTTACGTGCGGCAGAATCCGAATGCGGTGGCAATGATTTTTTATAAGGACATGAGGACGCCCGGACGACTCGAGGCCTTTTACCGGGAAGCGCAGAATGATCCTGGCATCATGCTGACGAAAGCGGAGGTGAAAGGCGTTTCCGATGCGGGCAACGGAAATCTCTTCGTGGAGATGGAAAATACGCTCCTCGGTGAAAAGGTGAGGGTGGAAGCCGACCTCGTCGTGCTCGCGACAGGGATGGTACCGACGACAAGGGCGCCGCAGGAGTATCTCGACGGACTGGCCGTCGCCGCGTCGAAAGGCGACGAAGCGAGAAAGGCGTACCTTGAATCGACGCCGAAGCCCGACTTCATTCTCAACCTGACCTACCGGCAGGGGCCCGAAATCCCCTCTCTCGAGGGTGCGTGCGGTTTCGCGGATTCGAACTTCATCTGCTTTCAGTACGAGACGAGACGGACGGGAATCTATGCGTGCGGTCCCGTGAGGCAGCCGATGAACATGACGGACGCGCAGGAGGATGCCGTGGGCGCCGCCTTCAAAGCGATACAGTGTATCGACCACGTGGCGAAAGGCATTTCGGTCCATCCGAGGGCATGGGATCTCACCTTCCCGGATCCGCAGCTCATCCGTTGCACGGCGTGCAAGAGGTGCACGGAAGAATGTCCTTTCGGAGCGATCGATGAAGATGAAAAAGGCATCCCTTACTACAAGGTGAATCGATGCAGGAGATGCGGTACGTGCATGGGCGCGTGCCCCGAGCGCATCGTTTCGTTCAAGGACTATAGCGTCGATATCATCGGATCAATGATCAAGGCGATCGACGTGCCGGAAGAAGAGTTCAGGATCGTATGCCTTGCCTGCGAGAATGACGCGTATCCCGCACTCGATACCCTCGCCATGAACCGTCATAAAATCGATCCGTGCATTCGCTTCATCCCGATGAGGTGCCTCGGCGGGATGAACCTCGTCTGGATCGCCGACGCCTTCTCGAAGGGCGTCGACGGGTTCCTCCTCATGGGGTGCAAATTCGGAGAGAATTACCAATGCCATTTCGTGAAAGGGAGCGAGCTCGCGAATTACCGCTTCAGCAAGGTCGGCGAAACGCTCAACAAACTGCAGCTCGAGGCGGAGCGCGTGAAACTGCTCCAGGTGGCGATCGACGAGTACCCGAAACTTCCGGAAATGATCAATGAATTTGTGGAAAGGGTTAAAGAGATAGGACCTAATCCGTTCAAGGAATTTTAGAATAGGATTGGAGGAAGAGATATGGCAGAAGAAAAAAAGGAAGCCCAAGCAGTAACCGCAGAGGCGACGGCTACTCCGGAAGCGGCTGCTCCCCCCGAGCCGTTTACCGGTGTGACCGTGACCCCTGACCTCGAGTTCGTCGACGCGATCATAAAGAGCGGCGGCGAATCGCTGAAGAGATGTTACCAGTGTGCCACCTGCTCCGTTGTCTGCAACCTCACGCCGAGCGACGATCCTTTCCCGAGAAAAGAGATGATTTACGCGCAGTGGGGGATGAAGGATAAGCTGTTCGGCAACCCCGACATTTGGCTCTGCCACCAATGCAGCGACTGCACGGCGTACTGCCCGCGCGGCGCGAAGCCGGGTGAAGTACTCAACGCGGTGAGGAAGCTCTCGATCGAGAACTACTCCGTTCCCCGCTTCCTCGGGAAGGCGGTCGGGAACCCCGGATCTCTCGTCCTCCTCCTCGCTATCCCCGTGGTGATCTTTCTCCTCATCCTCGCCGGTCTCGGTCACCTCAATCTGGAGAGCATCCGCAATGCAGAGGGCAAGATTGCCTACTCTTCCCTGATCAAATCGTACTATATCGACGGGGTATTCGTACCGGTCTTCTTTTTCGCCGTCGCCTCGCTCGCCATCGGAGTATCCCGTTACTGGAAAGATATGATCCGGAGCACCGGATTGCAGCCGAAGGGGGGTATCGGGAGCGCAATAACGGCGACCATCGGCGAGATCCTGGCCCACAAGCGGTTCGAAAAGTGCAACGTGACGAAGTCGCGAAAGCTTTCGCACATGCTCGTCTTCTTCAGTTTCATCGGCCTCGCGATCACGACCGCGTGGGCGGTGCTCTACCTGTACGGGTACGAGATCATGCACGCGATGGGGAAGACGCCGTATTCCTGGTTGCGGGGACCCTCGCCGTATCCGCTGACGGATCCCATGAAGTGGCTCGCGAACATCAGCGCCGTAATGCTGCTCGTCGGCATTCTCATGGTGATGAACAACAGGAAGAAGAACGAGGCGAAGGCCGGGAAGGGGAGTTATTACGACTGGCTTCTCATCTATATTATTTTCGCGGTCATGGCGACCGGCATTCTTTCCGAACTGTTCCGATTGGCTGACCTGGCGTTACCGTCGTACTTGATCTATTTTTCCCATCTCGTCGTGGTTTTTTTCCTCTTCGCCTATGCACCGTTCTCGAAGATGGCACACATGCTCTACCGGGCAACCGCCATGGTTTTCGCGAAGGCAACGGAAAGGGATGTCGAGATCACGTAGGAATTCCTTTGTGAGAAAAATCGAAAGAGAGGAGGGAGGTGAAAGGTCGGCAAAGACATTTTCCTTTTCACTGGCAACTCACAGGGTACGCATGATTGAAAAAGGAGGGTACGTATGAGCAATATCGTCTTGTTTGCATTAGCATGTGGCGCACTCGGCGTCGCTTACGCATTGATCACTGCTTCTTGGGTTCTCAAGCAGGACAAGGGTAGCGAGCGGATGCAGGCGATATCCGATGCGGTCCGGGAAGGCGCGGTTGCCTTCCTCAGAAGGGAGTACACGACGGTTGCCATGGTCGGAGTCGTGATTACCGTTTTGCTGTTTTTCCTCGGTGTGTGGACGGCGATCGGTTTCGTCATCGGTGCGGTGGGCTCCGCTCTGGCAGGGTACATCGGCATGATGGTAACGGTGCGTTCTAACGTTCGTACCGCACAGGCTGCGTACAAAGGGCTGGCAGCGGCACTCAATGTGGCGTTCAAAGGCGGATCCGTGACGGGGATCATGGTGGTCGGCCTCGGCATACTCGGCATCGCGGGCTACTATTTTATCGCAAAGTCCGCGGTCGGTGACGAAGCATTCCACGCGCTCGTCGGTCTCGGGTTCGGTTGCTCGCTGATGAGCGTCTTCGCCCGTATCGCGGGAGGCATCTATACGAAGGCGGCCGACGTCGGCGCGGACCTCGTCGGTAAAGTCGAGGCCGGAATTCCCGAGGATGACCCCAGGAATCCCGCCGTTATCGCCGATAACGTCGGTGACAACGTGGGTGACTGCGCGGGAATGGCGGCTGACCTCTATGAAACGTATACCGTGACGGTCGTCGCCGCAATGTTGCTTGCGAAGACAGCCTTCGGGCCGGGAAGCCCGTGGGTCGAATTTCCTCTCCTCATCGGCGGCATCTCGATCATCGCTTCGATCATCGGAACCTTTTTCGTCCGCCTCGGCAAGAGCCAGTACATCATGGGCGCGCTCTACAAAGGCTTGGCGGTCTCGGGTATTCTCGCGGCCATCGCGTTCTACTTTGTCTCCGGATGGTTCCTGGGTCTCCCCAATGTGAACCCCGCATTCACGCAGATGGGCGTATTCACCACGGCGCTCATCGGACTCATTTTGACGGGGCTCATCGTGATGATCACCGAGTATTTCACGTCCAAGAGTTTCGCTCCTGTCAAGCACATCGCGCAGGCAAGCTTGACCGGGCATGCAACGAACGTAATCGCCGGTCTTGCCGTGAGCATGAAGTCGACCGGGTTGCCCGTTATCGTCATCTGCGGTGCGATCGTCTGGGCGTACTATATCGGAGCTGGCGGTTTTGTGAATATACAGCAGGAGCAGGCGGTCGCCGGACTCTTCGCGATTGCGTTGTCAGCCGTTTCGATGCTTTCGATGACGGGTATCGTGGTTGCGATCGATTCCTACGGACCGATTACCGACAACGCGGGTGGTATCGCGGAGATGGCCGAGTTGCCGAAGGAGATTCGTGAGATCACGGATCCTCTCGATGCTGTGGGAAACACCACGAAGGCTGTCACCAAGGGATATGCGATCGGTTCGGCCGGACTCGCTGCGCTCGTTCTTTTCGCTGAATATTCACGTTCATTTGGCGAAGCGTTATCGTTCGAACTTTCCAATCCACTCGTGTTGGTGGGACTCTTCATCGGCGGTCTCCTCCCATACTATTTCGGTGCGCTCCTGATGGAGGCGGTCGGGAAGGCTGCCGGCGGCGTCGTGGAAGAGGTGAGGAGGCAGTTCAGGACGATACCCGGTATCATGGAGTTCAAGGCGAAGCCGGAGTACGGAACCTGCGTCGATATCGTCACGAAGGGAGCTATTAAGCAGATGATGGTACCTGCGCTCATCCCGGTTGTCGCACCTATTGCCGTCGGATTTCTCCTCGGTCGGGAAGCCCTCGGCGGCGTCCTCATCGGGAGCATCGTGACAGGTCTTTTCCAGGCGATTGCGATGACGTCCGGCGGAGGAGCATGGGATAATGCGAAGAAGTCATTCGAGGACGGTGTTGTCGATGCCAAGGGAGTCCTCCATAAGAAGGGGAGCGATGGTCACAAAGCATCTGTTACGGGTGACACGGTCGGAGATCCTTATAAGGATACGGCGGGCCCGGCTATTAACCCAATGATCAAGGTTATCAACATCGTGGCTCTGCTCATTGTTCCTCTCATTTAGGTCTCGATGAGCGCGAAGGCCGGCAGAGATTTCTGCCGGCCTTTTTTATTATAATGAAGACAGTTTTACAGGAATATGAGACGGTACTTTTACAGTACACGTCCGTTATCCCGGAAAATGTGTTTAAAAAAGCATAGCAAGAACTCCCTGTGCTCTTGGCGCGAGGGATGAGTTGCTTCCCTATATTTGTCATTGCCTCATGTGATCGGCAATCTATGGTTCGACAAGCTCACCATGACAAAATGTCACCCTGAGCTTGTCGAAGAGTAGATTCGGGAGCCTGTACCATACTCGGTACGGGGTCAAGTCGGAGAACGACGGGATGGCGTTTGATTTTCACTCGTTGCGCTCTTGGCGAAGGGTTCTGAATACCATACTATTTCTGTCAGCGACTGCAGAAAGAAAGGATTGAAGAAAAAGATGCCGTTACCAAGCATGAAAGATGTTGAGCCAACCCAGCTTTCTCTGAAATCGGAGTTTAAGTTCAGATGTCACAAGGGCATAGTCTGTTTCACGAAGTGTTGCAGCAATATCAATATCCTGCTGACCCCGTATGACATTATCAGGATGAAGAAGAGGCTCGGGATATCCTCCGAAGAATTCCTGGAAAAGTACACGACGATGGAACTCGACGAGAAATCGAAACAGCCACTCGTTCGTTTGAAGATGCTCGATGACGAGCATAAACGATGTCCGTTCGTCACGCCCGAGGGGTGCACGATTTACACGGACAGGCCCGCCAACTGCCGGTACTATCCTGTCGGGCAGGGCATTCTGCGGAAGCAGACCGAACAGGGTCCGGTCAACGAGGAATTCTACTTTTTCATCCGGGAGCCTCACTGCCTCGGGTATCAGGAGGACACGAAGTGGACCATCCAGTCATGGAAGGATGACCAGGAGGCGAGTTTCTACGATGACATGAATCGAGAATGGAAAGAGATCCAGCTTCGAAGGAATCCACTCCTCAAGGAACTCGACTCCAACCAGCAAGCCCAGGTCTATACGGCATTCTACGACATCGACAGGTTCAGGCGTTACGTCTTCGAGAGTAAGTTCCTCGAGGTGTTCGAGATCGACGGGGACGTCGTCGAAAAGATAAAAACGGATGACGTCGCGTTAATGAAGCTCGGTTTTACGTACATCAAATTTTTGCTTCTGCTCGAGGACGGACTGAAGGTGAAGCCGGAGTATCTCAAGAAATAGCCGCGCAGAGCGGGTCTTCATGGCGTAAAGGAGGGGGTATGCGGGATATAAAAAAGATGTACCGCACGATCATGGAGGATCATTTCCCCGGCGAGGTGATCGTGAAATTCGGCGATCAGACGCTCTTCTACCGCAAGAGGACGTGGAAGATACCGGACGAAAAGACGGGGGAGCTGATCGAAAAAGGGCTTCGGTACGGGGAGAATCCCGAGCAGGAAGCGGCACTCTACGAACTCGTGAACGGGAATCTCGTTCTCGGCGCCTGCCAGTTCATCGAGCCCGGAAACGGACTGGTGAGCAGCATATCGGAAGAAGACATGATCCAGGCGGGCAAGCATCCGGGCAAGATCAACCTCACGGATCTCGACAACGGGCTCAACATCATGAGATATCTTATGGAGAGACCCGCTGCAATCATCCTGAAACACAACAATCCGTGCGGGGCGGCGTATGGAACGACGCTCGCGGAGGCTTACGAGAAAGCGAATATGGCCGACAGAATCGCGGCCTTCGGCGGGTGCCTCGTCCTCAACAGACCTATGGACAAGGAGACGGCGGAGATGGTAAGCAGGAACTATCTCGAAGTCGTTGCCGCCCCCGATTTCGAAGAGGGGACGGTCTCGGTGCTCGCGAAGAGGAAGAACCTGAGGATCGTGCGGATAAGCAGGATAGACCAGTTAGCGCGATATCGAACTCTGCGATTCGTGGATTTCAAGTCTCTCATGGACGGTGGCATCATCGTGCAGCAGTCGCCGCTCAACAGGATACAGTCAAAAGAAGATTTTTTGCCCGCGAGGGCAACGTATCAGGGGAAAGAATATAGTATCGAAAGGCAGCCGACCGACCGCGAGTACGAGGATATGCTCTTCGGGTGGTTCATCGAACAGGGCGTCACCTCGAATTCTGTCCTGTACGTGAAGGACGGCGTAACCGTCGGCATCGGGACCGGGGAACAGGACAGGGTCGGCGTTGCCGAGATTGCGGTTTTCAAGGCGTACACGAAATACGCTGATGCGCTCTGCTACAGGAAATACGGCATCGGCTACAAGGAATTCGAGCTCGAGGTCCGCAACGGCAGGCGGAGCCGACGCGATCTGACCGAGATAGACGACGAAACGAAGGCGGAGAGAGGCGGGCTCATCGGATCGGTCATGGTGTCCGACGCTTTTTTCCCCTTCCGTGACGGCGTCGACGTCGGGATCAGAGAAGGCGTCACGGCGATCGTCCATCCGGGCGGATCCGAGAGGGATTTCGAGTCGATCATCGCCTGTAACGAAGCGAACCCGAAAGTCACGATGGTGTTCACGGGGCAGAGGGCATTCAAACATTAAGCAAAAAAGGAGACGCGATTCCTCGCGGATGATCTGACACGTCCAATGCGGCATCCGCACTTTTGACCTGCCCGTTTCGGGATAGCGGCGAACGCTCCGTCGAAAAACTAAAAAGAGCCCCGCAAGGGTCTTTGCACTTCTTCGGACGGCGATCGCAGCTCACCGTCTCTTCCTTGCCCTTACGGGGCTCCCGAATACTTTGAATGCGATCCCAGAAACGGAAACCGTGAGCTCTTTTACAGCTTGGATGCTTCGGGAGATGCTTTAGGCTTCCTTCTCGCTTCTGAAGGCCTGCTCACCGCATCCCACTCCCGCGTCCCATAATATTTGCTCGATCCTCAGGTTTAAGCCGTTCTGGGTCTCGCATGTCTGTCTTTCAGTTAATTCTATTTTATCAATTTCGGTATCGATTTCAAGAGCCCGATGAATGGGGAAACGGACGTATTTGTCGGTCCCGCCGGTTTTTCCCCGAATCCCTCCATCGCTTGTTCCCTCTCGCCGTCTTTCCTTCCCTTTCTCCGATCTGGGCGAACGCGAGCTACTTATCGCCGCAAGAGCGCTTTTTTGCTATACTTTTTGTATGAAGAACCAGGAGATTGCGCGAATTTTTTCTGATATGGCGGATCTTCTTGAAATTAAGGGGGAGAATCCGTTCAGAATCCGTGCATATCGGCGGGCTGCCCTCAATATCGAGAATCTCTCCACGGACGTCGCTGCCGCTTCCGAAGATGATCTGCTGAAGATCCCGGGCATCGGGCGCGATCTTGCGGCGAAAATTCTCGAGTTTTGCGGGAGCGGCAAAATCCAGGCGTATGAAGACCTCAGAAAGGAGGTGCCCGAAGGGCTCAGCCTCCTGCTCTCGGTGCCGGGCCTCGGTCCAAAGACCGCAAAGCTCCTCTTCGAGCAGTTGCACGTCACGGACCTTCGGGACCTCGAACGCATGGCGAAGGAGCACAAGCTCGTCACGCTGCCCGGCATCAAGGATAAGACGGAGGAGAACATCATCAAGGGGCTCGAGATGCTCAAGCGGGGTAAGGAGAGGCAACCGCTCGGAAAAGTGCTGCCCGTCGCGAAGGAGATCGTGGATCAGATGCAGGCAAAGGCGCCGGTGAATCGGATCGAGATCGCCGGGAGCCTGCGGCGTTGGAAGGAAACGGTGAAAGATATCGACATTCTCGCGACGTCTCGCGATCCGAAAGGGGTGATGCACGCGTTCGCGCGCCTCCCGCAGGTTCGCGACATTCTCATGCAGGGGCCGACGAAATCGAGCGTCATTCTCCACACGGGGATCCAGGTTGACCTCCGTGTCGTCGAGGAAGAGAGTTTCGGTGCCGCACTCGCGTACTTCACCGGCAGCAAGTCGCACAACATCCGCCTCAGGGAAATGGCGGTGAAGGCCGGGCTCAAGATCAACGAATACGGCATCTTTCGGGAGAAGGACGAGAAGAAACTGGGCGGCGAAAAAGAAGAGGATGTCTACAGACTGCTCGGCCTGCCGTTCATACCGCCGGAACTGCGGGAAGATACGGGGGAAGTTGAGGCAGCCCTCTCGGGAACGTTACCCCGCCTCATCGAACTTTCCGACATTAAGGGGGATCTTCACGTCCACACGAAGCGGAGCGACGGGAGCCACGATCTCGAAGAACTCGTCGCGGAGGCGAGGAAAAGGGGGTACCGCTATCTCGCCATCACGGACCATTCGAAAGGGCTCGGGATAGCGCGCGGCCTCAGCGAGGAGAAACTCCTCGAGGAGAAGAGGGAGATTGCAGCCCTGAACAAGAAATTGAAGGGGTTCCAGCTCCTTGCCGGAGTCGAGGTTGACATACGCGGCGACGGGAGCATGGATTTCGACGATAGGATTCTCGGGGAGATGGATATCGTGATCGCATCGATCCATTCCGGTTTCAAGCAGTCGAAGGAGCAGATGACGAGGAGGCTCGTCGCAGCGATGAGGAATCCCCACGTGTCGATCATCGCGCACCCGACAGGGAGGCTCATCGGGGAGCGGGACCCGTACGAGGTGGATATGCAGGAACTGCTCAACGTAGCTGCGGAGACGGGAACGGCGATCGAGATAAATGCCTACCCGCTCAGACTCGATCTGAACGACGCGCACGCCCGGGCGGCCAGGGAGATGGGCGTGAGGCTCGTCATCAGTACCGATACGCACGTCACGCACCAATTCGAGTACATGGAATACGGCGTTGCGATCGCGAGACGGGGATGGGTCGAAAAGGGCGATGTTCTGAATACGCTCGACCTACGGTCGCTCCGCAAGAAACTTCGGAAATAGTACCCGTCGTTTCCGGCTGCGGATTTCTCCTCTGTCCCGTCGTTCGTGCTTCCCGCGCGTGTTAGAGAAAACGTATCCTTCCCATAGTCTTATCATGCGGATGCCTCAGGGCAGCATTTCCCGCGGGCCGAAGCCCGGCGAGGAGCGATGCCACGATGTCTTGTCATTGTAGTTTCGTGACGTTGCCGAAAAAAAAAGGATTTGGTTTTTTTTCATTTTTTTGTTATATTCTTTCCGTGGAAAAGACGGTTCTCGTATATGAAAAGGACGAATCGGTCATCCGGTTCCTCAAGTCGTTCTTCCGTCGCCGGCGGTACTACACGGTCCATTTTTTCGGTGAGGGCAAGCGCTCGCTCGGAGAGGAGATCGAGCAGAAAAAACCGTCGGTCTTCATGGTCAACAGCCCCGATATCCTGACCCAGCTGCAGGGATTGCGTATCTCCTGTCCCGTGATCGCCATCATCTCCGGAGATCAGACGAAAGGGATTCACGCCGCGATCAAGTCCAACGTCGACTGCTATCTCGTGATGCCGTTTTACGAGGAAGAACTCGATCACAAACTCAAAACCCTCATTTACAGGAGCAGCGTCATCGAGAACCTCTATCGGGACAAGAAGGACCTCGAGACGCTCCTGGAACTCACCTACCTCGCTTCTTCGACGCTCAACCCGAAAGAGGTGCTCTACCTCGTCGTGAAAAAGATTTCGGAGGTGCTCCACGCCACGAGATGCTCCATGATCAGCGTCAATCTCGAAGAGAAAAGGTTTGCGCGGGTCCTCGCGACGTTCGAGGATCCTACCCTCACGAATTTGCGTCTCGACCTCAGGAAGTACCCGGAGATCTCCGCGGCGCTCTCGAGCAAGAAGCCCGTGATCATCCAGGACGCCCAGAAGAATCCGATCATGAAAGGCGTGAGAGAACTCATTGCGCCCCTCGGCATCAAGTCGATTCTCGTGATCCCGATATTCTTCAGGGAGGAAGTCATCGGGACGATGGTCCTGCGGATGTCGCGCGTCCACCACTCCTTTTCGAAACGCGAGGTGGACTTTTGCGTGGCGCTCGCGAATGCAGCGTCGAACGCCCTCTACAACGCGTTCCTTTTTCAGAAGCTCGACCGGGAGAGGGGGAACCTCGAGAAGCTTTCGGTCACGGACTATCTGACGGGGGTCTACAACATACGGTACTTCTACTCTCGGCTCGAAGAGGAATTCAATCGTGCCGAGCGATACCACCTGCCCCTGAGCTGCGTCATGATGGACATCGATTACTTCAAGAAGGTCAACGATACCTACGGGCATAGGGTCGGCGACTGCGTTCTCAGGGATTTCGCGCAGCTCGTGAAGCGGCATACGAGGAAATCGGACCTCTTCGCCCGCTACGGCGGTGAAGAGTTCATCCTGCTTCTCCCGCAGACTCCCCTCGACGGAGCCATCGTCGAGGCCCGACGTCTCCGGAAGATGATCACGTCGACGCAATTCCCGCACCTGGGAAAAGGCCACACGATTACCGCCAGTTTCGGGATATCGGGGTTCCCCGACGAGAAGATAAAACATTTCGACGATCTCATCAGTCTGGCGGATAACGCCCTGTACGCCGCGAAGCGAAAAGGTCGCGACCAGATCGTCGTTCGTTCTTCCGCGTAGGCACGTCCTCTCTCGCCGCATCTGGTACAATGAAGGTGTGGATATCATCACGTCTCACTTGAATGCCGATTTCGATTCGCTCGCATCCATGGTCGCTGCGAAAAAGCTGTATCCGGAGGCGGCGATCGTCTTCCCCGGTTCCCAGGAGAAGAAGGTCAGGGATTTTATCGAAGCGTTCCGTCCGGTGGAACCGAAGCGCGTCAAGGAGATCGATCTCGCGAAGGTGACTCGACTGATCATCGTCGATACGAAGATACCCGATCGGATCGGTCCCCTCGCTGAGTTGCTGAGCTCCAAACACGTTCGAATTCACATTTACGACCACCATCCCTTTCAGAAAGGGGATATCCGCGGTGAGCTCGAGAAGATCGAGGCGGTCGGCGCGACCGCGACGATATTCACCGAGATCCTGAAGAACAGGAAACTCCACCCCTCGCCGATGGAGGCGACGATCCTCGCTCTGGGCATCTACGAAGAGACGGGATGCCTCCTCTTCCCGTCAACGACCGAGAGGGATCTGATGGCGGCCGCGTACCTCCTGAAGAGGGGCGCGAATCTCAATATCGTCTCGAGCTTCGTCAAGATGGAGTTGAGCATGGAGGAGTTCGACCTGCTCAACGAACTCGTCCAGGCGTCGAAGGAAATGGTGATCGGTGGCGTTCGGATCAAGGTCGCGAAAGCATCGCACGAGCGCTACGTCGGCGACGCCGCGCACCTCGCGCACAGGATGATCGACATGGAGGACGTCGACGCGGTGATCATCCTTTTGAGCATGGAGGGGAAAATCCTCCTCGTCGCGCGGAGCAAGGTGCCGGAGTTCGACGTCGCGCGCGTCATGAGGGAATTCGGGGGAGGCGGTCATCCGACCGCGGCCGCCGCCACCATCAAGGGAGAGTCTCTCGAACTCGTCGAGGACCGTCTTTTGGAACTCATTCGGACGAGCGTGAAGCCGGCGAAGGTTGCCTCCGATATCATGACGAAGCCGGTGATCAGCATCCAGTGGGACATGCCGATCAAAGAGGCGGAGACGATGATGACGCGGTACGGGGTGAACGTCCTTCCCGTGTTACGTGGCCAGGCGTACGTCGGCCTCCTCTCGCGCGAGATCGTCGAGAAGGCGCTGTTCCTCGGGTTCGGGAAGAGCAAGGCTATCGATTTCGCGACTGCCGATGCGATCACGGTCGGCCCGCTCACGCCGATACGGGAGATCGAAACGCTCATGATCGAGCAGAACCAGCGGTTCATGCCGGTCGTCGAGCAGGATACGATCATCGGCGCGATCACGCGGACGGATCTCCTCCGCACGCTCTACGAGGAATTCCTGCGCCGCCGGAAGATCGAGGAGACGGTGAGCAGGGAACGGCTGACGGCCGGCAGGAACCTCTCATCATGGCTCAGGGAAAAGTTTCCGCCCGAGATTTTCACTCTCCTCAAGCGGTCCGGCGAGGTTGCCGAGTCGCTCGGATTTCAGGCGTATCTCGTCGGCGGTTCCGTTCGGGATCTCCTCCGCGGCGAGGAGAATCTCGATCTGGACATCGTGATCGAAGGGGACGGAATCCTCTTCGCGCGGACGATGGGGGAACAGCTCGGGGCGAAGGTCAGGACGCACCAGAAGTTCGGCACCGCCCAAATCTTTCACGGTTCGTTCAAACTCGATGTCGCGACTGCGCGCACGGAGTACTATGAATCTCCGGCGGCGCTCCCCAAGGTGGAGACCTCGTCGATCAAGAAGGATTTGTATCGGAGGGACTTCACGATCAACACGCTCGCAGTGAAGTTGAACCCGAACGATTTCGGAGTCCTCATCGATTTTTTCGGCGGCCAGCGGGATCTCAGGGAGAAAACGATCAGGGTGCTCCACAATCTCAGCTTCGTCGAGGACCCGACGCGCGCGTTCAGGGCCGTGAGATTTTCGGAGCGGTTCGGGTTCAAGATCAGCAAGCACACGGAAAATCTCATCAAGTCCACGATCGAAATGAACCTCTTCGACAAGCTGTCGGGCCCGCGGCTCTACGAAGAATTGCTCCTGCTGTTCGAAGAGACCGACCCGATCAGGACGCTCAAACGTGTCTCCGAATTCGGTCTCCTGAAGGTGATCTGCCCGAATCTCATCTTTACGGAGGACCTCGAAGCGACGCTCAAGTCCATGCACGAAACCCTCTCGTGGTTCAAGCTCCTCTTCCTCGAGGAGAAACCGGACACGGGCATACTCTACCTGATGGCGCTCCTGTCGGGATTGAAAGAGGAGGATATCAGGTCGACCATGGAGCGATTGTCACCGTCGCCGCGCATCAAGGAGACGATCATCCGCGGGATTGCGTCCGCACGCCACGTCGTGGAGCAGCTGCCGCTTCGCGACCCGGCCGATATCTACCGGCTTCTGCACCCCCTGAAGCTCGAGGTCATTCTCTTCGCGATGGCGCTCAGCCGCGACCGGCAGAAACAGAAGGCGATATCGCGATACCTCACCGAACTGCGGCACGTCAAGCCGCTCCTGACCGGCGAGGATCTGAAGAAGATGGGCATCTCCCCGGGCCCCGTGTATTCGAACCTTCTCAGGGAGCTGCTCCACGAGAAGATGCGGGGGAAACTCCAGACCCGCGAAGACGAAGAACGGTTCGTCACGAAAGCTATTCGGGGATGAACCTGCTCTCCAGTTTCTTCATGAGTTTGTCCATCGTCGTGTACTCGAGGTCTTCCAGCCCGAGGCGGTGCGGCTCGAACGAGCCGTGCATCCGCAGGTAGTTCGCGATCTCGTTCGCCTTTCTCCGCGCCTCGTCGAATGCGGGATCGTCGAAGAGATCTCTCGGCCCGATCAATTTCCCGTGACTGATCTGAAAACCCGCAGCGATGACCCTCGGCGGACCGTCGAAGCGCGAGGGGTTTGCTTCGTAGAAGGCGACGGGCATGAGCGGACCGCGATGCGAACCGCGCATCCATCCCTCGACGATGTGCGCGAACGCGAAGGGCTCGAGCACCTCGCCGACGGCCGGGAGCCCCGACTGGCACCGAACGATCAACACGGGGTCGTCTTTGCCGATGTACTTGCCCGCGATAAGGCTCAGCTTCTGCGTCGAGGCGACCGCCGCGATCGTGCCGTCTTTCCTCCGGACGCTCCTGATCATGTATCGTCTCATCGCACCGATGAACATGAGGAGTTCGTACATCTCCTCCGGACAGGAGAAGGTGATCTTCTTGCGGCCGTACGCATCGAGGACCTCGAAGACGAACCCTTCGTGCATCGCGGGGTCGATGACGAGCCCCGCGGTGTTGAACGGATCCGCGAAGATCTTGTAGAGCGGGAGGTTCCACGCGCCCGGCGAGGTCTTGTCGGCCATGAAGATGATGACCGGTTCGCTCTTCCTCTCTTCGAATTCGATCTCCGCGACGCCCGGCCCCATGCCTTTCACCGTTCCCGTGAACGCGTCGCTCAGGAGATCCTGCCCCGCGCCGTAGAGTTTCAGTTCCTTCGCGACTTCGGTGCAGGCGACGAACGTATTCCATGCGAGTTTATGAATCGTCTCCGAATCGGGGCCGTGCGTGTGCGTCATGATGAGTTCGAGGTCGTCCCCGCAGCGCGCGACGTGAAAGTCGATGAGCACGTCTTGCTCGCGGGCTTTGCCGAGCCGCTCCTTCGCCATCTCGAGGAGATCCGAATGAATGCACGAGTGGCCCACGTAGCCTCCGACGTCGGCCTTGATGACGCTGAGCGTTATTTTCGAGTTCATCGCGCGTCCCTCACTTTTTCAGGGTTTTCCCGATTCTTCTCTCGATCGACTTCACCTTCTCGTCGATTCTGTTCGGCTTGCCTTTCCTGTCGTCGATCGATATGATCGTCACGGCGCGCTCCCCCTTCTTCATCACCGCCTTGTGACATTTCTTGATGAGCTTCATCGTATCGTCCCAATCGCCTTCGATGACGGTTCCCATCGGATTGATTTTGTAAGGAAGCCCGCTCGCATCGACGATCTCGAGAACCTCCGCGAGCCTGTCCCCAAGACTGCTCCCGATACCGATCGGTATAATGCTGAATTCGACGAGCATCGAAACCTCCTTTCTCTCGTCTTGTGCGTCGGAACATTTCCGCGGTGCAGGGTTTCGGTGAGGAGGGGAAGGACGTTCGTCTTCTGTCCTTCCCCTTCGTACAATCGTATTATTTCACGGCATCTTTGAGCAATTTGCCAGCGGTAAATTTAGGAATCCTGGAGGCAGGAATAGTAATGACATCGCCGGTTCTCGGATTGCGGCCTTTTCTGGACTTCCTCTTCGCCACGGAAAACGTCCCGAACCCCACGAGTGTTACTTTCTGTCCCTTTTTCAGTGCGGAGCGGATCGCGTTCAGAGTGGTATCCAAGACCCTCGTCGCGTCAGATTTACTCATCCCCGCGCCAGACGCGATTTTGTCGATCAGTTCTGCTTTGGTCATCGAATCTTCCCCCCTTTCGTTGAAGTATTCTGCTGCGTGGTATTAGTCCCGGAATAACTGCGATAACAGTATCAAGGAAGAAATCATTTTGTCAAGGTAAAAAATGCACGGGCCGGCCGTCGAAAACGCGCGCCTGTCAACGGATTGCGGTGCGCGCGGAGCGCGCTCCCACTGGCGGCGGGCGCTCGCGCGTCGGCGCATCTGCAGAGCGCCGTCCATGCATCCGATTGATGCGTTGCTTCATCCCCTCGATTCGGCGTTCATTCGATCGAGCTGTCATCCGCGCATCGGCAGTCCGTTATTGACGGGATTGGTCGCGCTCGCAGGAAAAATGGTCGGGGAAGAACGATATCCCAACATGTAGTGGTACGCCAATCGAAGCCGCACATAATATGGGAAGTGCGATTTTTCTCTTGACAATCAAACGCCCTCACTCTAATATGTTGTGGAATAAAGTGGTAAAAAGTGGAGGGAACGTGCCGGCTTTCTCGGGCAAGTACTATTACACCGCCGACCAAAAGGGGAGAATTATCATCCCGGCTCCGTTCAGGGATGTCATTACCGCGCATTATAGCACAAAACTTTTTATCACGATCGCGCCCGTCGACGAGTGCCTCCGCATCTATCCCGCGGAAGAGTGGAATAAACTCCAGGAACGGGTGAGGACGAAGCCGAGTTCCGACAAGCACGTCAAATTTTTCATGCGGAGAGTCATCGGTTCCGCCGTGGAGATAGACATGGATAAGCAGGGGAGGATCCTCATCCCCGCGGCATTGCGGCAGGATGCGAACATTAACACGGAGATCGTCATTGTCGGTCAGGTTGACAGGATCGAACTCTGGAATCGGGACGAGTGGAACAAACTCGTCGACCTCTCGCAGATCGACAAGGAAGAAATGGAGAGGGGGCTTGCGGATCTCGGTTTCTGAGATTTTCCCGATCGTGTGACCGCGGCCATTTCGCATCGCCCCGTCATGTGCGAACGGGTTGTGGAAATGCTTCGTATACGGCGGGAAGGGGCGTATGTCGATGCGACGGTGGGACTCGGCGGACATGCGGAAGCGATCGTAAGGGAACTCGGGCCTCGCGGCAGGCTCATCGGGATAGACAGGGATGAAGAGGCGATCCGGGAAGCGGCAAGCAGACTCGCGGACTCCCGGGTGACGCTGGTGCGGGGAGACTTTTCGGATATGGAAGAGATGGTTCGCGCACAGGGTATCCTCCACGCTGACGGTATCCTGTTCGATCTCGGGATATCGAGTGCGCAGTTGCGGACGCCGGAGAGGGGATTCAGTTTCGCATCCGATGCGCCGCTCGACATGCGGATGGACAAGAGCCAGCCATTGACCGCACGCGACATCGTGAACCGGTACCCCGAAGAGGAACTCGAACGGCTTTTGCGCGAATACGGCGAAGAGAGGCACGCCCGCAGGATTGCCGCGGCGATAAAGCGGCAGAGAGCGAAAAAACCGATCGAGACGTGCGCGGAACTCGCCCGCATCGTCGAGCAGGTCTATAGGGTCAGGGGGAGGATACATCCCGCGACGAAAACCTTCCAGGCGTTGCGCATCGCGGTGAACCGCGAACTCGATGAACTCAGGGAGGCGTTGTCGGCGTCGGTCACTCTCCTCGCGCGAGGCGGCCGGCTCTGCGTCATTTCCTACCATTCGCTCGAAGACCGGATCGTGAAGCATTGTTTCGCAGACCAGGCACGGAAAGGGTTGTTCAGCGTTTTGACGAAGAAACCCATCACTCCCCGACCGGATGAGCTGAGAGGGAATCCGTCGTCGAGGAGCGCAAAATTACGGGTGGCGGAGAGACTATGATAGTTGGGAGAAGAAGGAGCATCGGGAAATTGGTCGTGACGCCTTTCCTCATCGCATTGTTGCTGATCAGTGTCTTTGCCCTGGTATTCGTGAGGTCGCAGATCGTGAAGCTTGAGTATCGTCTCGGCGAACTCGAAAAGAAAAAGACGCTCTGCCTCAGGGAGCGGAAGGTGCTGTTCGCCGAAAAAACGAGCCAGCTCTCGTTCGCGCGGCTCGAGGCCTCCTCGCAGAGTCAGGACGGCTTCGTCCTCCCTGACAGGCTGAAGGTCGTGCAGATCGGGAAACACACGAGATCGATGCCGTCCCATGCTTCCTTCAAGGAGAAACAGCTGGCAGAACCCTAAGAAACAGGGGGGCGGGGGATGCGGACAGGACGGGCGGTCATTCTTCACACGGCGGTCGTCTTCGGTTTTTTGATCGTTGCCTATCGTCTCACCGATCTCATGCTCTTCGACCACGAGCGGCTCGCCAGGCGGGCCCAGCAACAGCACACGGCGGTCGAGGACGTGCAGGTGCGGCGGGGCATCATCTTCGACCGCATGGGTCGCGAACTGGCGCTCAATCTCGACCTCGAATCACTCTACTGCGACCCGAAAACATTCGCCCCGAGCTGGGAGACGATCAGGATGCTCGCGCCCCTCGTCGACCGGGAGCCCCAAAAGATGCTCTCGCGGATACCGGATGAGGGACGGTTTGTCTGGATCAAACGAAAGCTGCCGCCCGAGACCGCGGACAAAGTCCGCGCCCTCAACATCGAGGGCCTCGGCTTCGTGACCGAAGCGAAGCGGTTTTATCCCAAGGGTGATCTCGCGTCGCACGTCATCGGTTTTGTCGGGATCGATAATCAGCCTCTCGAAGGCATCGAGTTGCAGTATGATAAATATCTCGGCGCGAAGGGCGGGAAGGTTTTCCGCGAGAGGGACGCGAGCGGCAGGACCCTCTCGTCCGGGATCAGCGCGGAGGCAAAAGGGAACAACATCGTGCTCACGATCGACGAGGTTTTGCAGCGCATCGTGGAGAAGGAACTCGACCGGGCTCTCGAGCAGTGGCGCGCGGCTGCCGCCACGGCCGTCATGATGGACCCGTACAGCGGGGGAATCCTCGCCCTCGCGAACCGGCCGGCCTACGACCCCAACGCGGGAGGGTCCGCGCCGGGCTTCGAGAAGAGGAACCGGGCGATAACGGACTGCTATGAACCGGGATCCGTCTTCAAGATCGTCATCGGCGTCGGGTCTCTCGAAGAGAAGCTGGTGACACCGAATTCGCTCTTCGATGTGAGCAGGGGCGGCATCGAGGTCGGCGGCAAAGTCATCCGCGACGTGCACAAGTACGGTGTGATCACGTTCAAAGAGGTCATTCAGAAGTCATCGAACGTCGGTTCGATCATGGCTGGCATGAGACTCGGGAAGGAGAACATCTATCGGTACGCGAAGCTGCTCGGCATCGGGGAGAAGACGGGTATCGACCTGCCCGGCGAGGTGTCGGGCTGGATCCCCAAGCCGGAACACTGGTCGGGCACATCGCTCGGGGCGATACCGATCGGGCAGGAAGTCGCGGTGACGCCCCTGCAGATCGTGAGGGCATACGCGGCGATCGCCAACGGCGGCTATCTCGTCCGGCCGCACATCGTCTCCGAGGTCCTCTCGCCGGACCGCAAGACGCTCGCGTCGTTCCGGGACGGCGAGCGGCGCGCGGTTCTCTCCGCGAAGACCGCCGAGACGTTCAAGGAAATCCTGAAGAGCGTGACGGAAGACGGCGGCACCGCCCGCAGCGCGTCGGTGGACGGCAATCTGGTTGCGGGCAAGACGGGGACGGCGCAGATGATCGATCCCCGAACGAAGAGATACTCGAAGGACAAGTACGTGAGTTCATTCGTCGGATTCGTTCCCGCGGACAATCCCCGGATCGCGATGATCGTGGTCGTTTACGAGCCGAAAGGGCAGATTTACGGCGGGGTCGTCGCGGCTCCGGTTTTCCGCGAGATCGCGCGGCAGGCGCTGTCGTACCTCAACGTGCCGAGGGAGGACGTCCCGGGGAAGCAGGCGCTGCTGGCGTGGAGATGAGGGTGAAGGCACTTTTAGAAGGGTGCGATTACCGGGTTATGAAAGGTGAGAGCGGGATCCTCGACGGAGAGGTCGCGGGCATCGCCTACGATTCCCGTCAGGTGAAGGAGAATTACCTCTTTGTCGCGATACGAGGGGAGAAGGTCGACGGGCACATGTTCGTGGACGACGCGGTTGCGAAAGGCGCGAGGGTCGTCGTCGCCGAACGGGACGCCGGGCTTCCGGGCTGCGCGTGCGTTCTCGTCGGCGACAGCCGGCGGGCGCTCGCGTGCATAGCGAACAATTTCTACGGGCGGCCTTCCGAAGATCTCTTCGTGGCCGGCGTGACCGGCACGAACGGGAAGACGACGACGACGCACATCCTCAAGTCGATTCTCGAAGCGTGGGGTAAATACGTCGGGATGATCGGCACGATTCGGCATATGGTGCGTGACCGATCCTTCCCGGCGCTCCACACGACCCCCGAGTCGGTCGAGTTGCAGGAACTGCTGCGCGAAATGGTGCGGGAAGGGTGCACGCACGTGGTCGCGGAGGTCTCGTCCCACGCCCTCGCGCAGCATCGCGTCGACGGCGTCGTCTTTCGCGCCGCGGTCTTCACGAATCTCACGCGGGACCACCTCGACTTTCACGGCACGATGGAAGAGTACTTCGAGGCAAAAAAACGACTCTTCACCGAACTCCTCCATGAGGATGCCTCCGCGGTTGTCAACACCGATGATGCGTATGGGAAACGGCTCGCCGCTCTGCTCGAATCGGCATCGCCGGCGCGATCGGTGATCACGTGCGGCGTCGGAGAGGAGGCACGCATGCGTGCCTCAGATATCCAAACCTCTTTTGATGGGGTGCGGTTCCGGCTCTCGTACGAGGGCCGGCGCTACGACGTGGCGTCCGCGCTGATCGGTACGCCGAATGTGTACAACATCCTTTCGGCCGCCGCTGCGGCGGTCTCGATGGGCGTCCCGTGGGACGATATCCTCGAGGGCATCGGGAAGACACGGCCCGTCGCGGGACGATTCGAGAGGATTGACGAGGGCCAGCCGTTTCTCTGCCTGGTCGATTACGCGCACACGGAGGACGCGCTCGAAAGGCTGATCGTGACCGCGCGGGAGCTGCTCTCTTCAGCGCGCCTGGTCGGCACGTCGTCCGGGTCTGGCCGCATCATAACGGTGTTCGGATGCGGCGGGGACCGAGATCAGGGGAAGAGGCCGCGCATGGGAGAAATTGCGACGAGGTTGAGCGATTTCGCGATCATCACGTCAGACAACCCACGGTCGGAGAACCCCCTCGACATCATCAAACAGATCGAGGATGAAGCGGTCAGCGCGAGGTACCTCGTCGAACCGGACAGGAGGATTGCGATTCAGAAAGCGGTGGAGATGGCGGGGGACGGCGACATGGTGCTCGTTGCCGGGAAAGGCCACGAAGAATACCAAGAGATCAGCGGCGTGCGGTATCCGTTCAGCGATGTCGCGGTTCTCCGCGAGTCGATCCGCCGAAGATACGGCGGGGGCGGTGCCGGATGAACGACGTCATTCCGCGCGAGGGAACCCGCGCAGCGTCGTTTACGACGGAGGATATCATCGCGGCGACGGGAGGCGAGATCCTTTCGAGTGGGCCTGACTCCTTTGCCGGCGTCAGCATCGACTCGCGGACGATACGGGCAGGGGAACTGTTCATTGCCCTCAGAGGCGAGAGGTTCGACGGCCATGAATTTCTTCCGGACGCGCTTCGCAAGGGAAACGGCGCGATCATACATTCCGGCGACGCGCGTGGCGTGCCCGGTAAAACGGTCGTGCGCGTGCCCGACACGTTGAAAGCCCTTCAGGATATCGCCCGTTTTCATCGGGCGCGGCACGCAATCGCCGTCGTCGGGGTGACGGGGTCGAACGGGAAGACGACGACGAAAGAGCTGATTGCCTCGATCCTCGCGGCCCGCTTCCGGGTTCTCAGGAATGAGGGAAACCTGAACAACCAGATCGGGCTTCCGCTCACCCTGACGAAGATGGAGGCCGGTCACGAGGCCGTCGTCCTCGAAATGGGGGCGAGCGCCCCGGGAGACATCAGGGACCTCTGTCGCATTGCGAAGCCGGACTATGGAGTCCTGACGAATATCGGACGGGCGCATCTCGAAGGGTTCGGCGATATGGAGACGGTTCGGGAGACGAAACTCGAGTTGCTCGAGACGGTGCAGGTCGCCGTCGCGAACGCGGACGACCTCTTCCTCATGGAAGGAATACGCCGCGCCGGATTTCGCCGCGCCCTCGTGCGGTACGGTAACGAGGCCACGGCGGACGTGCGCGCGGTGGATCCCCGCGTGTCAGAGGACGGGCTCGCATTCGGGATACGGTTCCCCGATCGGCGGACGATCGACGTGAACGCCCGCCTCGCGGGGCTTTTCAATGTGTCGAATATTCTCGCCGCGGCATCGGTCGGCTATCTCTTCGGGGTCGATCCGCTCCTTATGAAAAGCGCGATCGAGTTGTTCGCCGGCGTTTCCCGGCGCATGGAGATAAAGGAATACCGGGGGATGAAGGTCATCTGCGACGTTTACAACGCGAATCCGTCCTCGATGCACGCCGCGCTCGTCGAACTCGCGCGGATGAGGAAAGGGAGGGCGATCGCCGTCCTCGGCGATATGCTCGAACTCGGTGCCTACGAGGAGGAGGCGCACCGCGACATCGGGAGGGCATTGTCGGCGCTTGCCGTCGACGTGCTCATCGCGGCGGGACGCCGCATGGCTTCGGCGGTGTCGGAGTTCAACGGCACCGCGTACCGGTGCGAACGCGCCGAAGAAGCAGGCGCGATCCTCAGGGAGGTCGGAAGGGAAGGAGATACGGTGCTGATCAAGGGGTCGAGAGGAATGCAGATGGAGAGGGTTCTGGAGGAATAGTGCTCTATATCTTCCTCTACGGCATGCGGGACTGGTTTTCACCTCTCAACGTCTTCCGTTACATCACGTTCAGGACGGCCCTCGCAGTCCTCACCGCGCTCTTCTTCTCGCTCGTCCTCGGGCCGTGGCTCATCGGGAAGCTCAGGAGGCTGAGCCTCACCCAGCAGATACGGGAAGACGGGCCGAAAGCCCACATGGGCAAAGCGGGGATCCCGACGATGGGCGGGATCCTCATCATCCTCTGCATCCTGATCTCCGTCTTTCTGTGGGGCGACCTCAAGAATGTGTACATCTGGACGGTCGTCGTCTCGCTCGTCGGGTTCGGCGGCATCGGTCTCCTCGACGACTATCTGAAAATCGCCCGCCAGAACCATCGCGGCCTGCGAGCGTACCAGAAGTTCAGCCTGCAGATCGCGCTCGCGCTCGCGATCGGGACCGTCCTCTACATCAATCCGCGCGATCCGTACGCGGACGTGCTGAGCATTCCTTTTTTCAAAAAGTGGCTCATCGATCTCGGGCTCGTCTATATCCCATTCTCGGTGCTCGTCATCGTGGGTTCGTCCAACGCCGTGAACCTTACCGACGGGATAGACGGACTCGCCATCGGCCTCGTCGCGATCGCGGTCCTCGCGAACGGCGTGCTCGTGTACATATCGGGGCATAAGGGGCTGGCGCAGTATCTTCAGGTCCTCTTCCTGCCCGGCACCGGAGAGTTGACGGTCTTCTGCGGCGCGATGTTCGGCGCGGCGCTCGGGTTTCTCTGGTACAATTCCTATCCGGCCGACGTCTTCATGGGTGACGTCGGCTCCCTTGGGTTAGGCGGCGCGCTCGGGACACTCGCGGTCATCACGAAGCACGAAATCGTGCTCGCGGTCGTCGGCGGCATCTTCGTGATCGAGACGATTTCCGTAGTACTGCAGGTCGCGTCGTACAAGGCGACGGGCAAGCGCCTGTTCAAGATGGCGCCAATCCACCACCACTTCGAACTGAAGGGGTGGCCCGAGCCTAAAGTGATCGTGAGGTTCTGGATCATCGGAATAATGCTGGCGCTGTTGAGTTTGGCAACTCTTAAAGTGAGGTGAAGATGGTCGGTAGACAGGATGCAGGAAACAGGAAGCGGGAGGAGAAGCATTATCGGGTTTTCGTGCTGCTATGTGTCTTGTTTCATCTTTGCTGTATGCTGTCGACCGTTTCGCGGGCCGAGACGGTCCGTTCCCGGGCGGCGGTGGTCATGGATGCCTCATCGGGCAAAGTGCTCTACGCGAAGAATCCCGACTTGCGGTGTCCGCCCGCGAGCACGACGAAGCTGATGACGGCGATCCTCGCGGTCGAGCACATGAAGCCAGAGAGCGTCGTGACGGTGAGCAAGAGGGCCGCCACCGTCTCTCCGCACAAGGCGGGATTGAGGGAAGGCGACCGGGTAACGGTCGAAGAGCTCCTCTATGCTGCGTTGCTCGGATCAGCCAACGACGCCGCGGTCGCCCTCGCCGAGGCCGTTGCCGGCTCGGAGGAGAGGTTCGTGGAATTGATGAACGGAAAGGCTGCCGCGATCGGCGCCCGCGATACCCGTTTCATCAATCCGCACGGTCTTCCGGGCCCCGGTCAGTACATCAGCGCTTCTGACTTGTCCCGGATCATGCAGTACGCCCTTCGCTCGCCGCTGCTGAGGCAGATCATCAGCACGCGTGCGACCGAGATCGAGACGGAAGGGGGCCGTGCTATCCCGCTCAGGAACACGAATCGGCTCCTCTGGACGGACGGGGACGTTATCGGCGGCAAAACCGGGTACACGCGGACGGCAAGGCACTGCTTCGTCTGCGCGGCGGAGCGGTCGGACGACGCGGTCATCGTCGCCCTCCTCGGAAGCCCGAGCAGAAACAACCTCTGGAGAGAGTCGGACCGTCTTCTCGATCGGGGGTTCACTGTGTTGCAGGGCGGCGCTGAGCCCGTCGTCTATCTCGCGAAGGCGGGGGGAGCGGCTGCCGCCGGATTCATGGCGAAGAAGCGGAAGACCCGCGTGGAGAAGAGCTCGCGGACGAAGAAGACGTGCGTGCTGACCGCGGACCGCGCGGGCGGGAGCGCTAAGCTCGCGTGCGCGCGGAAGAAGGGAGCTACATACGAGAAGCACAGGGATAAAACGAAGCGGTATCGCGTCGCGCGGAAAGGGATAAGTGAGAAGAATAAAGGGTAAGCGCGTGACCGTCGTCGGCATGGCGCGGAGCGGAACGGGAGCCGCGAATCTGCTCGCCCGGCTCGGCGCGGACGTCGTCGTCACGGACAGGAAAGAGGAGAGGGAACTCTCGGCGTTCGCAGGTGCCGTCGATCCGAGGGTAAGGCTCGTCCTCGGAGGCCATCCCGAGGAAGTCTTCGCGGGCGCCGATCTGATCGTGCTGAGCCCCGGCGTTCCGGCCGGCGTGCCGACGATCCAGCACGCCGCGGCGAAGGGAATCCCCGTCATCGGGGAACTCGAACTCGCCTACGAGATCGCGGCGCGCGGCCTCGAGGACCCACCGACGGCACCGCTCGTTCGCGAAGGCAGTGGCGGGTTCCTCGCGGTCACGGGGACGAACGGGAAGTCCACGACGACCGCGCTCCTCGATTTCATGATGAAGAAGAACGGGTTCCGCACCATTCTCGGGGGGAACATCGGGAACGCTCTCACGACGGAAATCCTCGGGAGGATGGAGAATCCCGAACCCGTCGATTTCATCGTGGCGGAGGTTTCGAGTTTCCAGCTCGAGACGACCGCGGCGTTCAAACCGCGCGTCGCCGCGATAACGAACATCACGCCGGATCATCTCGACCGTTACCGCGACGTGGAAGAGTACGCGCGCGCGAAAGCCAGGATCTGCGAGCGTCAGGGCCGGGGGGATGTCCTCGTGCTCAACCACGACGATCCCGTCACGCGGCGCCACTATAAAGAGTGGCTGTCGGGACGGGATGACGCTCCGACCGTTTTCTTTTTCAGCAGATACGAAACGGTGCGCGGTGTCTACGCGCGCGACGGCGCCGTTTTCTGCAATTTCGAAGGGTACGGTTCGCATTTTGGGAACTGCGAACTCATCGCCGAAGACGCGATCCGGATCAAAGGGGTTCATAACCTGGAGAATGCCATGGCTGCTTCAGCCATGGCTCTCCTTGCAGGGTGCGACGTCGATTCCGTCCGCGCCGCGCTGGGGGAATTCGCCGGGCTCGAGCACAGGCTCGAGTTCGTCCGTGAACTCGACGGCGTCAGGTATTTCAACGATTCGAAGGGGACGAACGTCGATGCCGCGATGAAATCGGTCGAGAGCTTCCCGCACTCCGTCCTTCTCATCGCGGGCGGAAGAGACAAGGCCGGCGACTTCTCGCGTCTGCGGGAACCGGTCAGGCAGAGGGTCAAGCTGCTCGTCCTGATCGGCGAGGCAAGGGAAAAGATGAAGAATGCGCTCGGCGATCTCACCGAAACGACCTTCGCCGATGACCTGCGCCGCGCGGTGGAGGTCTGCCGGGAGAGAGCCAGGCCGGGAGACGTCGTCCTCCTCTCGCCCGCCTGCGCGAGTTTCGACATGTTCGCGGATTTCGAGGACAGGGGGCGCCGGTTCAAGGATATCGTGAGGGGGCTCGCGTGACGAAATCGTGCGACAGGGTGTTACTGATCGCGACGCTCGTCCTCGTCGGTCTGGGGGCGCTCATGGTCTTCAGTTCGACCTCCGTGATCACGCCGGTCCTCGCGCGGAAGAACGTCACCGAGTTTCACTATTTCAAGAGGCATCTGTTCACGATCCTCATCGGGGTGTGCATCCTCTTCCTGACCACGTACAAGGGACGGCCCGGGAGCGTGAAAAAGTCCGCGATCCCGCTCCTCGTCTTCTCGTTCGCGCTCCTCGTCCTCGTCTTCGTTCCGGGGATCGGCGTTACCGCGGGTGGCGCGACCCGGTGGCTGCGGCTGTGGCCGTCCACTTTCCAGCCGTCGGAACTCGTGAAGCTCTCGATGGTCATTTTCCTCGCGTTTCACCTCTCGAGTCCGGCGTACCGGACCGACAGGTTCGCGTCGTTCCTCAAACCGATCGTCGTCATGGTCGTGTTCCAGGCGGTGATCCTCCTGCAGCCGGACTTTGGGGCGGCGATGAGCCTCGCCTTCCTCACGTTCGCGATGCTCTTCGTCTCGGGGATCCGCCTCCGGTACCTCGCGTCACTGGGCGTCATCGCGCTGCCGGCAATCGCCCTGCTCGTCATGGAGCCGTACCGGTTCAGGAGGCTCACCTGTTTTCTCGACCCGTGGAAAGACCCCCAGGGGTGCGGTTTCCAGCTCGTGCAGTCCTTCATCGCCCTCGGAAGCGGCGGACTGACCGGCG
The DNA here is from genome assembly GCA_937138415.1 of uncultured Nitrospiraceae bacterium. Classification (GTDB taxonomy): domain Bacteria; phylum Nitrospirota; class Thermodesulfovibrionia; order Thermodesulfovibrionales; family SM23-35; genus JALHSV01. The sequence continues at coordinate 35,019 of CAKZPA010000041.1, read as the reverse complement.
TGGGCATCGGCAATTCGAAGCAGAAGCTCGCGTACCTGCCCGAATCCCATACGGACTTCATCTTTTCGATCATAGGGGAAGAGATCGGATTCTTCGGGGCGCTCGGAACGGTCGCCCTCTTTCTCCTTATTTTCATCAGAGGCATCCAGATCGCGAACCGCGCGAAAGACCCTTTCGTCTCGTATCTCGCGACAGGCCTGACGCTCATGATCTCGCTCCAGGGTCTCATCAATTTCGCGGTCGCCGTCGGGCTCGTGCCGACGAAAGGGTTGCCACTCCCGTTCATCAGCTACGGCGGTTCCTCCCTCCTCGTCAACATGGCGGCTGTCGGAATGCTCCTCGCGATATCCCGGAGCGGCGAGGCCGGCCACGAGAGAGGCGAACGGAGGATCTTGGCGAGGAAGAGTTTCGGGAGGAACCTCGCGGGAAGGATTACAGGGGAGCGCTTTCCCGCGGCACCGCGGTATCCGGTTCCCCGGCAAGGAGAGCGGGTTCTTCCATGAGGGTCATCATTGCCGGCGGCGGGACAGGAGGGCACGTTTTCCCGGGACTGGCGCTCGCGGAGGAATTGAAAAAACGCGATGCGGTCGTCGAGGTCGTTTTCGTCGGCACCGAGGCTGGCATCGAAGCGAGGGTCGTGCCGAGAGAGGGATATCCGATCCGGTATGTTCGCGCGAGCGGCATCGTCGGGATGAGCGTTTTCGGAAAAATGAGGGCGGTTATGTTGTCCGTCCTGTCCATCTTTGACGCGTACAGAATCATTCAGGCGGTGAGGCCCGACATCGTGATCGGCGTCGGCGGATATGCATCGGGAGCGGTCGTGTTCCTCGCCTCTCTCCTGTCGGTTCCGACGATGATCCTCGAGCAGAATTCCGCGCCGGGGATGACGAACAAAATTCTCGGAAAATTCGTCGACAGCGTGTGCGTGACGTATCAGGAAAGCATGTCGTTCTTCCCTTCGGACAAGGCGTTCCTGACCGGCAACCCCGTGCGCGAGCGGCTGCTGAAAGGGAGCGCGGCTGTCGGCCGCCGTCTCTTTTCCCTCGGGGAGGGACTCTTTACGGTCTTCGTTTTCGGCGGGAGTTCCGGCGCGCGCAGTATCAATAAGGCCATCGTCGAGTGTCTCCCGCACCTCGATGACCTCAAAGACAGGGTCCAATTTCTCCACCAGACCGGACAGGCCGATTACGACGCCGTCCGGAACGCCTTTCGCGAGAGCGGATACAGGGGGACGATCGTCCCCTTTATCTATGAAATGGGCGACGCTTACGCCGCCGCGGATCTCGTCATTTCCCGCGCCGGGGCGACGACGCTCGCCGAATTGACCGTGCTCGGCAAGCCGGCGATTCTCGTCCCGTATCCGTTCGCGGCAGGGAGACACCAGGAGTTCAACGCGCTCAAGTTGCAGGAAATGGGCGCCGCGCGGGTGATCCTCGACGGTGAACTCCGCGGAGAGACCCTTGCCGCCGCGATTCGCGAACTCGTCCTCGACGCGGCGACGCGGGAGGAGATGCGGAGGGCGAGCGCGTCCATCGGCCGCCCGGACGCCGCCGCGCGGGTCGCGGATGTCGCCTTCAGCCTGCTGAGGCAGTCGTCTCCGTCCGGCGCGAGGCACGCGGTATGAAGGGGAGGACAGGATATGTTTGAGAGTTACCGGGTCATCCATTTCGTCGGCATCGGCGGCATCGGGATGTCGGGGATCGCGGAGGTCCTCCACACGCTCGGGTATCGCGTCACGGGATCCGACATCAAGCGGTCGGAGACGACGGAACGTCTCGAGCGGGCGGGGATCCCGGTCTGGATCGGCCACAGGCCCGAAAACGTGGATAACGCGCACGTCGTCGTCGTCTCCTCGGCGGTCTCGGCGGACAATCCCGAGGTGATCGAAGCGAGGGCGCGGTCGATCCCGGTCATCCCCCGCGCGGAAATGCTCGCCGAGATCGCGCGCCTCAAGTACAGCGTTCTCGTCGCCGGCGCGCACGGGAAAACGACGACGACGTCGCTGCTCGCGACGGTCCTCGCGCACGGCGGATTCGATCCGACGGTCGTCATCGGCGGGCGACTGAAGGCGACCGGAAGCAACGCCCGACTCGGTCAGGGCGATTTCCTCGTCGCCGAGGCGGACGAGAGCGATGGTTCGTTCCTGAAACTCTCGCCGACGATCGCCGTCGTCACGAATATCGACAGGGAACACATGGATTACTTCCGCACGATGGACCGCCTGAAAGAGGCGTTCCTGTCGTTCATGAATAAAGTGCCTTTCTACGGGGCGTCCGTCGTCTGCCACGAAGACGAATACGTGCGCGAACTGTTGCCGTCCGTTCACCGGCGCTGCCTCACCTACGGGTTCTCGAGGGAAGCGCAGCTCCGCGCGGAGAACATCAGGAAGGGCTTCATGTCCACCGCGTTCGACGTCGTGTACCGGGGAAATCGGTTCGGGACGTTCGATATCCCGGTTCCCGGCGTCCACAACGTGCTGAACAGTCTCGCCGCGATCGGTGTCGCGATCGTTCTCAAGATCGACGCCGATGCCGTGCGGGAATCGTTCAGGGGATTCACGGGCATCCAGCGGCGGCTCGAGCTGAAAGGCGAGGTGGACGGGATACGGGTCTACGACGATTACGGGCATCACCCTTCCGAGATCCGGGCGACGCTGAAGGCCCTCAGGGAAGGGCACGAGGCGGGCGGGGAGTGGAACGGGAGAGTGCTCGTCCTCTTCCAGCCGCACCGCTACACCCGGACGCGCGACCTCATGGATGAGTTCGCGGTCTCGTTCGCCGATGCGGACGCGCTCATCGTGCTCGACATCTACCCTGCGGGGGAACCCGCGATCGAAGGCATCAATTCCGAAGCGCTCGTGCGGAAAATGAGAGAAGCGGGGTCTGGCGACGTGCGGTACGCTGCGGACCGCGAAGAAGCGATCGATCGTATTCTCGGCATCGTGCGGGAGGGGGACATCGTGCTCACCCTCGGGGCCGGGAACGTCTATAGAGCCGGCGAGGAGATCGTGCATAAATTGAGGACGAAGAAGATACCGTGCAGATGACGGACGTCAGAGTGCGCGACATTTTCACGAGGGGATTGTTCGAGGGCGAGGTCCGGTTCTCGGAACCGATGAGCAGGCACACGTCGCTCAGGATAGGAGGACCCGCGGACGTCTTCGCCGTACCCGAAAACGTTCGCTCTCTCGCGTACCTCTCGAACGCCCTGCGGGAAGAGAGCGTCCAATTTTTCGCCCTCGGCTCGGGGACGAACGTGCTGGTGCGTGACGGCGGAATCGATGGTGCCGTCGTCTGCATGTCGGCGTTCCGCCATATCGAGCGGAGAGCGGAGGATTCGGACGCCGTCACCCTCTCGGTCGGTACCGGTACCCTCCTCCAGCGGCTGGTGCTGTTTTCGCGGGATAACGGATACGCAGGGATCGAGGGGCTCGCCGGCATTCCCGGAACCGTCGGCGGCGCGATCTGCGGCAATGCGGGGTCATTCGGCTATGAGATGAAGGACGTCCTCGTTTCGGTTGACGTGATGAGGCCGGGCGGTGAGATCGAACGCGTGCCGGCGGAACGGCTCTCCTTCGGGTACCGGACGTCTTCCCTCGCGCGGAACGATCTCGTCGTGAGCGCGGAGGTGCGGCTCCTGAAGGGGAGGCCGGAGGACGTCGCCGGACGCATCGAGCAGTTTCTCGGGGAGAAGCGGAGCAGGCAGCCCATCTGGGAGGCGTCGGCGGGGTGCGTCTTCAGGAATCCCGCGGGTCGGTCCGCGGGAAGGCTCATCGAGGAGGCGGGCTGCAAGGGCCTCCGGATCGGCGATGTCGTCGTCAGCACGCTCCACGCGAATTTTTTCATCAACGTCGGCGGAGCGACCGCGGCGGACTTCATCGCGCTCATGCGCGAGGTGGCCGCGCGGGTGAAGGAAACGCACGGGGTACTCCTCGAACCGGAGATCAGAATCGTCGGAAGAGACGATGGTGACGAATAAAAGGATCGGCGTCCTGATGGGCGGGCAGTCCGCCGAGCGGGAGGTGTCGCTCAGAAGCGGGCAGGCGGTTTATCGCGCCCTGAAGGAACGTGGATACGACGCGGTCGCTCTCGATGTCGGGCCGGACATCTGCCGCAGGCTCTCGGACGAAGGAGTGGAGGTCGCTTTCATCGCGCTGCACGGCGGGCACGGGGAAAACGGTGCCATTCAGGGGGTGCTCGAGATCCTCGGCATCCCGTACACCGGTTCCGGCATCCTCGCCTCGGCACTCGCGATGGACAAAGAACTGGCGAAAAAGGTCTTCAGTTACCACGCGATACCGGTGCCTCCCTCCCACGTGCTCGCGGATCTAACCGCCGCGGCGACGGCGATCGGCTTCGATCTGCCGTGGGTCGTGAAACCTGCGGCGGAGGGATCGAGCATCGGGGTGAGCATCGTGAAGAGCGAGAGCGAACTCGCGCGCGCCGTGAGCGAGGCGCGGAAGTACGGCCCGCGGGTTCTGATCGAACGGTACATAGAAGGGAAAGAGGTCCAGATCGGCATCCTCGGTGGAAGGGCCATCGGCGGGGTCGAGGTGAGGCCGACGGTCGAATTCTACAGTTACGCGGCGAAGTACACGCCGGGATTGACGGAGTACGTGCTCCCTCCCGACATCGACGGCGCCGCTTACGAGCGGGCGGCGGCGGTGGCGTGCGCGGCCCATGCGGCGCTCGGGTGCAGGGGCGCGACGAGAGTCGATCTGCGCATCACGCCTGAGGGGAACCCGTACGTGCTCGAGGTCAACACTATCCCGGGGATGACGGAGACGAGCCTGCTGCCGAAGATCGCGCTCCGGGCGGGATTGCCGTTTCCAGAACTCGTCGAGGAGATAGTGAGAGAGGCGCTCCATGAAAGCGAATAGGGTGAAGAAGGGCATCGGCGTCGCTTCTTTCCGAAACGTGCGGCTTGGGTTCGCTGCCTTGCTCGTCGGTCTCCTCGCTTTTTCCGTGTATTATCTCTTCAACCACGTGAAGCCGATCTTTCACGTCCGGAAGGTCGTGTTCCACGACAACAAGCGCCTTTCGGAGAGCGAACTCCGGGAGATCGCGCGGGTGCCGGTCGGCAAGAGCCTCTTCACGCTCCGCGGCCGTGAGATAACGCGGCGGTTGCTCGAGTCTCCGTGGGTCTTGTCCGCGTCCGTGCGGAAGGAGTTTCCCGACACGCTCGCGATCGCGATCGAGGAAACGGAGCCGTTCGCACTCCTCGACGTGCGCGGGCGCCTCGTCCTCATAGACGAACGCGGGGAATCTCTCGAAGAGCTGAAAGACGACGCGGTGCCCTTCCTCCCCGTGATCCTGAGCGACCCCGAGCGCGAGCGCGAGGGGTTCGAGGAGGCGCTCAAGCTCGTGCGGCTCCTGAACGAGATGGGGATCACGCAAGGACGGGACCACGTCGAGGTGATCGCGCACAATCCCAATGAACTGTCCGTCGAAATGGACGACGCGGTCGTCAAGATAGGCGCGGGCAACTACGAAGAAAAACTCGAACGGCTCCTCCACCTGGAAGAGGAGCTCAAGAACAGGAATATCGCGGTGGATTACATAGACGTGCGGTTCGGCGACAAAGCGTTCGTCAAGCCGATGATGGCGAAGAAAAAGGAGGAGTAGGCGCGATGCCGTCGGGTCGGTCAGAACAGATACTCGTCGGCCTCGACGTGGGGACGACAAAGATCTGCACGGTCGTCGGCGAGGTCGTTCGCGGTACCCTGCTCATCCGGGGCATGCAGATCTCTCCGGCGCAGGGCATGAGGAAAGGCGTTGTCGTCAACATGGACGAACTCACCTTGTCGATCGCCAACGCCCTCCGCGAGGCCGAATCGGGCTGCGGGGTCGAAATCAACTCGGTCTATCTCGGCCTGTCCGGGGCCCACGTGAAGGGATTCGGCAGTATCGGGGCCGCCGGCATCGGCGGCAGAGAAGTCGGCCGCCGGGAGATCGAGGAGGCGCTCGACTCCGCGCGGTCGGTCTATGTCCCTCTCGACAGGGACGTCCTCCACGTCCTTCCGGCGGGCTACGCGGTCGACGGCCAGAACGGCATCACGGATCCGTCCGGCATGACGTGCGAGCGTCTCGAGGCGCATGTGTTCGTCGTGACGGCATCCGTCTCCGCGGTGAGGAACCTCGTCGCGTGCGTTAACAAGGCGGGAGTCGAGGGCGTCGAGGTCGTCTTTTCTCCGCTCGCGTCCGCCGGCGTCTTCCTCACGGAGGAAGAGCGCGAGATGGGGGCGGTCTTCGTCGACATCGGGGGCGGCACGACGGACATCCTTTTCTTCAGAGACGGGTGGCCGCGGCACTGCTCCGTCCTCGCGGTCGGTGGAAATCATTTCACGAACGACATCGCGGTCGGGTTGGGCGTTTCCGTGAGCGAGGCCGAGCATATCAAGAAACACGTGGGCATCGAGGCGCTCCGGAGAGCCGGGGATGGGGACGAGATCGAGGTTTCCTACGAGGGCCGGAAGAGGGCTTTTTCACGAAGCCGCCTCGTGGAGATACTCGAGGCGCGTTCGTACGAAGTGCTCGATCTCATCCGAAAGGAACTCACGCAGTGCGCCGCCGGGGATATCGCTCCGACGAAGGTCGTCCTCGCCGGAGGAGGCGCGCTGCTCAACGGCCTCGATAGGATGGCGGAATCCGTCTGGGGCGTCCCCGTGAGGCTGGGGAGCCCCCTCAAGAAGCGCGGTGTCCAGAACATGCCGGACGCGCCGGCGTGCGCGACCGCGGCCGGCCTCGTCCTCTACGGGTTCGACGCGCTGCCGGACATGGTCCGCACGCGGGACGCCGTGGCGGGGGTATTCGGCTTCATAAAAGGATTGGCAAAAGAAATCTTCAATAGAAAAAAAGGAGGGATAGCGTATGTTCGAAATTGAAGAAGCACGAGGACAGTGTGCGAGGATCAAGGTCGTCGGCGCCGGGGGGGCCGGCGGCAACGCGATCAACACGATGATCGCCTCGAATCTGCACGGCATCGAATTCATCGCGGTGAACACGGACGCGCAGGCGCTCGAAATGTCGCTCGCGCCATCGAAGGTCCAGATCGGGTCGCAGCTCACGCGCGGTCTCGGCGCCGGATCGGACCCCCAGATCGGCCGGGCTGCCGCGGAAGAGGACGCGGCGCTCATCGCCGAATACCTCGAGGGCGCCGACATGGTGTTCATCACCGCCGGCATGGGCGGCGGCACGGGGACGGGCGCGAGCCCCGTGATCGCGAGCATCGCGAAGGAGCTGGGGGCGATCACCATCGCGGTCGTCACGAAACCGTTCTTCTACGAAGGGAAGATACGCAACGAAAACGCGGAAGAAGGGATACGCGCGCTGCGGGACATCGTGGACACGCTCATCGTCATCCCGAACGATAAGATTACGCTCGTCGTCGAGAAAGGGACGCCCCTCCTCAAATCGTTCGCGATCGCGAACGACGTGCTCAAGCAGGCGGTCCAGGGGATATCCGATATCATCCTCGTCCCCGGCCTGATCAACGTGGATTTCGCCGACGTGAAGACGATCATTCAGGACAAAGGCAGGGGAGTGATGGGCTGCGGCTTCGGAAAGGGCGAGGGCGGCGCCCTCGAGGCGGCCCGGAAGGCGGTCTCGAACCCGCTCCTCGAGGACTCATCCATCGAGGGCGCGAAGGGCATCCTCGTGAATATCACGGGGGGGCTCGAACTCTCCCTCGACAGCATGAAGGATGCCGTGTCGTTCATCTACGACTTCGCCCACGAAGACGCGCACATCATCATCGGCGCGGTGATCGACCCCGACGTGCGGGACGAGGTGCGGGTGATCGTGATCGCGACGGGATTCAGCGAACGGAAGGAAAAAGCCGAGCTTCCGCACGTGAAGAAGTGGTCGCCTCTCAAGCACCCGATTCACCTGAAGGGGTCGGAACGCGTTCTCTCGAAAAATCTCGCGCAGAATTCCGTCGGCGATTTGGTGCCGACCGAGATCATTGCCTACGAAGAGCACATCGATATGCCGGCATTCATGAGAAAAGCGCCCCAGCTTCAGAAAGGGCTTTAAGGTTCCCTCCCACGAGGGGCCTCCTTCCCCCGGGAGGCCCCTCCCCCCCTCCTTGTGCGGAAAGGAGGCAACGCGTCATCGATACCGAATTGTTCGCCTGCATTTCTCGTCAGCGACCGGCGAATGAACCCGAATGGGCCGATGGTCCGGCTTGGGCGGCTGGCCGGCTCGCGTCACGGAAGGTTTTCGTCAGGGAGCTTCTTCGGCAAAGTTTTGAAGTAGTCTCGGCGGTAGCGGGTCAAGATGAAGCGCCATCGAGCTGGTGCATGACAATCAAACGAGCGAGCAAGCCGTAACGGTCTTTATCCCGAGATCGTACCGATACTATCCGGGAAATTCCCGATGTCCGTCCGCGGTGCTTTCCATGCATCGCGAACACCCATTGCCAATTTCATGACTTTCTGCGGGAGTATGTGAGAACCTGTCTCGAAATCGGTTTTCTCTTTTTTGTCATTCCGTGCTCGACACGGAATCCAGTGACGTTGCCGTTTTATTCTCTAAAAACAGAGAATGACGAATCGCAAGTGTTAAACACGTACGACGCTGGATACCGGCTTTCACCGGTATGACGCGAATTCGAGAGAGGCTCTAAACGTATGGATATTTCTTGCAAGATGTCTGAAATCCCTGTATACGTCGAGAAGCAATCTCGTCTCCTCGAGCCTGCCCAGAACTCACCGAAGGGCTCGCCATGACAACGTGTCACGCCGAGGCCATTAGCGGCTGTCATCCTAAGCGTGTCGAAGGATGACATTGCGCTCGGGGCGGGCTTGCCGAACCATGAATGCTGTATTCAGCCAGCCCCCACGCAAGAGGCGGAGAAACTTCGGGCGTGACGGAAATGATCAATTGCTCCGATAACGATTATTTCGGTTCTCACGTGCCCTTATTGGGGAATCAACGGTGGTCTTTTCCTCGGCTTCCGTCTATTGTAGAATTACGCTAAGATATGAAAAATCAGATTCGGTATTTGCAGAACCTCTTCTATGACATCCTGAACGACTACGGGAAGGTGTTCATGGTCGTCAAGTATTCGGAAAAGACACGCATTGGCACGCGCGGCTTCACCGACGAGGAGAAGAATAAAGGAATGATCCTCGTCTTCACCAGGATGAACAATAAAAATCTCGTCTGGCTGGAGGACGGCAGCATTCAGACCGTGCTCGGGTTCGGCGCGGGCAACAGGCCGGAGAAATGCTTCATCCACGCCGACGATATTGTCTCGATCTTTTCCCATGACGCCAGAGTAAAGCTCGACCGGTGGGACATGATCGATCTGCGGGATGCCGGCGGGAAATCCGAAGACTTCTCGAAAACCACAGGCAAAGGACCCGAGGACGCGAAGATAGTCTCTCTCGACAGGTTCAGGAAATCGAAAGACTGAACCCATGCGGAAGACCGTCTTCCTCTACACGAAGGAATACCAGCGTTTCGATTACGGGCCGTCGCATCCCCTGAGGATCTCGCGGCTCGCGCTCGCGTATGAACTCATCGGGGCATTCGGGCTTCTCGATCTCCCGAACACCTGCTTCATTGAAGCCCAAAGGGCGAGCGATGCGGATGTCCTTTCGTTTCACAGCAGAGAGTACCTGGATGCCTTGAAGGAGGCGAATACGGGGAAGGACCTTCTCTACGGGCCGTTCTTCGGCATCGGTCCGGGCGACAACCCGGCGTTCGAGGGACTCCTCGACTGGTCTCTGCTCGTGGCGGGTGCGTCGCTCCAGGCGGCGTCTCTCGTCGACGGCGGCGAGGCCGACATCGCGTTCAACATCGCCGGAGGCCTCCACCACGCGCTCGCGTCGAGGGCCTCCGGGTTCTGCTATATCAATGACGCCGTGGTGGCCATCATGTCGCTTCTCAAGAAAGGGCGGCGAGTCGTCTATATCGACATTGACGCCCATCACGGCGACGGCGTGCAGGAAGCATTCTACCGAACCGATCGCGTGCTGACCATTTCGATCCACGAGACGGGAACGATGCTCTTCCCGGGCACGGGGTTCGAGAACGAGACGGGGGAAGGTCGCGGAGAGGGATATTCCGTGAACGTCCCGATGCCGCCGTACTCAGACGATGAACTGTTCTTGTACGCGTTTCGCGAGACCGTTCCCGCGCTCATCGAGAGGTTCAGGCCCGACGTCGTCTTCACCCAGCTTGGCGTGGACTCTTTCCGATCCGACCCCCTCGCCCACCTGAACTATACGGTCAACGGGTTCTGCGAGGCGGTGAAGATGATAAAAGAGCTTGCTCCGAAATGGGTCGCGCTCGGTGGCGGCGGGTACGACATCCCGAATGTCGCGAAGGCGTGGACGCTCGCGTGGGCGATCATGAACGGGGTCGAACTGCCGGACGCGATACCGCCGGATTTTCTCGCGCGCAACGCGGACGCGGGGTTCCCGGACGGCCGCTTGAGGAGCGAAGGCTACTCAATAGAAGGCGAGCGGAAGGAGCGGATGCGGGAAGAGGTCGAGCGGGTCGTCGCGTTCGTCAAAGAGAAGGTGATCGCGAAGATGGTGCATTGACGGGGCATGGCATCCTCGGTGAGAAGGTTGTCATTGTGATTCGCAGCAGAAGCATCTCTCCTGACGGCGAGATCGCCGTTCATTGAAATTGTGACGTCATCCAGCAACCTCTAATTCCGCACTCGATGCGGATCCAGGTTGTCGTTAATTCTGGATCCCCTCGCCTCTGGCGAGTCATGAGGCGACCGATCGGAGTCGGGTGATGACAGAAAAAAAGGGAAGAATGGATTTCAGGGTCAAGCCGTGGAATGACGTGGGAAAGGGCGCGTGGCGATCCCGCCGTTTACTGAAGTATCATGACGTCATGCAGCAGCGGGGCGTCACAGAACGTTCATCACGGAGCGGGCCGTTTTTATCTGCCTCCCGTCGGACACCGTGGTGTAGAGAACGCAGTATCCTCTCGGGAGATCTTCCGGCAGTTTGAACTGAATCGTCGACTGGTAGGTTCCGGATTCCCTCACGACGTCCCTCGTGTCTATCTCGATGACGGTGTACGCCGTCCACAGCCTCCTCGTTTCCGTGAGGGTCACTTTTTCCGTCCCCTCGGGAGCGAGGACGGTGTACCGCACGACGGCTTTCACCACGGAACCGGTCACGACCGTATGCGAGGCGAGCGATGAATCTTCTATGATCAATTTCACCCGCTTGTCCCGCAATCTCTTTTCCGCTTTCTTCTCTGCCTCCCTTTCCTCCGCCGCTTTCTTCTCGCGGAGCTTCTCCTCTTCCGCCTTCTGCTCTTCCGGTGTTGCCTCCTCCGCCTTCTTTTCCCGCTCTTTCGGTTCCTCCGCTTTCTCTTCCCGCCTCTTTCTCTCATCCGCTTTTCTCTCCTGCTCTCTCAATTCTTCCGCCTTCCGTTCCTGCTCTTTTCTCTCCTCCGCTTTCTTCTCCTGGTCGAGGTATCTCTTCGCGGCCTGATCTCCGTTTTCGAGGAGCCTGTCTTCGTACTTGATCGTCGCGACGCTCGCAACGTCCGCGACGAATGCGCCGACAATGGCTCCGCCCGTGTTGCCCGCGATGAGCACTCCCGCGACGCCGCCGGCGAGGGTTCTCAGCGCCTGCTTCTGGTCAGGATCGTACCGGCTATATTTCGGCGCGCAGGCAAGGAGGAAAAGGGTTCCGGCAAGGAGGATCAAGGAGATGACGAAGAGATCTCCGAGGGAACGTCGGCGGGCATTGCTCTCGGCGAAGCCGCCGGACCGAAAAGGCGTGCGTGTGTTGTGGACGTAAGGTGTACGGGCGTTTTTCCGGATCCACCGAATCATTGTGTGCACGCGCCAGCCCCCCATGAAAGATACTAAGCTATTTTACCCGATTCCTTTGCATGGAATAGAAGAGGCGGAAATTTTTTTTGAAAAAAGCAATAGTGCCAATGTAAAAAGCAACTTTTCTATTGCAACGCGCGTCGCGCGTCGGTATAGTGTACTTTGAAAGGGGTTTCCCTTGCGCTTTCGAGTTTGCCGATATAGAATTTATCGGCGAAGGGCCGTAAAAAATGACGCCTTTTGCGCGCGCTCCCGTCGCGCGTGACACCTCTCGGGCGTCGGCCGCTCTCATCCGCGACCGGCGCGATGATAAGGGCGGAGGGTGCCGAGGGAAGCGAGAGAGAACTTCTTCCCGCTCCGAAGAGAAGAACGGAAAGGAACGGGGCATGATGCGCAGGTATCTTCGGGTGCGGTAGGAGGTGGGACCGAGCCAACAGAGCATTCATAGGCGACCGCAAGACTCGATTTATCTCCGATAAAGCCAAACCCTTCGTGAGGAGGGGACGGAAAGCATTCGGTCTTCATGTCATCGCATCGAAGACGGCCGGGCTGCCGAGAGAAAAAGGAAGCCCGGTTTTTTTTATTGAGACATTGATGTCTGAAGAATTGCAGATTCAATAACAACAGAGGGAGAGTTTCAGCAGTCTGGAAATTGATGCTATTAACGATTGAGAGGCAAAATATGCCTGAAACGAAAGGGGGGTTATGGGAAGAATCAAACGATTTTCAGACAAGGAAGTATGCAGCACAATTTATTGAAAGGAGGGGAAAAGAAATGAAATCCAAGAAGTATTTTTACGTGTTCGTCCACGCGATGCTCACGTTGGTTTTGATAGCGGGACTGTCGGGCAGCGCCGGCGCTGCTTACACCAACCCGCCCAACACGGTGAATTTCACATTTAACGGCTGCGACAACGATGGCACAATTTTTCTGCCGAATGCGGATGGAAATTTTGTTTGCCCCGATCCAGAGCCGTTGGGTGGCAACGACACGCGTTATCAAACGGGGAAACCTCGGTAAGGGCTGGAACGAACTCGACCTCGTTCCGCACCGGCTCATTGCCAGAAATGGTAACAGTGGAACTCCGGTCACCTATAACGTCATCATCGCAGCCGACTATAAAACGTCCGGGAAGATCGGCTACGACTCGATAACAGAACCACAGATAATCCGGCAGCCACAACTCAATGCCTTCTCCGACTCCTCTTGCCGGATGTCTTCTACCGTCATGGCTGAAAGAGCCGGAGTGACAGGCGGCGTCGACGTGGTGATCTATCGAATACTTACAATCACACAGAATTCCGGTACCACGTGCGTTATTGACTGGGCGAACAGGCTTGCGCTCGGCGCGAGTCAATATCCGGGATCGTCTCTGCAGTCGTATATGTTCGAACAGGAAGATTTTAAAACGGGCAAGAAGACCGTCTCAATTCCTGTGAGGCAGGCGGTGCCTCAGTCCTTAAGCAAGAACATGACGGCAGACCAGGATGTCGACTACGTCTGGAGCATCAGTAAGTCGCCTCATGACGCAACGGTTAACTTCGGTGATGTCTGCGATCCGGAAGCGGTTTTTGAAAAGCAGGTGAAGGTAAACATCGAGTGGAAAATCCTGCCGGGCGCTTTCGGCTGGGTCACCGTCGTTACCAAGGTATATGCCACGAACCCTGCGTCGAGAACGGTCACCGTCGATGTGACGGACGTGATCCGGGGCAATACTGGCGGAGGGGTGGTTACTCTCGATACGGCCGCTTCGGGACGTGTGGATGTGCCTGCCAACACGACTCAACTCGTCCTCACTCATACGTATAATGCCCCATACAACGTCACAAGCCTGAGCGATGTGGCGACGGCTATGTATTTTGACAAGGTAACAGGTTTGCCCATTCCGGGAACTACGACGGCGACAGCGTCTGCGCCTGTGCGTACAAACGTTCAGGATTCGGTAGTGAATGTCAAAGACGAAGAATCCATTACCGGAGAAGGCCTCAGCTTTTCGGTTGATGAAGTTACCGTAGATCCGATATTCCCCTGGAGTTTCACGAACTATCCGGCTCTAGGTGAGATCACGGTCGGCCCTGTTAACTGGCAGGCCCTCGGTCAGACGGCTTGCGCGAACCAGGACGGTTGCAAGGTCGGTGCTGTGGAATTCACCAAGACCGTCAAACTGGACCAGAAGATAAAAACAAGCGGGATGTTGACTGACACGGCGGTTGTAGCCCGCACAACGGGCGAAACGATTGATAGCGACGAGGCTTTCGTGGAGATCTATTCGGATGCCTCGGTGAAACTGACGATTACCAAGACTATCCCCGACCCAAGCATCCTCACCGGGCAGGAGACTCTCAGCTTTGTTTTCGACGTCTGCCCCGCCGGAGGCATGTCGGGCGATTGCACGGGATCTTACATAAGCCCCAGCCCAACCATTACCTTCGCGGCGGGCGATTCGGCGAGCAAGTCCGTCACGATTGGCGGCTTGGCTCCGGGATATTACAGAGTGTACGAGCAGCCTGTGAAGGGCTTCTCGCCGGAAAGTAATCCACAGTACGAAAACATCAACCTGCCGACCTGCGCGGGAAGTCTGACCTTCGCCAACACCACTCCTCAGGAATTGATCGCGAGGGCCAAGGTGAAGAAGGTGACGGCTCCGGCAGGCTCCGAGGCTGGCTGGTCCTTCACGTTGTCAACCGACACCGTCGGATGTGACGATCCGAATGAGACCAAAACTACGACAGGCACCGGTTTCGAGACCTTCGAGGCACTGCTCAAAGACGGCTGTCAGTATACCATTACCGAGACGGCGCAGGCAGGATGGGAGAAAACCGGCGAATCCGGCAAGTGGGAAAGCAGTAGCGCCCCTGCGGGTACGTGTGAGTTCTGGGTGAACTATCCTCAAGACTACGGGGATGTGTTCGAGTGTGTCATGACCAACACCCGCGAGACCGGCTCGCTGAAGATCACCAAGAGCGTGAGCAACCCTGATGAAGCGACGCTGCCGGCTGCCTTTACGGGCATGTATGATTGCGGCACCGGTTACACCGGCACCTGGAGCGTGGCTGCAGGCGGATCGCAGACGATCAGCGGCATCCCGACGGGCAACACCTGCTCGGTGGTTGAGACGGCACCGGCTGCTATCACCGGATACACGTGGGGAACGGTCACGTATACACCCTCTTCAATTGTGATCAGCACGAAGGGTGAGACGTTTGAGATCGTGGTAACCAACTCGATCACGCGTGACAAGGGGTCATTGAAGATCACCAAGGTTGTCAACGGCGGCGGCGCGGGCTTCACGGGCTCCTTCGGCGTTGAAGCTGTCTGCACGGGCGACGGTGGCACGCATAAGCCCACCGTAGAATACCCGGCTCCGGGCTTCGTAACAATCACCGATATCCCGGCGGGCAACACCTGCACAGTCACCGAGACATCGAAGTCCGGCGCACCCGACGGTTACACCTGGGCTGCCGAGATAATTAGCGGGAGCCCCGCAACAATCAGTAAGGGTGGAACCGCTGAGGTCACGGTCACGAACACGGTTACCGGCCTCGCTAAGGTGGTCAAGACCGTCAGCGGGCAGGCGCCGGCTGCTGGTCAGACATTTACCTTCCAGTTGCGAAAGGACGCTTCGACCACCTCAGACGGGACTGTGCTCGAGCAGAAGAACACAGATGCCAGCGGCGACATCAGCTTTACAACTGTCCTCTTGCCCGGCCAGACCTATCAGATATGCGAATGGGTATTCCCGGGCTGGAACACAAACCTCGCGGGCGATGGGCCGCTTTTTGTGCCAAACAGCATCATACCGCCGGCGCTCCCGAACCCGAATGTGGACAACCTGACTGTGTGCGCCAACTTTACGGCGGCCGCGGGTACGACGAGGACGTTCAACGTCGATAACACCCCGCCTCCGGGCGGACGCGCGTTGACGATCGGGTTCTGGAAGAACTGGGCGTCCTGCTCCACATCCAAAGGCGGCCAAAAGTGGATGCTCGACCTCGCATTGGGAATCGCAACCGCGATGACGCCGAACCCGCCTGATGGGCTGGTGATGTCGGCGCAGAACGCAGGATCCGGATGGCCGGACTATGCAGCCATTCGGTACCTGATTCTGAAGGGCGACCCAAGCAGCACGATCGACAACATCAAGGCCGCGCCCGACTGCTCGAAGGCGGTCAATTTACTCAACAAGTCCACCATTGACGGCAAGAAGAAGATGTCGAGCGACCCGCTGTTCAACATGGCAGCGCAGCTTGTCGCGGCGGAGGCGAATCGCTTCATGGGCGCCGCCGTCAGCGGTGTAACCATCACAAACATCGACAGGGCTGTCCTGCTGCTGGGCAAGTACAAGTTCAACGGGCTGCCTTACACCCCCAAGCTGAGCACCGCTGATGCGAACCTGGCGAACTGTCTGGCGACCCAGCTCGACAATTACAACAACAACCGTCCAGTCAGCTCTTGTCCGTAGAAGGATTAGTGACAGTTTCTGTCTTTGGACGGAGGCATACAGCTTGAGAGAGGAGGTGACCCGTGAGGGTCACCTCCTCTTTTTTTGGTTTTCTTGCAGCCTTGCCCGGCTACTTTTTCTTCGCCGTCGAACTTATCGTGACGGTCGCCTTGTTGCTCGAGACCGAGGTATTCCCTGCGGCGTCAAAAGCGGTTATGAAATAGGTATAGGCCTGTCCGGCCGATACCGAATAATCCGCGTATTGCGTGCTGGTTGTCTTCGCAATGACCGCGTTGTTGCGCCAGACTTTATACCCGGTCACTCCGACATTGTCGGTCGACGCAGACCAGGAAAGGTTCACAGTCCCACGAACGAGTTTGGCCGTGAGTGAAGAAGGAGCCGTTGGCGGCGTTGCATCAGCAGTAACTGAGTATGTGCCGTTAACGGTGGCTGCATGTAGAGGCGCGGCATTACCGGAAACGCTGACCGATATTCCATAGTTGCCTGCGACCGCAGTTGTTGGAGATGTCACCGTGAGAGTCGCGCTCATGCCCGCGCCCGGCGAGAGGGTCAATGCCGAGGGGGAAACCGATCCCATCCATCCGACGGGCAATGAACTTGTCAGTGAGAAAGGTGTAGCGGCGCAGTCCACACTGTCCTTATTCATCACTGATACCGTGTAAGCGAGCGTAGAGCCAGGCTGTCCTGATTGCATCGCCGGCGATATGCGTACGAGTGGTGCCGATGGGGTGCAAACGGGCGTTGGCAAAACGGTATAGGTTGCGGTCCGTGACGCTAGTCGGGCAGGGGTTACACCGTCAGCGACAGCGATAGTTATTGTATAGTCGCCTGCCGCTTCGGTAGTGGGCGATGTGACCGTCAGAGATGCCGAACCCATCGCACCCGGTAGAAGAGTCAACATTGCCGGCGATACTGTTCCTATCCATCCCTCCGGCACCTCGCCCGCCAATGAGAATGTGGCTTGAGCACAGTCAATAGTGTCCATATTCGTCAGAGATACTGAGTAGGTAACGGACGAGCCTCCGTTGGCGTTCTGGCTCACTGGCGTTATATTGACCGCGGGCGCATTGTTTACGCAAACAGGTGCGTGGTCAAGATGCACCAGCACCGTAACGTACTGATCGGTGCGGTTCAACTGCGTTATTGTCACCCCGTTCAAAGAATCGGTAAAGCTTTCCCCGTCAGCGAGAACACCGAGGAGATACGTGCGAGTCGCGGTATCACTTTTGTACCTGTGGATGTTCACTCCTTTGAGATAAATGGACGATAGTCCGGCGTCGAGCCCGATAGCCTGCCGGTACGTAAGATAATATGATTCTCCTGTGTCGGGTTTCGGTATCATCAAAATCTGCGGATAGAGCGCCTGCGAGAGATTCAGTTCGAGCGGCGCAATGGCGTATACGCCGCTCTCGACTATTCCGGTTATCTGGATCGGGTTGAGCCATCCTATCTGATCCTGATGCGGGCCATTGATGTGGCGCAAGCCAAAGCCGCCGTATCCCATGATATCCGATGTGTCGCCGTATTCATCAGTGGGCGTTGATGCGTGGAGCATGCCGAAGTTGTGCCCGAGCTCGTGGGCGAAGGTGTCGCTCCTATCGCATCGGAAAATCCACGACTTACTGGGATTTCCGCCAAGCGTGCCTACGCCTATATATCCACATGGGTTGGTTTTTGGCAGGACGTAAATCTTCCGGCTGTAGTTTGACAGATTCAGGCCGCTCGCCATTGCGGCCGCATCGGCGGCGGACGCCCATGCCGAGATGTCGCAGGCAGACGTTGTGGAATAGTTGATTGTGAAAGGGCCAACGACGTTGCCTGTGAGCCACAACTGGTCGAATGACATCTCGCGGTAGAGCGCATTCACTGATGCGTTGGGGGGATCCGAGAACACCCGATATCCTATATCAGAAACGGAACACGCTACTGCCGAGTCGAGAAAGTTCGCGACGATGACAAGCGTCTTCTGGTTGCCGGCAACAACCGGGGCTGACGGAACAAGTTGTACCACCTGGGTGCCGCCTGTATCAGCCATGAGATAAATATCGCGGTCTTTCTTCTTCCCGCGGACGGTGATGATCGCACCGGTCCGAAGCTTGCCCGGCGGTTCATTCTTGAAATGAAGATTGAAGACCTTGCCGCTTTTGATTTCCTTTAAATGGTAGAGGACCTCGGCATGTCTGTTGTCAAAATCATCGATGACGAGCACCGTCAACTCGCCGGTTATGATTGCGTCGGTGCCTTCATCGGAGGGCAAAGTTTTTGGGGAGTCACCCCAGGAGTTGGAGATGAACAGGATACAGAATAACCCCATGAGAGGAAGGATCGATCCCATCTTCAAATCAAAATCTCTTTTTCGTTTCACGGAGTACCTCCTTCATAGAGTTCATTTTCTAAAAGAAACGGACGTCTGAAAAAAGGAGGGAGGCCTCGTTTCTTCGGCGGCCCAGCCATCCTATCCGCATATCAGGATTTATGGCTTTGTGTTTCGCGGTTGCCCGGCATTTATCTCTTCGAAACATATGCCGTGTGTTTTGGGATTACGATACGCGGGGCTGGATCAGCCTGCTGTGACTCATATCACGGGAGGAAAAAGACAGGCGCCTTTTTCGCACTGCGGCGGCGCGTTGTCGTCTGTCACCATGGCGTCAAAGTAAATTTCATCGACATATCCATTCGACGACGCCGCGCGCGATAAGCGCCAGCGCTGTCCTTACCGGCGGCTCGCGGCACGACCCTGTCGGATAGAGAGCGCCGCACATTCAGCGTTTTCGGGTCACTTTTCACACAATACCCGCCGCCAAAGGGTGTAGAGAATCTTCTCCGTGAGGATCAAAGAGAAGGCCCTTGCATGTCATTAGGGTCCAAATGCCGTTTCGCTTTCACGAGCCACTCGAGGGGAATAAGCGCACCCTCTTCACCGGATCTGTGACTTATTTGTGACTTGAGGGGTGGTATGAGATGAACAGAAAAAAGCGCGCGATTCGGAATCGCGAAGACCGGGAAAAATAAGGAGGTAAGGACCATGAAAAAAAGTGATGAGCATTTCGCTCCTCATATTCTTATTCCTTGGACTCAATAGTGCCCATGCGGCGGACACTGATGAAGACGGCATCGATGATGTAGTATGAGTTTAAAAACGGACTGAAAGTTTACCGATTGAGTTGCCACCGCTCTGTGGCAAATCAGTTCAGGCTCTTCCTGCATCTGGCGGCATACCGGCTTGTGCTGAGACTCCAGGAAGCTTTGAAGAATACGGAGTTTGCCTCGATGCAGATCCAGCAACTCAGACTCAGGCTTCTGAAGATCGGAGGCCAGGTGATCCAGACAGCCAGGAGGATATGGTTTCGCCTGGCCAGAGGCTATCTTTGGAAGAATATCTTCTTACTCGAGCATCGTCGGATTGTTGCTGATACGACCTGAAGATCTTCTCCTCTTCTTCAGAAAGTGCTGCACAAAACGCGTCAATGGTGCGGTACGCCCAGAAATGAACCACATGGCGCTCTTTGAACACTTTGATGCCCGTCGGCTCCGATCGTGTGTGAGAAATTGCGCTGCTTTTCCCTCTCGTCCTCTTCTTTGTGAGTCGAATTCAACAAAAAGTGCCCTCGATGAAAAATTTATTAAGTAGGCTAAACGGGACAGGCGCCTTTTTCCCTATTATCGTGGAGTGGAGTGCGTCAGGGGGTGTCCTTTATCTTCCCTCCCCATTCGCGGAGATGGTTGACGATGAATTCGATCGTCCGCTGGTGCTCCTCTTTGCCGGTGCCCGCGACCGTGAAGAGTTCGCCGAAGGCGATGTAAATCGGCTTCGAGCGGTCTATGGGTCCGAGATCTTTGAGGTACTTTCCGTTCCCCCAAAAATCGGTCTTCACGGCGACCGGCAGGACGGGGACGCGCGAAGCCCTCGCGAGCTTGATCCCCATCGAATTGAATTCCGACGGCACGAATTCGACCGAGCGGGTGCTCTGCGGGAAGACGATGATCGAGGCCCCCTTCGCGAGGAGTTCCTTCCCCTTCGTCATGACGGTCTCGAAATCCTCGCGCGGATTCTCCCTCGTGACGGCGATCGGGTTCCGCGAGCGCATGACGGGACCGAAGATGGGATGGCTGACGAGGCTCTCCTTCACGACGAACGTGACCTCCATGTGGGTGGCGATGAGTGACGGCAAGACGAAGGTTTCGAGCGTGCTCATGTGATTGCCGATGATGACGACCGGAGGTCGGCACGCGCGCACGCGGTCGAGCCCTCTCATGTGAAAACGCCCGCCGACGGACTCGATGAGCCGGACGATCCTCAACGAGGATTCCGCCCACGCTTTTCTGTCGTAGAGTCCCTTCAGCGCGAGGGAGCGGCACCTCACGACTTCCCCGATGATGCGTGCGGCGAAGTACGCGCGGGAACCGAGAACCAATCTGTCCGCAAGCGCGCGCGGCGCGTCGTCGGGCGTATCGTACGAATCGCCGGTGAAGAACGGTTCGAGGATCACCGGGTCTTCCGCTTCTGGCGCACGACTCGTTTATCGCCGCCGCATTTTTATGTCGTAGCACCGATGCGCGAGTTCGACGAGTTCCGCGCGCTGCCACGTGCCCCGGTCGTTGAGCCGCTCCGACAGGGTGTGCGGAATCGCACCGATGCCGAGGTGGGCCCCGCTGATGGCGCCCGCCATCGCGGCGGTCGTGTCCGTGTCGCCGCCCGCGGCGATGGCGGTGCAGACGACTCCCCAGTAATCGCGCGGCCTTTTCAGGAACGCGTAGAGGCTCCACAGCACGCTGCTCACGACGAATTCCGGCATGCCCTTCCACTCTTCATCGTTGAGATAATCGGCGTCCTGCGCGACGCCGGCGATGAACGCCGCCGCTTCTTCGGGCGGAAGGGGCAGGCACCGCGTCACGAACGAGAGGCTGTCGGCGAATCCCCGGTCGAACGTCGCCGTCCACTCCGCCAACGTCGCAACGAAACGCTCCGGTTCGGGGTCGCTTTCGCGGAGGGCGAGCGCGACGGCGCCGCTGATCGCGACGGCCCCCGCAGAGCATCGGGGATCCTTGTGGGTGATCCTCCCCTGGTCGTGGGCCGCGCGGATGAGTTCATCTGGGCTGTCGAAGAAGAAGAGGCCGATCGGCGCGGCGCGCATCGCGCTGCCGTTGCTGGCCGAAGGCGGCGGCGTCCCCGCTTCTTCCCACGCGACGCCGAGCGCGAGCCTGCGCGCTGCTTCCTTCGTCGAATACCCGAACCCGACGATGCGTTTCTCGGCGAAGATTCTGAGAATGCGCCCGGCATAGTCCGCCGGCTCGAATTTCTCCCGCGCGACGTAGCTCTCCATCAGCTCGCGCGCGAGCTGGGAGTCATCCGAGTACTGGCCGAACTGGAAGGGAAATCTGCCGAACTCGCCGGCTTTCTCCGTCTTCAGGTAGTCTTCCACGTAGCGCACGGAGGCCGCGGGGGAGAAGCCCTCGACGACGAATCCGGCGGCGTCGGCGAGGCACTGACCGACGAGACAGCCGCTGAATTGATCCCTGCCGGGCCTCATGCACGCGGTTCTATCTGACGGTGCTGCCGGCGGGCACGTCTCTTTCGGGGTGGAGGAGGATCGCTTTTCCGCCGACGTCGACCGCGAGGATCATGCCATGGCTCTCGACCCCGCGTATCTTCCTCGGAACGAGGTTGACGAGGACGGGAATCTTCTTCCCGACGAGGTGGCCCGGCTCGTACGTGTCGGCGATGCCGGCGACGATCTGCCTCTTCTCCGAGCCGATGTCCACGGTGAGAAGGACGAGCTTGTCCGTTTCCGGGATTCTCTCCGCGGAGGCGATGGTGCCGATCCTGACGTCGCACTTCCGAAAATCGTCGTACGAAATCACCCGTATATTATCGGCGGGGCAGGAAAAATTTTCAACCGAACGAACCGCCCCGCGAGGGCCGCTCCGTTTACATCATCCGTGCTCTGTGATAGAATTTTCCCATGAAGAAAGCGCTTTCGATAGGACTCATCTGTTTGCTTTTTGCGGGCGTCTTCGTCACGCGCGGAATGAACAGGGAGTACGAGGGAGAGCGGAACGCGCCGAGCGGTTCGTTCATCGAGGGGATCCGTGTGGTCCAGAAGGAGAACGGCGTGACGACCTGGACGCTCGCTGCGGCGAGGGCCGATTTTCTCGAAGGGGAAGACAGGGCCGAACTCCGCGCTGTCCGCCTCGGCGTTCCCCGCCACAACCTCTCTCTTTCCGCGGACCGAGGCGTCTACGATTTTTCCGCGAATAGTTTTTCCACGGATGCGGTCGTGGAGGCACACGGCGACGGCTACCGAATCACGGCGAACGCGCTCGACTTCGACAAGCTCTCCGGAGGGATCCACACGGCGGGCAGGGTTCACCTCGAGGGGAAGCGATTTTCCGTCGAGGGTGACGGCATGAGCGCGGAAGAAGGGCAGACGGTGAGGATACTGAAGAATGTCAAGGCAACGTTCCAGCGGTAAGAGATTCGCCATCCTGTGTTTCCTGTCTCTCGCATTGCTCCTTCCCACCCCCGGCGTCCGCGCCGAGAGCGCGGCGAAAAAGGTAAGCGGTCCGATCACCATTACCTCCGAGACGCTGACCGCCGACAATCAGGCCGGCACGGCGCTCTTCGAGAAATCGGTGGTCGCGCGGACATCCGACCTGACGATGTACGCGGACCGCATGCTCGTCTCCTATGACAGAACGAGCGGGAGCGTGACCAAAATCGATGTGAGCGGTTCCGTGAAGGTCGTCATGCCGGAGCGGGTGATCACCTCTCGGGAAGCGGTCTACTACGCGGGCGAGGAAAAGATCGTGTTCACCGGCGAGCCGCGGGCGACCGAGGGGAAGAACGTGGTGACCGGGAAAAAAATGACATACCTCGTGAGAGAGGACCGCTTCATCGTCGAGGGGAGCAAGGTGTTTCTCACGAACAAGAAGGAGCAATAGGGGACGCATGATGCACCTCCTCGAGGCGAGAGATCTCCAAAAGAGCTACGGCGGCAGGCGCGTCGTGAACGGCATCAGCCTGTTCGTGAGCAGCGGCGAGATCGTCGGGCTCCTCGGGCCCAACGGGGCCGGGAAGACGACCACCTTTTACATGGTCGTCGGTCTCATCAAGCCGGACAGCGGGCACATCTTTCTCGATCACGAAGACGTGAGCACGTTGCCGGTGTACCGCCGGTCCCTCCTCGGGATCAGCTATCTTCCCCAGGAACCGTCCATATTCAGGAAGCTGACGGTCGAAGACAACGTGAGAGCGGTGCTCGAACTACGGGGGCTCCCGCGGGCCGAGATCGACGCGGAAACGGAACGCATCCTGAAAGAGTTTCAGCTCGAACACCACGCGAAAAAGGAAGGGTACAAGCTGTCGGGCGGCGAGAGGAGAAAGACGGAGATCGCCCGCGCGATCGCGATCAAACCCCGCTTCATCCTCTTCGACGAGCCCTTCGCCGGGATCGACCCACTGGCGATCGTCGAGCTGAAAAAGATGCTCGGGTACCTGAAAGAGCAGGGCATCGGGGTCCTCATCACGGACCATAACGTGCGGGACACGCTCTCGATCACCGACCGCGCGTACATCATCAGCAACGGGCGGATTCTCGGGGAGGGCAGTCCGGACAAAATCACGAGGGACGCGCAGGTAAAGAGAGCGTTCCTCGGAGAGGAGTTTACCCTCTGATGGTTCTCGAGAGCAGGCTCGAACTCAGACTCACCCAGAAATTGATTTTGACGCCGCAGCTCCAGCAGGCGATCAAGCTCCTCCAGATGCCGCACCTCGAGCTGTCTCACTATCTCAATCAGGAGTTGATGGAGAACCCGTTCCTCGAGGAGTCCCTCGACGAAGTGTCCCTCGATGAACTATCGCCCGAAGAGAAGGATTCCCTGGAGATACAGGAGCGCGAAGCGGACGACGAGGGTCCCCTCGAGAAGATGTCGAGTTTTTCGGTCGACGAGTATTTCGAGGAGCGGCATTCCGACGGAAGGGACCTGGGGTATTTCAATCCGGGTACCGTCACGCCGCCCTCGTTCGAGCAGTTTCTCTCGAGAAAACCGGACCTGTACGACCATCTCTCATGGCAGTTGAGGCTCTCGCACCTGTCCGAAGACGTGCGGAGAATCGGTGAAATCATCATCGGGAACATCGACGAGAACGGTTACCTCGTCGCGTCTCTCGAGGAGATCGCCCAGGCCGCCGGCGCGGATCTCAGCGAGGTCGAGCATGCGCTGTCGGTCATCCAGTCTTTCGACCCGCCCGGCGTCGGCGCGCGGTCCGTCGTCGAGTGCCTGCTCCTGCAAGTGAAGGCCCTCCGCCTCGAAGGGACGGTCGTCGAGCAGATCCTCCTCCATAACATGGCCGAACTGGAGAAGAAGAAGTACGCGGCGATCGCGCAGCAGCGCGGCGTCCCTCTCTCGGACGTCCTCGCGGCGGTCAAGGTGATCGAGGGGCTCGAGCCGAAGCCGGGCCGGAATTTCTCGAACGCCAGCCCGACCTACGTGACGCCCGACGTCTATCTCGTGAAGGCCGCCGGGGGCTATCAGATTATCCTCAATGACGAGGGGGTTCCGAGATTGCGGGTGAGCAGTTACTATAAAAAGCTCCTGCAGCAGCAGGCTGATTTCCCGAAAGAGGACAAGCAGTTTTTGCTCGAGAAGATGCGTTCGGCGGTCGGCTTGCTCAAGAGTCTGGATCAGCGGAACCGGACCATTTACCGTGTCACGGAGACGCTCCTCGACCTGCAGAAAGACTTTTTCGAGCACGGCGTCCAGCACCTCAGGCCGCTCACCCTCAAGGAGGTCGCCGCGGCGCTGAACCTGCACGAGAGCACGATCAGCAGGGTCACGTCGAACAAGTACTTGTCGTGCGAGCACGGCATCTTCGGATTCCGCTTCCTCTTCAGCAGCGCCCTCAGCAGGGGCATGGGCAGCGTATCGTCCACCTCGGTGAAGGATATCATCAGGAAGATAATCGCGGAGGAGGCGAAAGGGAAACCGCTCAGTGACCAGCACATTTCGGAAATTCTGAAGAGGGACGGCATCACGATCGCGCGGAGAACGGTCGCGAAATACCGGGAAGAACTCGGGATTCCGTCGCAAGTGCAGCGGCGAAGGTCGATCCACTGAAAGGAGGCAGCATGAATATCATCGTCACAGGCAGGCACATTGACATTACTCCCGCCCTGAAAACGTACGCCGAGAAGAAGATCAAGAGGTTTGACCGTTACTTGTCGAATATCGCGGAAGCGATCGTCACGATCAGCGTGGAAAAATACAGGCACAAGGTCGAGGTCCTGATGAAGGCGAACGGCATCCTCATCCAGGCGGAGGGGATCACGGGGGATGTGTATTCATCGATAGACGAGGTGGCGGAGAAGCTCGAACGCCAGGTCATGAAGTACAAGGAGAAGCTCGTCTCGCATCGGAAAGGCGAGGCGAAGGCGGCAGCGGCGGGACCGGCCGGAGCCGGGAGCGAAACGGGACGCATCATAAAGAACAAGAGGTTCGAGGTGAAGCCGATGAGTCCCGACGAAGCGGCGATGCAGATGGAACTCCTCGACAAGGATTTCTTCGTCTTCACGAATGACAGCAGCGGCGACATCAACGTCATTTACCGGAGAAAAGACGGAAACTTCGGTCTCATCGAACCGGTAAAGTGACAATCCACGTTGCAGGACGCGGGGTCCGTAGTGAAAGACGTTCAAAAGCGCATGAGCGGCGTATCGCCGTCGCCACCTGTATCGTGTATCGTACGTCTCGCGTGTACCCGGATTGTTCACGCATGCAATGACGGGACATAGTACGAGCCGTCACTGCCTCTGAATCCATAAAGTAAACGGGTTAGACGGTTGAAACCGCTCATCGTCATTATCACGGGACTGTCCGGATCGGGGAAGACCGTCGCGCTCCATTCCCTCGAGGACTCCGGTTTTTTCTGCGTGGACAATCTCCCGATCGCGCTCATTCACTCGTTCGCGTCGATCGCGGCGAAGAACCGCGATACCGGGAAGATCGGCATAGGGATCGACATCCGCGAGAAGGGAAGCCTCGCGTCCATCAGCGACGTCCTCGGCGCGCTGGGAAAGAGGTTCCGGTCGGAGGTCCTCTTCCTCGAAGCGGAGAAGGACGTCCTGATACGGAGGTTTCGCGAAACGCGGAGGCCGCATCCGCTCGGGGGAGACCTCGAGGAATCCATCCGGGTCGAGAGGGAGAGGCTCGCGCCGGTGCGGGCGATCGCGGACCGCGTTCTCGACACGTCATCTCTGACGCCCCATCAGCTTCGGCAGCTCGTGGCGTCGATCTATGGAGTCCGGACCGGGAAGAAACCGATGACGCTCGTCATCATCTCGTTCGGTTTCAAGTTCGGCACGCCGCAGAATGTCGACCTCCTCTTCGATGCGAGATTCCTCCCGAATCCGAACTTCGTCCCTGCCCTGAAGCCGCTCGGCGGCACTGACAAGCGGGTGGCCGATTTCGTCCTCCGGAACCCGACGACGAAGGCCTACCTGAGAAGGATTCAGGGCCTCATCGACTTCCTGATTCCCCTCTACCTCAAAGAGGGGAGATCGTATCTGACGGTCGGCATCGGGTGCACCGGCGGCAATCACCGCTCGCCGGCCATCGCCGAGAAGCTCCGCGGGTATCTCGAGAAACATCCCATCGATGTGAGCCTCGTGCATCGGGATCTCGGCTGATTTGCGCGGCCCCTCCCCGTGTCGCGACGGACTGAACGTCGCGTGTTTCGAGCCGGGTTCCTGCGATCCGGATTCCTCCACTCTTGTTTACAAAGGACAATTCTAGTTGTTAGTATAGTGAGTTTACATCCGGGCGCGTGTATGTTCTGTCTTAGTCGCTGTCTCGTGCTCCTCGTTCGATTCGTGGAGAGGTGGCCGAGTCGGTCGAAGGCAGCCGCCTGCTAAGCGGTTGTGGGGGTAAAACCTCACCCAGGGTTCGAATCCCTGCCTCTCCGCCATGAGAAGCGAAAGGGCTGAAGTCGAACGTCGCCTTGGCCGCAACTGCTCTTTTCGCGGGTACCCCGGGCACCCTTCCGAAAAAACGTGAGGGATCCTTGGCGGAATCCCGCCGAAGCAGGGGCAGGCGACGGGATGGAAAACGGCGCGCGCGTGCAAATCAACTCGGCAAGAGTGTTCAGGAGGCAATAATGGAAAAGAGGAGTCTCGCGATTGTCTTGGTTCTCATGTGTATCTTTGTTTTCGGCGCCTGCAAGAAGAAAGAGCCGGAGCCACCGACGCCCCAGACGCCGGGTCCGGTAATGCCGTCGGGACCGCTGCCGTCGGGGCAGGTGCCGGCGGGGCCCATCCCCCAGGGACAGATGCCGCCTCGACAGGCGCCGATGGGACAGATGCCCCCATCGGGGCAGCAGTCCCCCCATCCGGGCATGATGGGGAAGACCCAGGTCGTCGTCCCGGAATCCGTGAAGGGGAAGTGGAGCGGCGCGCGGATTATTTTCGAGGACAAGGTCGAAAAGACGAAGAAGGAATTCGAGATAAAACTGAACAGCAACTTCTCCGTACCGAATTCGTCTCTCCGGATCCAGGTCGGGGAGTTTCTGCCCGACTTCAGGATGGACGGGCTCAATCTGACGTCGGGTTCAAACGAGCCGAGGAATCCGGCTCTCGGCGTAAAAGTCTTCGAAAATGGCAAGCAGATCTTTCCGGCGCCGGGGAAACAGTGGGGCTGGCTGTTCGCGAAGGTGCCGTCGATTCACCCCTTCGAGCACCCGAAGTACCGGATTATCCTGAAAGAAGGCGTGAAGAAAGGGTAAAATAGCTGAAGGGAGCGCCCATAGCTCAGCTGGATAGAGCGTCGGACTACGAATCCGCAGGTCGGGGGTTCAAATCCTCCTGGGCGCGCCACAATGCTTGACATCGTCGTCAATCTCGACAAGCCCGCCAATATGACCTCGCAACAAGCTGTCACGCTGGTAAAGCGCGCTCTGCGCGTGCGGAAGGCAGGACACGCGGGAACGCTCGATCCCATCGCCACCGGCGTGCTCCTCGTCTGCACCAACGAAGCGACAAAAATAACGCGGTTTCTCTCCGAACTCGAAAAGGAATACGTGTGCGAACTGAAACTCGGCGAAAAGACCGACTCCTGCGATTCGACGGGGCGCGTTATCACGCAGAGGGACTGCTCGCACGTGCGAGAGGAAGACCTGCGGCGAACCCTCGTCAATTTCACCGGCGACATCCGGCAGACGCCGCCCATGTTCTCGGCGATCAAGATCGGGGGCGAGCGGCTCTACGACCTTGCGAGGAGAGGAATTTCCGTCGAGCGCCCCGAACGGTCCGTCTTTGTCCGCGAGATCGAGCTTGTGTCCTACCGGCCGCCGTATGCGACGTTGCGGGTGGTCTGCTCGAAGGGGACCTATGTCCGGGCGCTCTGCGACGATATTGGCGAGGCGCTTGGGACGGGCGCGCACATGACCGCATTGACACGAACGCGCGTTGGCCGGTTCTGTGCTGAAGACGCCGTCACCCTTTCCGAGCTTTCGGAGAAGGGGCGTTCCGCGCCGTTCTATTCCCCGGACGAAGCGCTCGCGCACCTGAAGGAAATCGTGCTCGATGGCGACGCGTGGAAGAAGGCGAGGAACGGCCTCGCGGTTCATCTCGCTGATCGCGAACGCCTGGCGCTCGCTGGTTCTCAGTCCGAATCGCTCCATCCTTTCGTCCGCCTGAAGAGTCCTCAGCGCCTCCTCTTCGGCATTGCGGTTCTCGACGACTCGACCTTGAAAATAGAGAGGCTCCTCAACCCGGGCGGATGACGACGCGCGGTGTCGTTGCGTTGTTTCTTTGGCATCCGACCCACGCAGCGACTGTTTGGGGGAACGGCGATCGGACAGCCATTTTGTGACCCGAATCACAAACTTCAACTAATTTCTTAATTCTGCGCTGAAATCTCGTTATTAATAATAAAAAAAACTTGACATTAGAATTTTTTTTTGGTAATCATATGCTATGCTTTTCGGGAGAAAAGGGATCATCGGCCTCGATATCGGATCCGGGTATCTGAAAGCGGTCCAGCTGAGAGACACGAAAGGCGGGTATGAACTCGAACTCTTCGACATGCTCCCGCTCCCTCCCGAGTTGATCGTCGACGGCTCCATCATCGATTCCCTCCGCCTCGTCGATTCCGTGAAAGAGCTGGCACGCAAAGCGAAGGTCAAGGTCAGGGATGTGACAATCAGCATCGCGGGTCAGTCCTCCGTGATCGTGAAGCGCGTTTCCCTGCCGGAGATGTCAGAGGACGAGCTGTTCGAATCGATCAAGTTCGAAGCGGAGCAGTACATTCCGTTCGATATCGATGACGTCGATCTCGACTTCCAAATTCTCGGGCCGACGGACGAGCCCGGCAAGATGGATGTCCTTCTCGTCGCGGGGAAGAAGGAGATCATCAACGAGTACCTCTCGGTCGTGAAGGAGGCGGGATTCAACTGCCAGATTGTCGATGTCAATTCTTTCGCGCTCGAAAATATTTACGAGATCAATTACGAGATCGAGCCGGAGAAAAACGTCGCGCTCGTCAACATCGGCGCGAGCACGATCAACCTGAACATCCTCAAGGGCGGGATTTCTGTCTTCACGAGGGACAGCGCCGTCGGCAGCAATCTCCACACCGAGGTTCTCCAGAGAGAGTTCAACCTCACCTATGAAGTCGCGGAGAGACTGAAGCGGGGCGAGTCGGTCGAGAACGTGGCACCTCAGGACGCGCTCTCCGTCATGGAACTCGCATCGGAAGAGATCATCAGCGAGGTCAACCGCTCGCTCGAGTATTTCCACGAGGACGTCCACGAAATCGTCCTGAGCGGCGGGTGCGCGCTCGTCCGCGATTTCCCGACGATGCTCGCGGAGAGGATACGGGTCGAGACGAAGCTCATGGAGCCATTCAGGAACATAAAGATACCGAAACATTTCGACGTCGCGTACATTAAGGAGATGGCACCCATGGCTGCAGTCGCCGCGGGGTTGGCGCTGAGGAGGCCGGGCGACCGATGATCAAGGTCAACCTCCTCCCTGTACCAAGAAAAAAGAAACCTAAACCGATCCCCTCTGTTGTCATGGTCTCAATTCTTGTTACGGTGGTAGTGGCTGTCATTTTGGCTTACCTCGCCTTCTTCTACTCCTCGCGCCTCGCGGACAGGAAAAACCAGTTCGACGCGAACGAAAGGAAGATCGCGGAACTCAAGGAAATGATAAAGGCCGTCGAAGATTTCGAGAAAAGGAACAAGACATTCCGGGAGAGGAATGATATCATCGAGCAGTTGAGCAGGAACAAGAGCCTGCCGGTGAAGATCCTCGATGAATTCAGCGCGCTCCTTCCCTCCGGCGTGTGGCTGCAGAACATGACCGTCGCAGGAGGGTCCGTGAGCCTCGAGGGATATGCGTTCACGAACAATGACATCGTCTCGTACGTCGATCAGATAAAGAATTCCCCGCTGTTCACGGAGGTGTATCTGCAGGAATCGAAGAGCGTCGACGTTGAGAAGAACCCGGTCTACATGTTCAAACTGACGTGCAAGGTGAAGGTGTGACGTGGCGCTGAAGGGGAATCTTTCTCTGAGGAATCTGCCGTCGGCCGTCAAGGTGGTCATCGCGCTCCTTCCCGCCCTCGTCATCACGCTCGCCGCCGTTTTTTTCTTCATCCTCCCGAAGCACAGGGAAATCAAGACACTCGAGCAGAAGATTTCGGTTCAGGAGAACGAGATCGCGAAGAATCAGGCGAAAGCGGCGAAACTGCAAGAACTGACGGCGGAGAACGAGAGGCTCAGGTCGCGGCTCAACGAATTGAAACTCCAGTTGCCGGAGGAGAAGGAAGTATCGAGCCTCCTGAAACAGGTTTCGGATCTCTGCGTGGGGGCGGGCCTGAAGGTGATCTTCTGGAAACCGGAGCAGCGAAAGACGCATTCGAGCGGAATCGTCTACGAGATACCCGTCAAGGTCGAACTGTCAGGCAACTACCACAGTCTGGGGTATTTCTTCAGCAGCCTCACGAAGCTGAACAGGATCGTGAACATTTCGGATATCAAGATCAGCGATCCGAAGCCGGAGAAAGAGTACGCAACCGTCAAAATCTCTTTTATGGCAACGACATTTTCCGTCATTCCCGAGGAGGAGATCGAGAAACAGCAGCAGAGAGAAGAGGGGAAAGGCAAAGGGAAGCGGTCATGAAGCGCCTACTATACGCGTTTATCATTTTTCTGCTATGCTTATCGGGCGGCTGCAAAAAGGAGACGGCGCCGGGCAAAAAACCCGCGGCCCAGAAAACGCCGCCTGCCGCGGTGACCGAAGAAAAAGCGCCGTCCCAGGTCGTCAAGGTCGAATACGAGGCATATCAATACGAGGCGAAAGGGAAGAGGGATCCCTTCCTGTCGCTCGTAGCGAAGGAAACGCAGAAACCCTTGAGAAAGAATGGGGCCGGTCCTTTCGAAAGCTACGAGGTGGAAGAAATGCAACTCCTCGCGATCGCATGGGACAAGAACAAGTTCTATGCGCTCATCATGATGCCGGACAAGAAGACGTACACGATAACCGAAGGAATGGCGTTGGGGCTCCAGGGCGGTAAGGTGCACAAGATCACGAAGGACGCGGTGCACATAAGGGAATACGTCAAGGACTACAGGGGAGAAATAAAGCCCAGGGATTCAATCTTGAAACTCCATAAGGGGGAAGAATGATGATTCGCAGAGATCGATACAGGAACAGGAGAATTGTCTCTGGAAAAGATCGCGTGGTGATTTCCTCTCTCGCCGGATTCGTCTTGTGCCTGCTGCTGGGCGCCGCGCTCCTCTCTTCGATGGGATGCGCGTCCGCGAAGGTGAGCGCGCAGGCGCCATCGAGGACGATGATCTCGAACGTTCTGGTGGAGGATTACACCATCAGCATTTCGGCGGATCAGCCGTTCACGTACACGCTCTACAAGCCCGGTGACCCCTATAAGATCGTGGTGGACATGCCGGACGTCTCGGTCGGCGCGTTCAGCGCGAAGATCAATCCCCAAAAGAAGGGGATTTCGGAGGTCGTTCCTGTTCAGGTCGAATCGCCGTCGTTCCTCGCCCGGTTCGAAATACTCCTCGATACGCCATCGGCGGTCGACCAGGAGTACAAGAACAACGTGCTGACGATACGCGTGAAGGACGACGGTTTTTCGAAACCGGTCGCGGCGAAGTGGCAGGAGGTACCCAAGGAACTGAAGATTCCCGCCATCGAGAGAAAAGAGCGGGCTGTCGCAAGCCCGAAAGAATCGAGGGGATCCGAGACGGTGAGGCCGCTCGCCCAGGCACAGCTCCCGAAGGCGACCGAGATCACGGGCTTCGCGTTCGATTCGTCCGCAGGAGCGGTCATGTTGCACATACGGGGAAACGGGGCCATGACGCCGAACGTCTTTCCGCTGGAGAATCGCCTGGTCCTGGATTTCAGCGATGTCGCGTTGAACGCCGCGATTCCGACCGAGGTGGTGACGCCTTTTCGTGGAATCCGTTCGGGCAGGCACGACGGCAAGACGCGCATCGTCATCGATTTGAAGGAGAACAGCACGTTCGACGTTTCGACGGCCGAAAACGCCGTTCTGGTCACGGTGAAGAGAGAAAAGGAACCGGCGGTCGCGCGCGCGGCACCGATGAGGTACGAGAGAGCGGAAGCGGAGACCCGTTTCCCGACGGCGGAGGCGGAAGCGTCCCCACGGAGCAAATGCCAGTCGTACCTCGAGGGGAAAGAGGCGATCAATTTCGATTTTCAAGACCAGGACATTGTGCCGATTTTCAGATTGTTCGCCGACATCAGCGGATGCAACCTCTTCGTCCATCCGGACGTGAAGGGCAAGGCGACGATGAAGTTCATCGACGTCTCGTGGAGCCAGGCACTCGACACGATCCTGAAAACGTTCAGCCTCGGCAAATCCGTCGAGGGTAACATCATCAGAATCGCGCCGCACAGTGTTTTCCAGAAAGAGAGCGAGGAGAAAGCGAAGGCGATGGAAGCAGTGAGCCTTGCCGAACCGCTCGATACGAGAATCTACAGCGTCAGTTACGCGAAGGTGAAGGATGTCGATGCGGCGATAAAGAGCGCCAAGCTTCTCACGCCGCGAGGCAGCACAAGCGTGGACGAAAGGACGAGCACAATCCTCGTGCAGGATATCGACGACGTGTTCCCGAAAGTGGAGAGTCTCCTCTCGACCCTCGACAAACCGACCCCACAGGTCCTGATCGAGGCGAGGATCGTCGAGGTCAACACTGCGGCAAAGCGGGATCTGGGCATTCAGTGGGGAATGAACATCCAGGGGTCGAATACCCTTTCTTCCCTCGGCGGCCTCTCAGGAGTTCCCTTTCTGAGCCGCGGTCCTTTCACGGGGAAGAACTATCTCGTCGACTTCCCGGCGAAGAGCGTCGGTGCGCTCTCCGGGTCAGGGTTTACCTTCGGTTTTCTCAGTCCTGACCGTACGTTCGGGCTCGATCTGCAGCTTTCTGCGCTCGAAACGATCGGACACGGCAAGATTATTTCGAGTCCGAAGATCCTGACCATCGACAATGGGAAGGCAAAGATTTCGCAGGGCAACAGCATCGCTGTCCGAAAGCTCACGGCAGAGGGGACCGTCTCTACCGAATTCAAGGATGTGACGCTCGAACTGAACGTAACGCCCCGCATCACGCCGGACAAATCGATTGGGATAGCGATCGAGATCAAGAAGGAAGAACTCGATTTTTCAGTCGTTTCCGTTGACGGGATTCCGGGGACAAGCAAGAAAGAGGCCAATACGAACGTCATCATAAAGGATGGTGAGACGATGGTAATTGGTGGAATTTACAAGACGAAGACCGACGACACCGAAAGCGGCGTTCCTGGGCTGATGAAGATACCCGTCCTCGGTTGGTTATTCAAGAGCAAGCTGAAAGAGACGCGAACCGATGAGCTTCTGATTTTCATCACACCGAGGATTGTCGAGAGACCCTAATGATTATAAATCCTAAATACGAAATCCTAAATTCTAAAATTACGATGATTTTTATAAATAATATAGTGTGGAGGCATAATGAAAAAACATAAATTTTTTCTGTCGGTTGTTTTCTGTATACTGTCTGCCGTTCTTTTGTGGGGCTGCGGCGGAGGGACGGGTTCCCCGGGGAGTCAGGGATGTGAGGAGGTTGGCCTGAGCTGCGAAGCTGCAATTACGCCGATATATTTAGATCAGGACACGAGCGACGTGGATGTTGTTCAGGACATGTGCGATGGAGAAAAACCGGAGGACTTTACCGCTCACAGTGCGAAGGTCGCAATTACTTTAAGTCTGCTGAATCCTAACACACAGTTACCACCTGGCACAGTTTACATTCAAAAATATACAGTCGAATTCAGCCCGGACAAAGACTCGGAGAAAGCACCGCCGATAGAATCGTATTCGCGTAAAATAACGGTGACAGTGCCGCCGCCATCCGGCACGGGCAAAACAACAGTAACTTTTACCGCCGATTTTATTACTGAGATGCAAAAAATCCAGTATATAAAAGATATGTTGAGCGGGGAGTATAATTCAAACCAATTTAACTATTATACGGTGACATATATTCTTGAGGGCGTTGCCCGGCCCGGCGATGAGAAGATCAGGATTATAGCCACGAAAAATTTTTCGATTGGTAATTATGATAATTGTAGTGGAGGAAATTGAACGGATATAGTATCTAGGAAAGATTTGGGCGGACACAAATCCGCCCTTTTTTATTCTTTGGGTAAGATATGCG
>CAKZPA010000040.1 GCA_937138415.1 uncultured Nitrospiraceae bacterium | reverse complement strand
AATGAAAGAATGGCTATCTCATGCTCCTACATTGTGCATGAAGAACCATGAGACGTTCGTGAATCGACAAGACCATACTTCAACGTCGGCCCATTCGAACATACGGGGCGGCGCGTTGTAGTCACGCCGCTTTACTTCTTTGAGGCATTTGAAAGTCTTTTTCACCGAAACATTTCCCGACCTTCCTGAAAAGCGCCGCGTCTTTCTCCCGGCTGTCTCTGCGGATACGACGGAGACCATTCCCTCGTCTCCCCCTGCGCGGCACCATGACCACGACCTTTGTCCAATTTCTCCCGGTCATCGAAGATCTTCCCGCCTCCCGGCAGCGACGGCGAAACGTTCCCTTTTTCCGCACCCGGACTTCTCGTCGAATTGCCACCCTGTCGAGGAGGAGCACTCGGTCGAACGATCGGCTCGGGTATTCTCCATTCCCGGACCGCCGGCTCGCTCACCGCGGGTTCTTTCACCGGCGGTTCGCCGATCACGCGGCCCGTGTCAGTGGGTTGCCTTTTCGGCAACGTCCTTTTTTCCCCACCGGGTATCGGTTCCCTCGGGACTCTCTCCCCGGGCGACATCCGTGGCTTATCTTTCCACGGCTTCTCCTCGGACGGGCGACCTTTTATTTCTCTTTGTTCGGAAGGCTTTCTGACCGGCACGTCACGCACAACAGGCGGCCCTTCCGGCATCGTCCGTTTCTCAACAGCGGGTTCTCGCCTTTCCTGGTGCGCTTCCCACCGGTTCGCGGGCAGCGGCCTTTCCGATCTTATAACGGGTAAGGGCGCAGGTCTTTCACGCTTGAACACCGATGCTTCTCTCTTCACCGCCACGGGTCTCTCGAAAATCCCCCTCTGCTTCCCTTTGTCGACAATGCTCCGCGGAGGGAGAATTCTCTCGTGGACCACCTTCTCGGGCAGCGGATGAAGGGTCGCTTTGAGCGGTTTGATGTCCGGCCTTCCCGGCGATATTCTGGCGCCCGGCGTGAAAGGATTCGGTGGCCTGCCGTCGAATCGCGCTGGCCTGCCCGTGAGGAACGTGTCGCGATGTACGACGGTAACGGCATTCGTCACCCTCGAGTTCACGTAGACGTTCGTAATATTGACGTTCCTGATGTTCACGTGCGTGACGTTCACGCTATACGGACCGTAGTAACCGTAGCCATAGTATACCTCTCGCGGAGCGAGCGGCACCCATGAAACATAGGTCGGAGTATAAATCCACGCAACGAACCCGGGGCACCAGTAGACCGCACGAACAGGGGGTGGTACCCAGAACCAGCCGATGCCGATCCTGAAGCCCCAGCGTCCATAGTGGTGCGGCGCCCATCCCCATGGCTCGTACGAAATCCATACGTAGTCACCCCGCATCCAGACCCATCTGCCGTACCGATACGGCGCCCATCCAGCCACGACGACCGTGGGAGACCAGACATACCCGTATTCGCTCACGTAGACCCACCGGCCGTAATCGTCAAAATCACTGCTATAGACGTCCAGCTCGGGTGGCAGATAGCGCGAACTCGCGCGGGAGCGTTCCAATACCGAATCCCTTTCTTGATTCCAGCGAATCCATTCGCTCCTCGGACCGAGAGGAGACAGTTCTGCATAGTCCTCGCGTCCGACAGCGAGCATCGATCCCCGACTGACCGTCGTCGTTCTCCGCGGCGTCTCGACCTCCACTCTCCCGAAGAACACCGACACTTCCGTATAGTCGTCTTCGCGAACCCGAATGTCGAACCGTGCGTCGTCATACGCCATGACGGAAACCAATGGCGTATCGACTTGAAATACCGATTCCCGCCCTGCCGATGAACGATAATTCACGTACACGCGCCCCTCCGTAATGGCAGTCTGCACAATGCGGGAATCTCTCTCCCACGTCATCCTGTTAATGGTCACATCGGTCCTCCCATCGGCCCGCAGATACGTCCTCCCTATGAACTGGATCTCCGCCCTGCCGTCTCGCGGCACCCACAGCCGATCGCCCCGCATGAGCGGAAGATTGATCGAGGCTGCAACCCATTCATCGTCGGTATCCGGGGTAAGGACGACAACGTCTCCTTCGATCAGACTGAGACGCGCGGTCCCGACTTCCTCCGCAGCGGCCGGGAACGACGCGGCGAGAATCAAAAAGACGAGACCGATTCCTATCCATTTCCACTTTTTCATATCCGACCTCCCCATCGCGTTCTTTTGGTCACCGTTTCCATTCTCCGTTCTGCTATGCGTCGTCACCACATAAGCAGTTTCCATGCCATACCATATTTTGATGATATTTCAATGCATTGAGCGCAATGTCGCTTCACTCCGCTCCTCTTTTCGGGATAGACTCCCTTTTTTGGAAAACCGCAGCGCATTCCCTATATAATATCAATTGCATGTCGAAAGTTATCGTTGACATCGAGACCTACGCTCAAGATTTCGAATCCCTCGATAGGCGAACACAGGAATACTTCCTCAAATACGCGGAAACGGACGACGAAAAAGAGGAAATGAAAGATCGCTTATCCTTTTATCCCCTCACCGCCCAAATCGTGGCGATCGGTCTCCTCGAACCCGACTCGCAAAAAGGTTTCGTCTTTTTCCAAACCACTGGCGAGCCCTTGCTCCCCTTCGAGGAAGACGGTATCGTGTTCGAAACCGGAACGGAAGCGGAGATCATCGGAAAATTCTGGGATATCATACCCCGATACAAACAATTCATTACATTCAACGGCAGGAGTTTTGACTGCCCCTTTATCCTCGTTCGGAGTGCCATCAATAAGATAAAACCCACGCGCGACCTGATGCCCAACCGGTACGCGGACATACACATAGATCTGTTGGATCAGTTGACTTTTTACGGTGCTTCTCGGCGAAAGTTCAGCCTCGACATGTGGTGCAAGGCTTTCGGAATAAAAAGCCCAAAATCAGAAGGTGTTACGGGTCTTGAGGTAAAGGACTTGTTTAAGTCCGGGAGATGCCTCGATATCGCGCGATACTGTGTTCGCGATCTCAGAGCGACGGGCGAACTCCTGTCCTACTGGGAAAACTATATCCGCTTCTCACCGTAAATACGCATCCACCGATTCGTACCGGAACGCCTCGTCATCGAGCACATTCAGCACAAAGCGAAAAATGGACTCCCTCTGGGATGGCGATACTTCGGGATAAAATATGGGATTTGCGATAACTGCACCTCGAAACGCGAAGAAGGGCGCCACTACGGACGTAATCTCTCGGTCGCCGGTTCGCGTGATATACTCATCGAAGAAGAGACGGAAGCCTTCGCCATAGGCGCCTCTCACGTCCCCATGGTTGAGGAGGGAGAAGAAAATATAATTGATGGCGAGCGCGGTGACGTCATCGGCAGGCTCTCCCCACGGGCCGCGACTCCTATCGAGGAGGATAAAGTCCACCGCATCCGTGGAACCCGAATCAGTTGTTGCGTCTTTGAACCAGATATTGCCGGGATGAAAATCCCCATGGATCTGGGATAAACGATTATATTTTGGTTTAAGTCTTATTATCCACTCAATTGATTTTGTTATAATAAGTGACATTGTTCCGTCGTCGAGCACCCCGTCAGGATATGTGTCGAAGACACCCATCAGGCACTCTCCGTGGCCGACCGTATCCCGCAGCTTCCTCCTGTAGAGCGTCGGTGAATCTTTTTTGACGCTATGGATGCCGGCAAGGTAGGCGGCCATCGCAACAATCCTCTCTCTGTCGAGCACGCCAAGGCGGTCTTTCTGCGCAAACGATTTCAAGTCCTCGAAATACGAAATGCCCTCCCCTCGCTCCATCAGCAAGTAGTATTCTCGACCGCCGCCAATCGAGCGAATGGAGCCATCCTCCATTTCGGAAAAAACGTCGATCGCCTTCACGTGCCTCGGTAAATTCTTGAATTCATCGAGATCGAGGAGGAATACGGCCGCTCTGTCGGAGGGATAGTCATGCCCGAGTCCTTCGGAGAGCAACGTTTTGACGACATACGGCACGATGCCTTCAGGAGTCTCCACCTCCACGAGGAACCCGGAGCCCTGGACACCGGACCCGAGCCTTCTGATATCGATCGAGCGCGCTTGCGGAAAAGCGCGGAGCAGGTACGATTTTATCGCATTCTCGTTGATCACAACTTACCAAAGTGTCTCCTGTACCGTTCGAGAAACTCTTCGTACAGGAAGTAATGCTCCTGCGTACCGTACTGTTCGACAGCGTAGGCCGCAGCGACGGCGCCAATGCGGGCAGACGCCTGGATATCCTTACCGCTGACGATCCCCTTCAGTAAGCCAGCGCGAAATGCGTCGCCGGCACCTGTCGGGTCGACGACGCGCTCCGCGGGAACCGCGGGAATACGTATTTCTTCCGAACGCGTCGTGACGATCGCCCCCTTTTCCCCCACCGTCGTAATCACGCAGCCCGTCAGTCCGAGGAGTTCAACTTTGCCCAAACCGCTTAATTTCATGATAATTTCGAGTTCGTAATCATTCGTGATGAGCACCATGGAGCCGCCGAGCCAGTTTTTCAGCGAGTCACCGTCCCATTTCGTGAGAGACTGGCCGGGGTCGCAGATGTACGGGATCCCGCGCGACCTGCATTGCGCCGCGTAATCAGCCATGTCATCGAGATTGCCGGGCGCGATCAAGACGATGGATTGTGTGGGGTCCTCCCCGTCGAACCGAAAGCCTGAAGGATGTCTCATCGCTCCCGGATTGAACCCCGTAATTTGGTTGTCCGCCATGTCCGTGGTAATGTACGCTCCGGCGGTCAGTTCGTTCGGTATCACCCGAATCGTGTCGACCGGTATCTCGTGTCGACGGAGCCACGAGAAATACTGTTCGTAGTCCCTGCCGATCGTCGCGAGAATAAGCGGCGTCACACCGAGGAGACTAAGTGTGTACGCGATGTTGCCCGCCGTGCCGCCGAATTTTTCCGCGATTCCATTCACATTGAAACAGACGTTGAGAATGTGTATCTTGTCCGGGAGGATGTAATCGGAAAACTTACCCGGAAAATCCATGATCCTGTCATAGGCCAGCGAGCCCGAAACGTACACATCCATCATCCACTCTCCAATTCTTTCATGAGATGTTCCGCAAGACGTCTGTTGAATCCTTTGAGACCGGCGATGGCTTCGATGGTAGCATTTTTGATCTCCCCGATGCTACCGAACGCCCGCAGGAGTTCCAGCCTCCTCCTTTTCCCGATGCCTTTGATCCCCTCGAGGCGCGACGTCAGGAGCGCCTTACCCCGCACTTTTCTGTGGTAGCCGACAGCCGCGCGGTGCGCTTCGTCACGAATACTCTTGAGGAGGAGCGACGAGGCGCTCCGGTCTTCGAGATCGATCGCCTCATTGGATCCCGGAACGAAGGCGCGATCAGGCCCTTTCGCGATCGCGACGAGATCAGGGATGCTCTCCAGTGCGCTCCGATGCGCCGCGATCACCTTCTCCACCACATCGAGGTGTCCTGCCCCGCCGTCTATGACAAGCACATCGGGAAGGTTGCCACCGAGGTGTGCGATCATGCGTTCCGTCACCTCGCGCATCATGGCATAGTCGTCGATCCCTTTCACTGTTCTGATCCGCACCCTCCGGTACCGGTCTCTCGTGAATGCGCC
Source organism: uncultured Nitrospiraceae bacterium (assembly GCA_937138415.1). GTDB lineage: Bacteria > Nitrospirota > Thermodesulfovibrionia > Thermodesulfovibrionales > SM23-35 > JALHSV01. The sequence goes on along the minus strand of CAKZPA010000040.1, from coordinate 60,425 downwards.
GTCCTCCCAGCGGACGAACGCACCGACCGCCTCGCTGCCCGCTATGTTCGAGATATCGAGGGCGCCGATACTGCGAGGACTGCGCGTGAGACGGAGACGATGCCGTACCTCATTCAGAACCTCTTCGGGCGAGGGGACGGTGCGCACGTGGACAAAGAATGCATTCTCTCCCGCCATTTCGACCAATTCTCTCTTCTTTCCCTTCTGCGGCCTCGCAATGATCACGTTCCTTCCCGCCCGCCCGGAAAGCCAGCGCTCCAGTCCGCGAACATCCTCCGGGACAAGAGGCGCGAGCACTTCGGCAGGAGGCACCACATCCCTTGAATAGAACTGCTGCATGAACATGCGGAGCGCTTCCCCGTCCGTGAAAGCGGGCGAGACGTGCACCCGGAAGTCTGCGGATCCCACCATCGCGCCATGGCGGACGAAGAAGACCGTAAAGGCCGCGACGCGCTCCCCCCGGTAAAAGCCGATCACGTCGCTGTCCCGCAGTTCCGGCGCGACGATCTTCTGGGATTCCATCGCTCTCTCGATCGCACGTATCTTGTCGCGCACCTTTGCCGCTTCCTCGTAGCGCATCTCTTCCGAGAGCCCCGTCATCTTCTCTTCGAGGGCCCTGAGCAGATCTCGCTTCGCTCCTTTCAGGAAGAGCCGCACTTCCTCGACTACTCTCGCGTACTCTTCTCGGCGCACCCGCCCCGTGCACGGCGCACAGCATCGCCCCATCTGAAATTGGATGCACGGCTTCATCGCCTTCTCGAGTGAAAAGCGGCAATGGCGTATCTGGAAGTTCCTCCTCACGAAGTCGAGAATGTCACGCATGGCGCCCGCGGGCACATACGGCCCGAAATAGAGCGCGCCATCGTCCTTGATTTTCCGCACGACGTCGATATACGGCCATTCATCCCGCACGGTGAGTTTCAGGTAGGGGTAATTCTTGTCGTCCCGCAGGACGATGTTGAACCGCGGCCTGTGTTGCTTGATCAGGTTCGCCTCGAGGACGTAGGCCTCGAGTTCGTTCGCCGTGACCACATAGGAGAAATCGGCGACGTGCTTCATCATCGAGGACTTTCGTGGGTCGAGCGCCGAGCGCTCCGCGAAATAAGACCGGACGCGACTTCGGAGGTTTTTTGCTTTTCCGACGTAGAGGACCTTCTCTCGCGAGTCCTTGAACAGATAGACGCCGGGCTTCGGGGGAATCGCTGAGAATGATCGAGACGTGTTCACTGGAGATGCCGGAGGCCGCGCTCCTATTCCACCTCTTCCATGAAGCTCCCGATCCGCCGGAATCTCCTGTAACGCTCCTCGAGAAGCTTCGCCGCCGTCTTGCCCTTCAACTCGTCGAGCGCAGACGCGAGATATTCGGCGACACTCCTCGCGGTCTCCTCCGGATCGCGGTGCGCCCCGCCGTGCGGCTCGGGGATGATGCCGTCGATGATCTTGAAGTTCAACAAGTCCTGTGCCGTCAGTTTCAGGGCATCCGCCGCCTTCGAAAAATCGGGGGCACCGAGATCACCCTCTTTCTTCCAAAGGATCGCGGCGCACCCTTCCGGCGAGATGACCGAATAGCAGGCGTGCTCCAGCATATAGATCCGATCCGCAACACCGAGCGCCAGCGCGCCGCCGCTCCCGCCTTCGCCGATCACGAACGAGACAATCGGCGTCTTCAGGCGCGACATCTCCATGAGGTTCACCGCGATTGCCTCCCCCTGCCCTCTCTCCTCGGCACCGATTCCCGGAAACGCACCCGGCGTATCGATGAACGTCACCACGGATCGCCCGAAGCGCTCCGCGAGCTTCATCACCCTGAGCGCCTTCCGGTATCCTTCTGGCTGAGGCTGCCCGAAGTTGCGAAAGATCCGCTCTTTCGTACCGCGTCCCTTCTGATGTCCGGCCACGGCAATCGGCGTCTCGCGGAACTTCGCAAGACCCGCGACGATGGCGGGGTCGTCCCCGAACCGTCTGTCCCCGTGCAGTTGGACGAAGTCCGTCATCATCATGCTCACGTAATCCAGCGTGTACGGCCTGTCGGGATGCCGCGCGAGGAGGGTCTTCTGCCACGGGGTGAGAGAAGTGAAGATCTCCGTGCGGAGGTCTCTGACCTTCTTCTCGAGCTTCCTGATCTCCCCCGATATGTCAATATCCTTGCCGTCGGAGACCCGTTTCAGCTCCTCGATCTTGAGTTCCAGCTCTTCGATGGGTTTCTCGAATTCGAGGTAATACCGTATCATTGGAAAACGACCGCCCCTTTGCCGGCAATCGCTTCGATCCGCGTGATGAGATCTGCGTTGCTCGATATCTTCATGCTCGTCTCGATTAACGTCTCCGTGTCCCGCAGCCTGACGCGCAGGTAGAGCGGATAGAGACCCGAGGTATCGGATTTTACGAGAGAACAGAGCGTCCTCAGGTGCATGGCGTCCGGCAGCGGCAGACGGAGAATCAACTCCGCCTTTCTCGCCTGGGCCGCCTCGAGATCGGTCACCCGCGAAATCTCGTTCGCGACGATCTTGACACCCTTTTCGGTCCGGTCAATCGTGCCGCGCACGAGCAGCGGGAAATCCTTCTGGAGGATCGCGATGCTCGATGTGTACAGTTCGGGAAAAACGAGGACCTCGATGTTCGCCTCGGGATCTTCGAGCGTACAGTACGCCATGATCCCCGATTTCGACTTCGTCTGCAGCTTTCGAACGGCCGTGAGAATGCCCGCGATCTTCACCTCCGCGCCGTCATCCATTTCTTCGAGTTCCGGAATTCTCTTCGTCCCGACCTTGCTCAATAGAGCCGCGTACTTCGTCAGCGGATGACCGGTGATATAGAATCCGAGGGACTCCTTTTCATATTTGAGCAGTTCGTCCTCGCACCACTCGGTGATGCCCTGCGCATCCGGTCCGTCCATATCCCCAAAAATGCTCGGCTGTCCCGGGATCCTCCCCGCGTGACCCCTGGGTCCGTCCCCGAGGACCGCCGTCGCGTCTTCCATCGCCCGTGCACGCGATGCGGCGATCGAGTCGAATGCACCCGCCTTAATGAGACCTTCGACGACCTTCCTGTTCACCTTGCGCTGGTCAATGCGTCCCAGGAAATCGTCAACCGAACGAAACGGTCCGGTCGCTTCGCGCGTCTCGATGATCGACTCGATGGCAGCCGAACCGACGCCCTTCACCGCCTCGAGGCCGAAACGAATCGATCCGCCGACGACCGTGAACTCCTTCCCCGAAAGATTTATGTCAGGCGGCAAAATCTCTATTCCCATCTCCCGGCATCCGGCGATCCCCTTGACGATCTTGTCCGTGTTGTCCATATCGGCGCTCAGCGTTGCCGCCATGAACTCCACAGGGTAATGCGCCTTGAGATACGCGGTCTGGTAGGCGACGTACGCATAGGCTGCGGAGTGGGATTTGTTGAACCCGTATTCCGCGAAATAGGCCATGAGATCGAAGATGCGCAGCGCTTTCCGTTCGGGAATGCCGTTGGCAACGGCTCCCTGTATGAACGTCTCCTTCTGTTTCTCCATCTCTTCCGGTTTCTTCTTTCCCATCGCTTTCCTGAGAATGTCGGCCTGTCCCATCGTAAAGTTGGCGAGGGTGTTCGCGATTCTCATCACCTGTTCCTGGTAGAGGATGACGCCATACGTTTCGTCGAGAATGTCCTTAAGTTGCGGAAGCGCATACTTGACGGGTATTTTCCCCTTCTTCCGCTTGATAAACTCATCGATCATGCCGCTCCCCATGGGACCGGGCCTGTACAGAGCGACGATCGCGATGAGATCCTCGAATCTGCTCGGCGATATCTTGACGAGGAGGTCGCGCATCCCCGCGCTCTCGAGCTGGAATATGCCCGTCGTGTTGCCGGAACTGAGCAGCTCATACGTTTTCGCGTCATCGAACGACATATCGTGGAGGGAGCAGTCGCCTCCGTTCTCCTTGATGTACGTGAGCGTCTTATTGATCACGGTGAGCGTCTTCAATCCGAGAAAGTCGAATTTCAGAAGGCCGATCCGTTCGATCGATACCATGTCGAATTGCGTCATGATCGAACCGTCCGCCGGATTTCGGTAGAGCGGCGTGTACTCCGTCAACGGCACCGGAGAGATGACCACCCCCGCGGCGTGCGTCGATGCGTGCCGGCAGAGCCCTTCCAGGCGCATCGCCGTGTCGACGAGATCCCGAATCCGCGGACTGCTCTCGTAGAGTGCCTTGAGCTGCGCGTCCGACTGGACCGCCTCCGCGAGCGTGATGTGCAGCGTGCCCGGAATCAGCTTCGCGATCCGGTCGACCTCCGCGTAAGGCATGTCCAACGCCCTCCCGACGTCCCGTATCGCCGCCTTCGCCGCCATCGTCCCGAATGTGATGATTTGCGCGACACGGTCCTTTCCGTATTTGTCCGCGACATACGCGATCACTTCCGACCGTCTGTCCTTGCAAAAGTCCACATCGATATCGGGCATGCTGATCCTCTCCGGATTCAGAAACCGCTCGAAGAGGAGATTGTACTTCACCGGATCAAGGTCCGTTATGCCAAGACAGTAGGATACCAGACTGCCCGCTGCCGACCCCCTGCCGGGGCCGACGGGAATGCCCTGTTCCTTCGCGAAGCGGATGAAATCCCACACGATGAGGAAGTACGACGCGTAGTCCATCTTCCTGATAATGTCGATCTCACTGTCGAGTCGCTTCCGGTAGAGCTCATTCGCCGCGCCGCCGAGTCTGCGCTCCAAGCCGGCGCGCGCCAGCTCCTCGAGGAACGCGTCGGGCGACTTTCCCTCGAGCGGATATTTCGGCAGGAGATTCGCCCCGAGCGTAAACTCGACGCTGCACCGTTCGGCAATCGCCCTCGTCGCGCGAATCGCCTCCGGGAGTTCCTGGAACGCGCGTTTCATCTCATCGGGCGACTTGAAGTAAAACCCATCCGACCCCATTCGCATGCGTTCTTTTTCGTTGATCGTCTTTCCGGTTTGAATGCACAGCAAAATGTCGTGTGCGCGTGCGTCCTCCCGCTTCATGTAGTGACAGTCGTTCGTCGCGACGATGCCTATGTGGAGGTCATTCGCAAGATCATAGAGCTGACGGTTTAGCAACTCTTGCTCCGCCAACCCGTTGTCCTGCAGTTCGATGTAAAAATTCTCCGGTCCGAGGATATGCTTGTACTTAAGCGCTTTCTCCCGCGCCCGCTCGACCATTCCCCGCTGCAGGAACACCGGGATTTCACCCTTCAAGCACGATGTGAGTCCGATGAGCCCGCCCGAGTACTGCTCGAGCAGGTCGTCGTCAATTCTCGGCTTGTAGTAGAACCCTTCGGTATAGGCCTTCGTGACGAGCGTCACGAGATTCCGGTAGCCCCGGTTATCCTGCGCGAGGAGAACGAGATGGTAGGACGTATCCTCGTGGCCGTGCCGCTTCTCGAAACGGCTCCCCGGCGCCACGTACACCTCGCAGCCGATGATCGGCTTTATTCCCGCCTTCGTCGCCAGTCGGTAGAATTCGATCGCACCGAAGAGGTTCCCATGATCCGTCACGGCCACCGCGGGCATTTTGTGCGCGGCCGCCTCGTCGACGAGTTCCCTGAGCCGAATCGCACCGTCAAGAAGGCTGTACTCTGAATGGAGGTGGAGGGGAACGTAGTCCGCGTGTTGGAACATAATAGAGATATTACCCCCACGCTTCTTTTTTAGTCAATCGCCGGAAAAACGCGAAACGACACGCACATATCCCGCTCCCGATCCTTTGACAGTCCTTTTTCCGCGAGAGTATAATTGGTAACAGTATGAGCCGCCGCATCATTCTCGTCATCGCTCTCGCCGCCATCCTCGCCGGCATATCCGCCGGCGGTCTCGCCGCGTACAGCATGGGAATCCCTTCCATCGAGGACATCAAACAGCGGAAACCGACGGCCGGCACGCAGATTTACGCAGACGACGACGTGCTCATCGGCGAACTCAAGGTCGACAAGGGGATCTTCGTGCCTCTCCAGAGCATTCCACGGCACATGATCGACGCCGTCATCGCGGTCGAAGACGCGCGTTTCTGGAAGCACAAGGGAATCGACTACGTCGCCATCGCGAGGGCCCTCATCAAAGATATCATCCATGTCGAACTGAAAGAGGGCGGCAGCACGATCACCCAGCAGCTCGCTAAAGTGGTCTTCCTCACTCCCGAGAAGACGCTTCAGAGGAAGATACGCGAGGCGGCTCTCGCCGTCAAGATGGAGAAGAACCTCACCAAGGGAGAAATTCTGGAACTCTACCTCAACAAAATCTATTTCGGGCACGGCGCCTACGGTGTCGAAATGGCAGCCCGAACGTACTTCGGGAAGACGGTCAGAGAACTGTCTCTCTCGGAAGCTGCCATTATCGCCGGCCTCATTAAGGCCCCCACCCTCTACTCGCCGTTCAATAACCTCTCGAGGGCCCGCGACCGCCAGAAGATCGTCCTCAGCCGCATGGTCGAGGAAGGGTATCTCACTCCGGCGGAGCGAGACCATGCGCTCAAACAGCCCGTCTACCTCTCGAGCAAGAGAAAGGGTCTCGAGGCGCACAATTACTTCGTCGAGTACGTCCGCAAATATCTCGAGGACAAGTACGGCGTCGAGACAGTCTATAAGGGGGGCCTCCGCGTCTATACGACGCTCGATCGTCAGGCACAGATTGCAGCGGCACGAGCAGTGCAGGAGGGTCTCCGCGATCTCGACAAACGAAGGGGTTGGCGCGGTCCGATCGACCACAAAAAGGACATCGATGTCGCGCGCGAACTCAAGAATCCTGAATCGTCATCCATCGTCGTCACGAACCCCGGCGATCTCTCGAGCGGTATCGTACTGAAAGTGCAGGAACGGGAAGCAATCGTCAAGGTCAAAGGAATCACCGGGAAACTCAGCATCGACGACGCGCAGTGGGCCTCGAAGGTGATAGACCCCCGCAGCGGTGCGACACGCACGCTAAAGCCGTTCACGCTGGCGCAGATCCTGAAGCCGGGCGACGTTGTCAAAGTGAGCATTAAGAGCATTAAGGGGTCAGCGGTGCGGCTCGCTCTCGAACAGGAACCGGAAGCGGAAGCGTCGCTCGTCGCAATCGACCACGATACCGGTTACATTCGTGCAATGATCGGCGGATACGACTTCGTCAAGAGCGATTACAATAGAGTCCTCTACGCGCGGCGCCAGCCGGGTTCCGCATTCAAACCGATCATCTACGCGGCAGCGATCGACAGCGGCTTCACCCCCGCGACCATCATCGTCGACGAACCGGTCACGTATCCCGGCGCCGGCGGCGGCACCTGGTCGCCGGAGAACGCGGACCGCACATACTACGGGCCGACGACACTGCGCGATGCGCTGGCATATTCGCGGAACGTCGTCACCGTCAAGCTGGTGGATGCCGTCGGCGTTCAGAAGGTTTTAGATTTCGCGCGGACGGTCGGCATTCAGGGAGAATTGCCGAGAAACCTGACCCTCGCGCTCGGATCGCTGAGCGTCACGCCGCTCGAACTCGCTCTCACGTACTGCGTGTTCGCGAACGGCGGCCTCAAAGTCAAGCCGATCGCCGTGAAATACGTTCTGGACGCGCAGGGAACGGTGATCGAGGATAACGAACCCGAGGCGGAACAGGTCATCAGCTCCGCGACGGCATTCCTCATAACGTCAATGATGGAAGATGTCGTGCGGCGCGGAACGGGGTGGAGGGCCAAGGCACTCGGGAGACCGGTCGCGGGCAAAACGGGAACAACCAATGAATACCGTGACGCCTGGTTCGTGGGCTATACGGCGCATCTGACCGCTGCGGTATGGGTGGGCTTCGACGATACGCGATCTCTCGGTTCCCTCGAGACAGGAGCGCGGGCCGCGTCGCCGATCTGGGTGCGCTTTATGAAAGATGTCGTCAGCGGACCGCCGGAGGAATTCGCCGTTCCGGACGGCATCGTCGCCTGCACGATCGATCCGTCGACGGGCCTCCTCGCGCACGATGAGGTATCAGGCGTTCGTGAATATTTCAGGGAAGGAACCGCACCGAATCAGTATTCGCCATCGCTTTCCGCACCACGAGCGAAGGAAACAGAAACCAATCTCAACTTCGATTAGGAGGTGATGACTATGGGGATCGTAAAGAGGAGCACGCGATATGGGATACCGGCTATCGTCATCTGCATCCTGCTCACCCCGGCCTTCCTCCTCGCAGACGACGCGTCCTTCAGTATGGCCGTCGCGTCGTACAAGAAAGGAGATTTCAAGACCGCTGTCCACCTGCTCAAGGAACACGTGGAGAAGAAACCCGATCCTTCGGCGTACTATCTTCTCGGTTACGCGCTTTACAAGCAGAAAAGGCACGCCGAAGCATTGAGATACTTTCAGGCGGCCTACATGCTTGATCCGGGTATTTCCCCTGCGATGGAGAGGTAAAAAATCCAATTTCTTTGCGCCCTTATCGCCTGTTGACATTTCGTTTGGGGTCATGTATTATAACGACACTTTTTTGATCAGGAGGCCCCCATGGAAGGTTTGCACGAAGTACTGCTGATGGATGTCATCGTGAATCCGGACGACATCCCCCATAACGTCACCCATGCATTTCTCGTCTCCATCCTGCTCATCATCGCTGCCCTCGTCGTGAAGGGATCCCTGCGCCTTGTGCCGCGAGGGTTCCAGAATTTCATGGAGCTGATCATCGAACAGATCCTCAAACTGGTCGACGATACGATCGGACACAAGTGGAGCCGATCGCTCTTTCCGTTCATCTGCACGATATTCCTCTTCATCCTCGTTGCGAATCTCCTCGGACTTGTGCCGGGCTTCACCGCGGCGACGGCTAACGTCAACACGAACGCCGCCATGGCGGTCCCTGTTTTCCTGACCTACCATTACTACGGGATGAAAGTTCACGGCGTGCACTACATCAATCACTTCCTCGGGCCGATCCGCTCCCTCGCCGGCCTGCCCCTCATGATCATGATGTTCTTTATCGAAATCATCGGTCATTTTGTCCGTCCGCTCACGCTGACCGTCCGGCTCTTCGGGAACATGACGGGAAAACACATCCTCCTCCTCGTTCTCGGTATTATCGCTCCTGCAGTCATTCCATCGGTCATTCTCGGCCTCGGTCTCCTGGTGAGCGTCGTCCAAGCGCTCGTTTTCACCCTGCTCACGACATGCTATTTCGCTGGTGCCGTTGAAGAGGCACATTAATTACCATACTTCTATGAAAGGAGGAAGAGAGGAATGAAGAAGTCTGTGACCGCTGTTCTTCTGGCAGTCGCACTCATCGTCGTCCTCGCGCCCGTATGCTTCGCGGAGGAAGCAGCAGCTCCGAAAGCGACATCGAACATTCTCTACTACGCACTGGCAGCCCTCGGATGCGCTGTTGGCATGGGGCTCGCCGCTCTCGGGACGGGTATCGGTATGGGTACCGGTCTGGGTGGCGCGTGCGAAGGCGTGGCAAGGAATCCGGGAGCATCCGGAAAGATCACGACGACCCTCATCATCGGTCTCGCGATGATCGAGTCCCTCGCGATTTACGCCCTCGTCGTCGTCCTCATCCTGATCTTCGTGAACCCGTTCGGAAAACTCCTCCAGTAGGACGATCTCTCTTCGAAGAAAAAGGGGCGGGAAGTTCCTGCCCCTTTTTTATCGTGCGCACGCGACGCCCGAGCACCGGGCACGCATGCCCCACCAACCGTCACGGTGCGCATATCCCTTCGAACTCCCGCTCGAAAAAGCCGGCCGTCTCGTCGTCGACAACGCAGAACTCGACGACAGCGAGACTCGAACCGGGATGCTCCCTCGCGTAGCTCACCGCTTCCGCAACGAGGATCGCCGCACACCGGTCCTTCGGAAACCCGAAGATACCCGCGCTGATGGCGGGGAGGGAGATGCTCGTGAGACCCTTCTCGGAAGCGAGCTGAAGACTGCTTCGCACGGCGCTCTTCAGCTTGCGATCTTCGTCCCCTTCCCCCATTCTCGGTCCGACGGCGTGGATGACGAATCTTGCCCTGAGCCTTCCCGCTCCCGTAATCGCCGCTTGACCGACAGGCACGAACCCGATCGCATCGCTCTCCTCCTGAATAACCTGTCCCCCTTTCCGGACGATCGCGCCCGCGACTCCACCGCCGTGCTGCAGGCGGGAATTGGCAGCATTGACGATGGCGTCCACATCCCGTTCGGTTATGTCGCCCTGCACGAGGCGAAATGTCGTCTCGCCGACCACGCATTCCTTCACGGTTTTCATACGGTCCTCCTTCTCACTGTTGTCCGCAACACGTCAGGATACGGCTGGATGCCGAAGAAACACCATGACGACTCACCCGGATATATGAAATAAGCTGCTAACCGACGACTCCTTCCACGATACGGATCATGAACGTCAACAGGAATCCGCTCGTCATCAAAACGAGTCGCGCCATAAAAGCCTCCCGTCGCGCCGTGGCGTCGATGAGGTATTCGACGATACCGGTTCTCCTATTGTGGGCACGTATGCGCCTGCCGACGCTCTCCCTGAACCTTCGCGAGCTTCCTATGATAGAATAAAACAAAGATGGAAAAGATGTTAGGAGGACTTCATCCCAGCGCTCCACGGTAATCTGACCGGTCTCAAGACCAGTTATCTCCACGCACTCGAGCGGATCTACCGGAGGAAGCTCCACGACGAGTTGATCAGCAGCGAGCTTGCACGCTATCTGGTCTCGCTTTCGCAGGAGATCAATCGTCAGATCGGTATTCTCGTGAGCCGTGCAGGCACGGTCACCCATGTGATCGTCGGGGATGCGAAAGCAATAGTGATACCGCCGCTCGAAGACTATCCCCTCGGGAGAAAGGCGCTGCGGGGCCTGCGCCTGATTCACACGCATCTCCATGAGGAGCCCCTCACCCAGGATGACCTCACGGACCTCGCGTTGCTCCGCCTGGACATTGTCGCAGCGATCGGCGTCAGGGACGGCCTCCCGGGTACTCTCTTCGCGGCGCACCTCCTCCCGGATGGCGCCAAACAGTTCGAACTCCTGGAAAGCCCGCAGTTTCATCGCTTCGAACTCGACTTCATCCCCTTTATCGAATCTCTCGAAGAACAGATGGAACGGGGGAGGCATTTCCATCCCGGCGACCGGAGAGAGCGGGCGATCCTCGTCAGCGTTTCGAAGCTGCCCAAATACGAACAGGAGGAGTCGATTGCCGAACTGGAAGAACTCGCGCGTTCGAGCGACCTACTCGTCCTCGATACCGTGATTCAGAGGCCCAAAGAGATCAACCCTCGATATCTCATGGGAGAGGGCAAAGTCAAAGAACTCGTTATCAACGCCCTCAGCAGAGGAGCGACGATCCTCGTCTTCGATCAGGAACTCACTCCTTCGCAGGTCAAATCCATCAGCGAGATGACCGAATTGAAAGTCATCGACCGTTCCCAGCTCATCCTCGACATCTTCGCGCGTCGCGCCCACAGCAGGGACGGGAAAGTGCAGGTCGAACTCGCTCAACTGAAGTATCGGCTCCCCCGTTTGACGGGAAAAGGGAGCGCGATGTCGCGCCTCATGGGAGGGATCGGCGGCAGGGGCCCCGGTGAGATGAAGCTCGAAATCGACAGGCGCCGGGTACGAGACCGCATCGCCCTCCTCGAACGCGAACTGCGATCGCTCGGGGAAGCCCGCAAGCAGAGAAAGCGGCGCCGGATCGCGGCCGGCCTCCCGATCGTTTCCATTATCGGATATACGAATGCAGGGAAATCGACGCTCCTCAATTCGCTCACGCAGAGTTCGGTATTCGTCGAAGACAGGTTCTTTGCGACCCTCGATACGGCGAGCCGCCGGTTGCGATTCCCCCGTGAACGCGACGTTATCGTGACCGATACGGTCGGTTTCATCCGCGATCTCCCGAAAGATCTCTTCGCCGCGTTCAGGGCGACGCTCGAAGAACTCGAGGACGCGGACCTCCTCGTCCATCTCGTCGACGCCTCCAGTCCCCGTCTCGAACAGCAGCGGGAATCGGTCGAAGCGATTCTCCGGGAACTCCACCTCGGCGACAAGCCGAGGATCCTCGTGCTCAACAAGATCGACAAGATCGACGAAGAGGAGAAAGAACACCTGCTCTCCCGCTACCACGCCGTTGCAATCTGCGCCCTCGATCCCTCGACCTTCGGCCCTCTCCTTAAGGCGATCGAAGACCATATGTGGAGTGAAACCCTCGTCGGCGCGGAGGTCTGAGTGATTACGGAATTCGTCCCCAAATGGATCGCGTGGGAAATCACGAGGAGGTGCAACCTCCGGTGCGTTCACTGTCGCTCGTCGTCCGACGTGGAAGTGAAGGCGCATCCCGACTTCTCCACAGATGAAGCGTTTCGGATCATCGACGATATCACGAGCTACGCGCATCCCGTCATGGTCCTCTCCGGCGGAGAGCCTCTCCTGCGGGAGGACGTTTTCCGGATCGCGCGGTACGGAACGGACAAGGGACTGAGGATGTGCCTTGCAACAAACGGCACGCTCGTCGACGATAAGACCTGCACAAAGATCAAGGAGTCGGGAATCAGGATCGTGTCTCTCAGCCTCGACGGTTCGGAAGAGAAGGTGCACGATAATTTTAGGGGGCAGGCCGGCGCATTCGATGGATCGATCCGCGCCGCCCGATTGTTCCGAACGCACGGCATCGAATTCATCATCAACTCCTCCTTCACGAAGAGAAACCAGGAGGAGATTCCGAAGGTATACGCGCTCGCAAAGGAACTCGGCGCGACCGCATGGTATATGTTCATGATCGTGCCGACCGGCAGGGGCGAAGAGATCATGAACGAACTGATCTCGAAGGAGGATTACGAAGAAATTCTCGACTGGCATTACCACATGGAGAAGAACGAGAAGGATATCCTCGTCAGGCCCACGTGTGCGCCCCACTACTACCGCATCGTGCTCCAGAAGTCGAAAGAAGAGGGTGCGCATTTCGAGAGGAGAACGCTCAAATTCTCGACCGGCGGGTCGAAGGGGTGCATCGCCGGACAGGTGATCGCGCTCATCGACGTCGACGGCAACGTGCTCCCCTGCAGCTACTTCCCGATGCCTGCGGGCAACATTCGCACCCAATCCTTCAAGGACATCTGGGAACATTCGACGCTTTTCAGGGAACTCCGGGACTTCAAACAGTACAAGGGCAAATGCGGTTCGTGCGAATTTGTATCCCTCTGCGGGGGGTGTCGGGCAAGGGCCTACGCTGTGCACGGCGACTACCTTGCCGAAGAACCCTTCTGCAGTTATATCCCGAGAAGAAAGGGACGCGATGGCCCTAGATCAGCCGCGCAGAAATAGTAAACCGAGGGCGCAAAAAATTCGGCCCGTTTGCTGTATACTGTCACATACATGCAGTTCCTATTGGGGGTTCCATGAACGATACGTTTCTTAGAGCGTGCCGCGGTGAAGCGGTGGACTATACGCCGGTGTGGCTCATGCGTCAGGCCGGCAGGTATCTGCCTGAATATCAGTCCGTGCGTTCCCACGTCGATTTTCTCACCCTCTGCAAGAATCCCAAACTCGCGGCGGAGGTGACATTGCAGCCCGTCGATATCCTCGGCGTCGATGCGGCGATTCTTTTTTCGGACATCCTCATCCCGGTCGAAGCCATGGGGATGCGTCTCGAATTCTCCGAAAAAGACGGTCCCGTTCTGAGTGAACCGATTCGGAACAGGGGAGCCGTGGAGAAGCTCGTCATCCCCGACGTCGAAGATGACCTCCCTTTCGTCTTCGAGACGATCCGGATTCTCCGGAAAGAACTGCAGCAGAGAGTTCCCCTCATCGGTTTCGCGGGTGCGCCGTTCACCCTCGCGACGTACATGATAGAAGGCGGGACGTCGAGAACGTTCGTGAATACGAAGAGGATGATGTTCCAGAATACCGCCGTCTTCCACTATCTGATGGAAAAGGTGACGGACATGCTGGTTCCGTACCTCATCGGCCAGATTCGCGCGGGTGCGCAGGCTGTGCAAATCTTCGATTCCTGGGCCGGCATCCTTGCGCCGGCTGACTACAAAAAATTCGCCCTCCCCTCGGTCCGGAGAGTAATCCACGAGGTAAAGAAGGAAAAAGTGCCCGTCATCTATTTCGTGAACGACTGTGCCGGGATCCTGAAAGAAGTGAAGAACGCAGGTGCGGACGTCGTCAGTGTCGACTGGAGAATCGACATTGCGGACGCGATCAAGAAGCTCGGGAAAAAAGTGACGATTCAGGGAAACCTCGATCCGTGCGCCCTGTTCCTCCCGAGGGAGAAACTGGAGGAGAAAGTCAAGGAGATCCTCTGGAAGGGCGAAGCCGCAAAAAGCCATATCTTCAACCTCGGGCACGGGGTCCTTCCCCAGACGCCTGTGGAGCAGGTCATCGCCCTCGTCGATACCGTCCACACATTCGGGAAAAGAGGGTAATCGCTTCTTCGATGGCGATCGCGGTCGTTCTCCTCAATCTGGGCGGCCCGGATTCCCTGCAGGCTATTCGCCCTTTTCTCTACAATCTCTTTTCGGACAGAAAGATCATTCGCCTCGGACCCCCTTTTCTCCAAAAGCCGTTGGCGCGTCTCATCGCGACCCTCCGCTCGGCGAAAACGAAAGAGATTTATCGTCAGATCGGGGGCAAATCGCCCATACTGGAGATCACGGCCGCACAGGCCCAGGCCCTCGAAACAGCACTCAACGAAGCGCCGCGTGAATGGCTCGATACCATTACCCGCGGAGGGTGCGCACGTCAGCCCAGTCGCTCCCCTCTCTTCAAGGTATACGTCGGCATGCGATACTGGCACCCGTTCATCGAGGACGTCGTGGACCGGATCGCGAAGCAAGGCATTCGGAAGATCATCGGACTGAGCCTGTACCCGCAGTACTCGGTCACGACCTCAGGCTCGTCGATAGCGAACCTCGAAGAAAGCGCGCGCCGGTACGGGATAGAGACGACCATGATTCCATCATGGCATACCCACCCCCTCTACATTGCGGCGCTCGTCGACGTCATAGAAAAAGCGTTTCGTTCTTTCCGCGACGGCCTTGCCGCGGACAATCGTTCCGCCGCATCGTCTGACGCACTCGTTTCCGGGGATGTCCACATCCTCTTCAGCGCCCACAGCCTCCCTAAAAAGGTCGTCGAGGAAGGCGACCCGTACGTCGAACACACGATAGGGACGATCAAGGAAGTCGAGAAGAATATCCCCATCACGTGGCACCTCAGCTACCAATCGAAGAGCGGGCCGGTCGCGTGGCTCGAGCCGTCGACCGAGGAGAAACTCGAGGATCTGGCCCGCGACGGCATCCGAAAGGTCCTCATCGTCCCCATCAGTTTCGTCTCCGATCACGTCGAAACGCTCTACGAGATAGACATTCTCTACATGAACTTTGCAGGTAAACTCGGCATCAACATGAAAAGGACGGAATCGCTCAACACGCACCCCCTCTTCATCGCGGCTTTGCGCGATCTCGTGCTGAAAGCACTCCGGGACGCACGGTGGGGTTGATGATCCCGCTCCGCTCAAAGAGGATGAACCGGCCACATGACGGTCACGTCGTTTAAAGGCGGCATACACCCTCCGGAGAAGAAAGAACTCTCCGCGCACAAACCGATCACCGGAGCGTCGCCCCCGGCCCGCCTCGTCATTCCGCTCATCCAGCACATCGGGGCGCCGTGCAAACCGGTCGTCAAGGTGAGAGAGTCCGTGAAGAAAGGCGACGTGATCGGCGCGCCGACGGGGTTCGTCTCGGCGCCGGTCCATTCTTCGGTCTCCGGCACGGTGGTCGCCATAGGAGAGTTTCCGACTGCGACGGGGAAACTCGTCCCATCGGTCACCGTCGAGAACGATTTCAAAGAAGAGTGGGCCATCCTGAGCGACAATCCTGATTACATGAGCCTTTCTCCCGATGAAATGCGAGAGAAAATCAGAGCCGCGGGCATCGTCGGACTCGGCGGTGCCGCCTTCCCGTCCATAGTGAAACTTTCCCCGCCGAAGGAAAAACCGATCGACACGGTCATCATCAACGGCGCGGAGTGCGAGCCGTACCTGACCGCCGATTACCGGCTTATGCTGGAACGAGCGGTCGACGTTATTTCCGGTCTCCGGATCATCATGAAGGTCCTGGGAGTCGAACGCGGATTCGTGGGAATAGAGGACAACAAACCGCGGGCAATCCATGCCATAGCGAAGGCCGTCGAAGGACTCCCGTCGATAAGAGTGTGCACTCTTCCCACGAAATATCCTCAGGGTGCCGAAAAAATGCTCATCAAAACGATCACGGGCCGGGAGGTGCCGCCACGCGCCCTCCCCATGGATGTCAGGGTCGTCGTGCACAACGTCGGCACCGCCTGCGCCATCTTCGAAGCCGTGCGTTTCGGAAAGCCGCTCATCGAGCGGGTCGTGACGGTCACCGGAGAGGGTGTCCGTGAACCGAAGAATCTTCTGGCAAAGGTGGGAACGCTCATTTCTCAGTTGATCGCAGACTGCGGCGGACTGAGAGAAGATACCGCGAAGGTGATCGCCGGCGGCCCCATGATGGGATTCGCCCTCCCTTCGCTCGACGTGCCCGTGACGAAGGGGACATCCGGCATCGTGGCGATGACCGCCGGATCCATCGCCCACGCGGAGTCTTTTGAACCGTGCATACGGTGCGGCCGCTGCATCGATCGCTGCCCCATGGGATTGATGCCATCGATGCTGAGCATCTACGCGGAAAAAGGCTTCTACGAGGGGGCAAAGGATTACGGACTGTTCGACTGTTTCGAGTGCGGATGCTGCACGTTCGCCTGCCCCTCGAAGCGGCCCATCGTCCAGCTCATCAGGCTCGCAAAATCGCAGGTGAAACCGTGAACGATCCCCTCATCGTATCGGTCAGTCCCCACATAAGAAGCGACGTGACGACGGCGAGGATCATGTGGTCGGTCTCCGCGTCGCTCTTTCCGGCGACCCTCATGGGAGCGTACTTCTTCGGACCCCGTGCGGTGATCACCGTCGCCCTCTCCATTCTGTCCGCGGTCTTATGCGAGCATCTCTATCAGAAGGCCCTGAAGAGACGCTCGACCGTGGGCGACGGCAGCGCATTCCTCACCGGACTCCTCCTCGGGCTCACTCTTCCCCCGGTTGTTCCTTTCTACGTGCCGGTCATCGGCTCATTCGTCGCGATCATTGTCACGAAACAGCTGTTCGGCGGACTGGGCTTCAACATCTTCAATCCCGCCCTCATCGGGAGAGCTTTTCTCCTCGTTTCGTTTCCGAAACTCATGACCTCGTGGAGGGAACCGGCTTCCGCGTTTCTCCTCTTCGACGCGCGGACGACAGCGACGCCGCTCGGCATCCTGAAAGAACAGGGGTACGAGAAACTCGTCGAGGTATTCGGGGACCGGCTCACCCTCTACTCCGAACTCCTCATAGGTCATCGTGGAGGTTCGATCGGTGAAACGTCGGGGATCGCCCTCCTCATCGGTGCCGCCTTCCTTCTCTGCCGGAGGTACATCACCTGGCACATCCCTCTGTCGTTCCTCGGCACTGCTGCCTTCATGGCGTGGGTTTTCGGCGGGAAAGGCGCTCTGTTTTCGGGAGATCCGCTCCTCCATCTCCTCAGCGGCGGCATGCTCATCGGCGCCTGGTTCATGGCGACGGACTATGTGACGAGCCCATCGCTCAAGAGCGGACAGATCGTCTTCGGTTGCGGATGCGGTTTTCTCACGATGCTCATTCGTCTCAAAGGGGGGTATCCCGAAGGCGTAATGTTCGCAATTCTGATTATGAATGCCTTTGCACCCCTCATCGACAGAAAGTTCCACCCGAGGACGTTCGGCGCCAAGAAACAGAAGAGCGGCGGGGTCCCGTGACCGCGAAAGAGGTATTCAAGATTGCTCTCACCCTCGTTGCGATTTACGTCGCGGGAGGACTCATCCTCGCGGTGGTCTATGCCAAGACGTCGCCGATCATGTACCACAATGCGCAGGCGGAAAAAGAGAGAGCTGTGCGGAAGCTCATACCGGAAGCGGACCACATTCGCGCCCTTGGTGACTGGTCCGTGCACGAGAAACGGGCAGAGTACTACGTCGCGTACCAGGGAGACCGGGTCATCGGATACATTATCCGGTCGTTCGGGAAAGGCTATTCCAGCTACATTGACACGCTGATCGCGGTGAACCCTGACTTCACGGTCCGCGAGATCGACATCCTCGGGCACGCAGAGACACCCGGGCTCGGGGACGAGATCGAGACCGAAGCGTTTCGAAGACAGTTTGTCGGGAAAGGGGCGCGGTCTCTGAACGTCGTCACGACGGAGACGACCGAAGAGATTCAGGCTATTTCGGGGGCGACGATTTCGTCACGCGCCGTCGCGGAGGACGCGGTCAGGTCCGGCGTGGAGTTTCTGATCCAAGCGATAAAGGCGCAGGATGAGACGCAAACGTCCGTCCGCAAGGGGGACGATGAGAAAGGACAACGTGTCCTCGATGGTGAAATGCAATAAGGGCATTGACGGGGCCGCGCTGTTGCCTTCTCATTCACGGCGCGCCGGCAGCCGCCGGCTCTCTCGGCGCCTTCCGGGCTCCGACGCGTCGACGCTGCACGTAAATCCGGGTCTCCATTACCATGGCTGAACGCATGAATTCCTCTCTCGGGCTGATCAAAGACGGTATTTTCAAGGACAACGCGATCTTCAAGCTCGCCCTCAGCCTCTGCCCTTCGATTGCGGTGACGAATAACGTCCGGAACGGCGTTCTGATGGGAACCGCCGTCCTCTTTGTCCAGGTAATGGTCAACGTGACCATTTCTCTCATGAGAGGAATCATCCACCCGAGGATCCGTCTGCCCATTTTCATGCTCGTCATTTCAGGGTGGGTGACCGTCACCGATCTCGTGATGGCTGCCTATGCGCAGGACGCGTACAAGCAGATGGGCCTCTACATTCAGCTCATCGTCGCGTTCGCGTCGATCCTCGCGCGGGCCGAGATGTTCGCGAGTAAACAGCCGGTCATGCCTTCCCTCTTCGACGGAATCGGCATGGGTCTCGGATTTCTCTTCTCGCTCACGGTCATCAGCCTTTTCAGGGAATTCCTCGGCAAGGGGTCCGTATGGGGTGTTCCGGTCCTCCACGCAAAACCACTCCTCATCATGATCCTGCCTGCGGGGGGGTTTTTCGCGGTAGGCATACTGATGGGATTCTTCAATTGCTTGGGCGCGAGGATGAGGAAAAAGGCACGGAGTCGATAGGATAATGGAATTTTCGAAACTTTTCGAACTCATCGTCTCGGCCTCTCTGATCAACAACTTCGTCTTCACCCGCTTCCTCGGCCTCTGTATTTTCTTCGGGGTTTCGAAGCGGATGGAGACGGCTGTCGGCATGAGCATCACGTTCACCGCGGTTATGATGATCAGTGCCGCGCTGAGCTGGCTCGTGTTCCGTTACGTCATGGTACCGCTCGACATCACCTTTCTCAAGATCATTGTCTTCATCGGGATCGTCGCAGGATTCGTCCAGGCCTCCGATACGATAATGAGAAAAGTCGCTCCGAGCCTCTACCACAAGCTGGGGATTTACCTTGCCCTCATATCCACCAACTGCATCATTCTCGCCGTTCCCCTCATCAACGCAGGGGAACGGTACAGTCTTCCCGAGAGCCTCGCCTTCGCCCTCGGTTCCGGACTCGGGTTCGCGCTCGCGCTCGTCATCATGGCGAGCATTCGCGAGAAACTCGAACTTGCGGACGTCCCCGGACCGTTCCGGGGCACCCCGATCGCGTTTATCGTCACCGGCCTGCTCGCACTCGCCTTCTCCGGGTTCACGGGACTCCTCAGGATGTGACATGAGAGGTCACCTATGCTGACAGATCTCACCCAGCTCCTGCAGCTGCCCGATCTCTTTCAGGCGCTCACCCCGCACGTCGGTGTCGGCGGTGGGATCGAAGCCCGGGAGCACATTGCGTTCGGCCCCTTACTCGTCGCGACTCTCCTCTTCCTCGCGGGCATCGGGGCGCTCTTCGGGCTCGGGCTCGCCGTGGCGGCAAAGAAGTTCACGGTCACGATCGATCCGCGTGTGGAACAGGTGAAAGCGGTCCTCGCGCACGCGCACTGTGGCGCATGCGGGTTCGCCGGGTGCGAGCAATACGCCGAAGCCGTCGTGAGGGATCCGAACGTTCCGCCGAACCTCTGCATACCAGCCGGCTCCCGCGCTGCCGACTTAATCGCCACACTGATGGGGAAAAAAGCCGAGGCGCGCGAACAACTCGTCGCCCGCATCGTGTGTCAAGGCGGCTTGAGTGCATCCGAGAAGAAATGCATGTACGAGGGCGTGCATGACTGCAGAGCCGTGATGCTTGCCGGCGGCGACAAGGCATGTCGCTACGGATGCCTCGGCTACGGAACCTGCGCGCGCGTATGCCCCTTCGGCGCGATCAGGATGTCCGACGATCATTTGCCCCTCGTCGATGCCGAGGCGTGCACTGGATGCAGAAAGTGCGAAGCGGCGTGCCCGGTCAAAGTCATCGAAGTGGTGCCTGCGTCGGCGCTCGTGCTCGTCGCCTGCCACTCGCGGGACAAAGGCGGTGAAACGAGGAAGCATTGCCGCGTTGGCTGCATTGCCTGTACCGTCTGCGTAAAGATCTGTCCCTTCGATGCGGCGTCTATCAGCGAGAATCTCTCCCGAATCGATCCGCGGAAGTGCACACGCTGCGGGCTCTGCGTCCGCCGCTGCCCCACGAATGCGATCAAAGACTTTCTGCCGCTCCGCCCCCCGGCGACCGTCCTTGACCATTGCACCGGATGTGGAATCTGTGGTATGGTATGTCCTGTCAACGCCGTCTCATGCGAACGAGGCAGGACGCATACCGTCGATCCCTCGCGCTGCATCGGCTGCGGACTGTGTGCTGTTCAATGTCCAGTCAGCGCAATAAGCGGTACGTTCAATGCTCTCGGTGTTTCGGCCGATACGAACAGAACAGGCTGACATCGCATTCCATGCCCTCTTCGAGGGCTGTCACATCTCACCCTCTAAATGTCAGGAGGTATATGTATGAAGAAGATGAGGTTGTTGGTCGCACTTGCCGGGAGCGCCGGGGACGAGTCCCTGCAGAAGCTGATGGACGGCAACAAGCGGTACGTAGAAGGGAAAATCGCGGGCAAGGATATCGGCCCTTCAAAGAGGATGGAACTCGGAAAAGGCCAGCAACCTTTCGCAATAGTCGTCACCTGTTCCGATTCGAGGATACCGCCCGAAATCCTCTTCGATCAAGGGATCGGTGACATATTCGTGATACGGGTCGCCGGCAATGTCGTCGATCCTATCGCACTCGGGAGCATCGAATATGCTGCGGAGCACCTGCAGTCACCGCTCCTCTTCATCCTCGGCCACACGAAGTGCGGTGCCGTGAAAGCGACACTCGAGGCTGAGAAGGAACCCGAAGGGAATATCGGCGCAATCGTGAAGAAGATCGCGCCTGCCGCTGAAGCCGCAAAGAAAAAAGGCGGGACCGAGGATGAAATGCTCGAGACGGCCATCCACGAAAACATCAAGAACGTCTACGCAGACATCATGAAGAGAAGCACGATCGTCAGCCATCTCGCTCGAGAAGGCACGTTGAAGATCGTCGCGGGAGAGTACGACATCGAAAAAGGCACCGTCCGCTTGATCGACCTTCCGAAGACAGGAGAAAGTCATCCCGCGCACTGACCAGGTCTTTTCCGGAAGAGGGTCTCTACCGGCGTGCAGAGGCCCGCTTTCTCCCTTTTTGCGACGATCCGGTCCCCGCCTTCCGTTGATGCCCGGTACGCCGCTCTGATATTATGAAGAGGAATACGGAACACTTCATGGATGACGCCGTTATACAATTCCTTCGAACGAATCCGATTATCGGACGGTGCCGCCTCTCCGCGCAGGAGATGGAACACCTCGCGGACCTCCTCAGAAAAGAGTGCATCTCACCCCACGTGGAGCAGGTTGTCCAGATGGTCGAAGATGTCATCCGTATCGATCCCCACCTCGAATGGAGGGAGATTCTCGAACAAGCTGCCCGAAAGATTGTCTCTTTTCTGCACGCGGCGGGGGCGTCGATTCGTATCTTCGATCGGGATGCTGATGGTCTCGTTGCGTTCGGTTCCTTCCAGTACTATGCGGAGGCCGGGCGAGAGAGGAGCATTCCGGTCGATAAGTCGGTCGCCGGCAAAGTCATAAAGAGCGGCAAGAGTTATCTCGTTCCGAATATCCTCCTCGAGCCGGATTACACAAACAAGGACGTCGTGAGAGATCTCGGTTTCAACTCCCTCTTGGCGGTTCCGCTCCTTATTCCTGCCTTCGTCGACGGCGAGCACGATATCCACGGAAGTATCCAAATCTACTACCGGGAAACAGACCGGCGGTTCGATCCGCTCGAGGTCTCGAATGCGGAACTGATGGCGAGGCGAGTGAGTTACGTGCTGGCGCGGAAACGCATCATCGATCTTCAAAAGCTGAATATCCAAAAAGAAAAGATCGTGGAAAAGATCTTCGTCAAACTGAGCCACCGCGAAGGCATCAAGATGAAAGACGTTTTCGGAATGATGATACCGGAACTCGTTCCGATCATTCAGGTGCAGAGCTGCACCCTTCTGTCGGTCTCGGAGGATCGGCAGTCGGTATGGATCGAACTCGAGTATCCGCAAGATCAGGCGATTTACGAAATCTGTTGCGTCTTACCCGTGAACGAGTACCCGTATCTCCGCGCTCTCCTCTACGACACCGAGAAGATGGGCGATTACGAGCACGAGCGAATCACCTACTCATACCTCCTCATCAAAGATCCCCTCAGAAGCAGGCTATCGAACGACGAACTGAAACGTTACGCTGTTCGTCAAAATGTCAACTCCGTCCTCGTCATTCCATTGAGAGCAGACGAACAGATCAATTACATACTCGTGTTCTATGCGAAAGATCGGCGCCAGCAATTCTCGGGACACGAAATCGAACTCCTCACGTTTTTCGGCAAGGAAATCATGAAAGCGCTGAGGATCGAGAAACTGGATGACGTCCTCCACGATTTCAAGAATCCCGCGATCGCGATCGCCGGCTTTGCAAAGAGGACGAAGAAGCTCCTCGACGGTGGGGATCTCGAGAACGCGAGAGCGCGGCTGTCCGAATACCTCGACATCGTCGTTCAGGAGAGCTCGCGGCTCCAGGAACTGGCGATTTACTCCACGGTCGAGGGGAGAGAGCGGGAGGTCAACTTCTCGGAAGTCGTGGAACGGCGGTTCCGGATCAATGAGGAGGCGATCAGGGAGCAGCAACGCCGCAATATCCGTCTCATCGACGAGACACGCGAGCCGGGTCTCATCGTCTACTGTTCGCCTATCGGCCTCGAAAGGGTCCTCGATAACCTGCTCGACAACGCGACGAAGGCGATCCCCGAAGAAGGCGGCGAACTCGCGGTCGCGAGTTACCGCGAAGGAAACATGGCGGTCTGCGAAATCCGCAATTCCGGGAAGATATCTGCGGAGAACGTGGAACAGATAAAGAGAGGCGACGTGAAAGGTCGCGGTCTGAATATCATCTATCGTTTCATCCAGGCCAACCGTGGAAAACTGGAAGTCTCCACGGACGATTCGACGACCACTTTTCGCATACTGCTGCCCCTCCATCGGTCCCCCTCACAGGAGTCATGAGAGTCGTCGAGAGACGCATCGTCCACGAGGGTTCGTTCCTGAGGCTCGTAACGGCACGCTATGCAGACAAAAACGGCTTCCTCCGTGACTGGGAATACGTGGAACGGATCAACTGCGAAGGCATCGTCGCGCTCGTTCCGATCACCGATGACCATGAGGTCATCCTGGTCCGCCAGTTTCGTCCTGCGGTAGACGGCTACGTGGTGGAGTTCCCCGCCGGCCTGAACGACAAAGGAGGGTCCCTCGAGGACGCGGCGAGACGGGAACTCCGTGAGGAAACAGGCTACTCCGCCGGACGACTGACGTTTCTCGCGGAAGGACCTCTGTCCTCGGGAGCGTCAGGAGAAATTCTCACGGTCTACCTCGCTCAGGACCTTCGTTACACGGGTCCTCCGGAGCCAGACGAGTCCGAGGAGATCGAGGTGATGAGGGTGCCGCTCCCTGCCGTCTTCGAATTCCTCTCGGCCATGCAGTCCGAGGGAAATCTGGTTGACGTGAAAATCTTCGGGTTCCTCGCGCTCGCGGCGAGGAAAATGAATGCGTGATCGCTAGACCGCCTGCACCGAGAGAAATTTTCTCTTTCCGACCTTGAAGAGGTAGCGGCCCGCCGGCAGCGCGGTGTCCGGGTCCTCGATCTTCTTCTCGTTCACCGTCACCCCGCCCTGTCTGATCAATCTGAGGGCTTCACCTGTGCTCGCCGTGAGACCGGAGAGCTTCATGATCTTCGGTACCCACATTTCCTTTTCTTCCCATCGGAGCGAGACCGTCGGGACGTGATCGGGGAGCCCTTTTCCGCGGAAGACGTGCTCGAACTCGTTTCTGGCACGCACCGCCTCGTCCCTCCCCCAGTATCGCTCCACGATCTCGAACGCGAGGGTCTCCTTCGCCGCTTTAGGATGGACCGTCCCGTCGCCCAGCCCCTTTTTGAGCGTCTCGAACTCCTCGAGCGAAATGTGGCTCAGCAGTTCGTAGTACCTGAGCATCAGGTCATCGTTGATCGACATGATCTTTCCGAACATTTCGGACGGGGGCTCGGTGATGCCTATGTAATTGCCGAGGCTCTTGCTCATCTTCTTGACGCCGTCCAGACCCTCGAGGAGAGGCATGAGGACGATGCACTGCGCTTCCTGTCCGTACTCTCTCTGGAGTTCCCGACCGACCATAAGGTTGAATTTCTGATCTGTCCCGCCCAATTCGACATCGGCATGCAACGCCACGGAGTCGTACCCCTGTATCAATGGATAGAGGAATTCGTGGATACCGATAGGGTTTTGGTTCACCCAACGCGTTCTGAAATCCTCGCGTTCCAACATGCGCGCGACGGTGTACCTGCTCGCGAGCCGGATCATCTCCGATGCGGTCATCGTCTCCATCCACTCCGAGTTGAACGCAACCCTCGTCCTCTCGGGA
Organism: uncultured Nitrospiraceae bacterium; assembly: GCA_937138415.1. GTDB lineage: Bacteria > Nitrospirota > Thermodesulfovibrionia > Thermodesulfovibrionales > SM23-35 > JALHSV01. The sequence continues at coordinate 35,423 of CAKZPA010000040.1, read as the reverse complement.
TCGAGAATCTTCGCGATCTGCACACGGTACGTCTTCGCGTTCTCGATCACTTCCTCGCGCGTGAGCGGTTTCCGCATCTCGCTCTTCCCGCTCGGATCGCCGATCATACCCGTAAAATCACCGATGAGGAAGATCACCTCGTGTCCGAGTTCCTGGAATTGCCGCATCTTCTCGAGGAGCACGGTGTGGCCGAGATGGATGTCGGGCGCGGTCGGATCGAATCCCGCTTTGATCCTGAGCGGTCTGCCGTCGCGATACGACTTCTCGATCTTTCCGAGGAGATCTTCCTCGACGATGATCTCCACGGCACCCCGCTTGATGATTGCAAGCTGTTCTTCCGGCTTCACCATAACATTTATACTAAAATGCGGAGCCGACGCGCGTCAACGGCAGGACGACGAGCGAATCTTCAGCATCGTGAGGAGAATGCCGAGATATTTGTTGATCGGATTGTTCCTGCTCAGAAAGCGGAGAACAGGTGCGCTCCTCACGCCGAGCCGGTTCAGTTCGGCAACGATATCCTCATTTCGTTCGCGCTTCAAACCTTCCCTGAAGACCGCGATCGCCTCTCCGCGCTTCCTCATGATCAGATAAATCCTTCCGAGGTTGAGGTAGTGAAGAGCATTATCGGGTTCCCTCTCGAGACATTCCCTGCACACTGCGATCCCGCGCGCCGCGAGTCCGCGCTCCTTCGCCATGCAATACGCGAGAAAGGAGCGCGCCGAGAGATCACCCGGGGTCTCTGCCGCTTTTTCAAAGAGGGAGAGCGCCGTCAGCGTGTCTCCCCGACCGAGCGCGCTTTTTCCCTCGTCGACGAGACTCTTCACTTTGTCGGTCGCCATCGGTCACGTATATGATACAGAAAACAGAAGCGAAACAGGAGAACCCCCAACCCCCTCGATTGTGATAAAATGAATGCCGCCAGGTTTGCGGCCGCACTGCGCAGTCCCGGGCATCCTTAACCGATGCACCTGTTCAACACCCTCGGCAGACACATGGAACCGTTCTCTCCCGTGCGGAGAGACATGGTCACCGTATTCACGTGCGGTCCCTCCGTGTATCAAAGAGCCCATATCGGCAATTTCAGAACGTTCCTGTTCGAGGATATCCTCGTGCGCTACCTCATGTATGCGGGTTACCGCGTTCAGAGGGGAATGAGTCTCACCGATGTGGAAGACAAGGCGATTGCCGAAGCCGAGAGGAAGAAGATGACCCTCCTTCAACTCACGTCGAGGAACATCGAAGACTTCCTCCGGGAGATGAACTTCCTCAGAATGAAGGAGCCGGATTTTTTGCCGCGGGCGTCGGAACACGTCGAAGACGCGGCGCGCCTCACGCGCGCGCTCGTTCAAAAAGGCTATGCCTATTGGCACGGCGGAAACGCCTATTTCGATCCTCTCACGTTTCCGGATTTCGGCAGGCTCTTCGGACTCGACATGTCGCGCTGGCCGCGCAAGAAGAGGCGTTTCCACCGCGACACATACCCGGGCGTTCAGTGGAATCGGGGAGACTTTATCCTCTGGCACGGCTACAAGCCTGGCGATCCCTGTTTCTGGGACACCGAGATCGGGAGAGGACGACCGGCGTGGAATATCCAGGATGCGAGCATGATCAGTCACTTCTTCGATGAAACGCTCTCGATCTACTGCGGGGGCATCGACAATCTCTACCGGCACCACGACTATACGAAAGCGATCCTCGAGTCCGTTCGGGGGGCTCCTATGGCGAAATACTGGCTGCACTGCAACCACCTCTTCGTCCGCGGGGAAAAGATGTCGAAGAGCGAGGGGAACGTGATCTACACGGACACTCTCTGCGCGAAGGGGTACGATAACCGGGACGTGCGTTTCTTCCTCATCGACGGCCACTACCGGGAAAAGATGGACTACGATGACGCTCTGATGGATCTCGCGGTACAGAGACTGAGGAACTGCAGGAGACTGGTCGGTCGCATCCGCCGTCGGGCAGGGAAACGGTACACACGGGAGCACGGCATGGCAGATGCCATCCGGCATGCCTTCGCCCGACACATGGACAACGATCTCCGCGTCCGCGACGGATTCGACGGCGTCGTGAACGTCATTTCCTCGGTGAACGCGGCGTCTCTTCACCCTCACGAAGCGCGCAGCATCATCAACGCACTCAGAGAGATAGACGAGGTTCTGCAGGTTATTTTTTGATCGAAAAGACGGGGTCGCGGATCGTTTCGCTCCGGCAGACAGGGCATCGTCCCGGTTTCTTCAGCCGTTCCCGCTTCCGAAAAACGAAATGGCACCTCCTGCACGCCGCAGGAGTTACCACGAGAGACTGACCGGATCTGCCGATGCTCTTCTGGATATGTCCGAGGTGGTCGAACACATCACGTTCCGGGATACCGCATTCGAGAGAGAGTTCAAGAGCGGTGAGGCGTCCTCCCTCGAGGAGGGATACGATCTTCTGTCTCACCGTTTCCCTGCTCGGAATGGGAACGGCGGAATCACCGCATTTCTTCGCCATTCCCTTCACTCCGATAGGGCCGCCTGCATCGAACGCAGAAAATTATCGACGAGAAACGGGTTGAACGCGCTCCCCGCATCCTTCTTGATGAGGGCGAGAACCTCCTTGACCTCGAGCGCTTTCCGATACGGCCTCTGGCTCCGCAACGCATCGAAAAAGTCAGCGATGGCAACAATCTGACTGCACAGGTGCTGCTTCTTCCCCATCGCGTAGACGGGGTACCCCGTGCCGTCGTATCTGAGATGGTGCTCCATCGCGACGATCGTCGCGAGTCGGGGCACGCCGTCCATCTTCGCGAGGAATTTAGCACCGTAAACGGGATGCAGCCGTATTTCGCTCCGTTCCCACTCGTCCAGCGCGACCTTCTTTTCGAGGAGTTCTTTCGACATGAAGAGCTTCCCCACATCGTGCAGGAGAGCGGCGATCCCGATATCCCGCAAGAGATCGTCCTTGAAGCCGAGCGACTCGGCCTGGAACAGGGAGAGCACGGTCACGTTCGTTGCGTGCGTGTACGTGTACTCACTGTACGACTTCACGGGGCTGATGAGCTTCAGGATATTGACTTCCCTCTTGAACGTGAGGATAAAGTTCACGACAATGTCTTCGAGCCCTGTCATGTTCAATTTCTTGAAAGGCGACACGCCCTGGTAGAGGTCTTTCACTTTTTCGACCTGGACCGACGGGAGTCCCGGGGGTACCGCCATATCGGCCACAAACTCGCCGTCAACCCTCAATCCGCCGATGCGCACATCGACGGTACCCACCTTGATATGAGCGGACCCTTTGATCTCCTCGTGGACGGACGCGATGCCCGCGATCCACTGTTTCATTTCTGCATAGGATACCCCGCGCAGGATATCGACGCGTGTGATGCCCTTCTTGCGCAAACGTTTCAGCAAATTCTTCCCCTGAATGCCGATATCCTTGAGCGGAGATTTGTTGACGATAAGATCTTCACCGACGATCATCAGTTCGAGCCGTTCCGATTCCTCGAGGAGCGTGTTCAGGATCGAGAACGCCTTCCGTCCGAGTTCCTCAACTGACGCGTGATCCTTCGAATAGAGCGAGCAGTTCGACACCGCTGACATCGCTATCGACAGAAACGACCTGACCATCGTCCGCTACCCCTGATCCTTCGTGCTCAGCCGCTCGGATTCTTCTCGTATCAGCTTGTTCTTCGATTTCAAGCCGGCCTCGATAAAATCTTTCACGGAGGGGAGCGGATACTGTTTCAGCGTGCGGTAGAACTCCTCCCGCACTCTCTCGGCGACGTTCCGGAACAAAATACTCTTTCCGAGGACGAGATCCCGAAGCGCATCGAGCGCGCGCGGGTCGCCGATTTCCCCGAGTGCCTTCACCACGGGAATCTTCTCGTAGAGATCGCTGCCGGTCAACGCTCGCTTCCTCAGGACGGCAAGGAGATCGGGGACCAGTTCCCTCACGCGGTAAGCCCCCGCGAGCGCAATCCATTCCCGGGCCGCTTCGCCAGATTCTGAACGGATGTAATCCTTGAGGGCGTCGATCCCATACCTGTCGCCGACATTCAGGAGACACTTTATCGCTTCGATGCTCACCTTGCGGTTCTCATGCCGACAGTACGGCCGGATGTGGGGCACGATGTCGGGCGTCTGGCAATCACCGAGGATGTAGAGCATGTTCCTCTTCACATACCACCTGCTGTCACCGAGCTTTCTCAGCACCTCGGGTATGATCCTGTCTCCGAACTCTTTGAGGATGCCGATGAAGAAACGCCGGTTGACCTGCGATGAATCGTCGATGAGCGCATCGATGAGCTTGGGGATGATCCGTTCTCCGTAGAAATCGCAGAGCTTCCAGGCCTCTTCCCGTACCTGCCTCCCCACGACCCTGAACGACTCGATTAGACCGCCGACGAACGCATCCGAGTAGTACTCCGCCAGTGCCTCGCTCGCTTTTTCGGAAAACCGCTCGTCCTTCTCGTGTTCTGAAAGGAGGCGGACAATATCGATAAGTCGGCCGTACTGCCCGGTCCACACGAACTGCTCGGTCTGCTCCCTCATCAAATCGACGAATTCCTGATACTCTTCCGAGCTGATCACATCCGAGCGGAGGACTTCGAGAACCGCCCGATTGAAATCCCTTTCTATCGCCTCTTCACTGAATTCTTGCTCCCATGCGGCGGTATCGGAACCGACCCTCGGTGCCTTGAACGCCATCACCTTCTGTATCTCCTTGTGATAGGTCGAGTCGATGAAGGCGCCGAACTGATCCTCCCTGAGAAGATTCACGATATCGGGCGACAGGAATATGTCATCGACGAGGAGACCGCCGCCGAAGAGAGGAGTCGCGACGCCTTCCCACGGGAGGAGAGAGAATTTGTCGAGGAGGTTTTTCAACGCGTCCGGGATGACCACCTTCTGCTCATTGATGACACCGAGCAGTTCGATGATCTCATCGACGGAAACCCCGCGAAGAGACTTGTACGCTGCATCGAGGTCTTTCGAAACGACCCTCACCGTCGACGTGAGGAACTGCTTCTTCAACTCCGGTCTCAGTCCGTTGATGAAATCGAGGAGCCGCCGCAGATCCCTGCTCGTAAACGCGCTCTCGGTCGAACGTCTCACATAGGACGTGATGACGCTATCGTAGGTCTCCTCTTTGTGCTCCGCAACGACCATCCTGTTGACAAACCGGGCGAGCATATCGGGGGGGATTTCAACGATCCCGTCCGCGATATCATTCGTCTGCAGGGTCCCTTCGAGGAGCCCGTAAACGTACCGCTCCCACAGAGACGGGTCCTTCGCAGCGGTCTCGGATGCCCCCTCGACGAACCGAAAGGCACCGTAGTCGATGAAACCGGCCCTGATGTGCAGGAGGTTGAGTTCCCTGAAAGAATTCTCGAGATCCGCGACCGAGGCACTGTCTCTCTTTTCCGAAATGAAGCGGTGGAATGCGTAGAGTTCTTCTTTGCCGAGACCCGTGACGAAGGTGACGTGAGAAATGCTCATGTCGCTCAGATGGAGAGCGAACTCGCGGTAGACCGGGTTCTTCTTGTCGAGATAGTAATCATCGATGATGAGCGTGTCCTTCGCGACAGCGAGCGTTATTTCGGGTCTCAACTCAAAAAGCTTCTCCATGAAGGCGAAGGCGCGACCGAGCGATTTGTCGACCGAAGGATGATCACGGGGGTAGATCGAGACGTTGCGTCGCGAGATATTCAGCTCGATAATGGCATCACCGAGCAATCGGGCATCGAGCGGAATTCTGTCGGCGTTCTCAGCCACGATATAAATTACCACAGAAGCTCAAGGGAAAAAAATTCTCCCCTCAGCGGTATGCGCGCGAACGCTTCACGGGGGCAGAAGCCGGGTGGCCGTCTTCAGCCTCCGCGCAAGGTGCGCGAGCAGCTCGGGGATCCCTGCACCGGTTATCGACGACACCGGAAAGCACTCGAGGCCTCGTTCCCGGCAATATCGCTCCATTCTCCCGCGCTTCTCGCCCGTACCGGCGATATCGATCTTCGTGCAGGCCACGACATGGGGTTTACGTGCGAGCTCGACGCTGTAGAGTTCGAGCTCCCTGCGAACCGTCTCGAAGTCAGCGACAGGGTCTCCCGGCGCCGATTCCGAAACGTCGACGAGGTGGAGGAGCAACGCCGTCCTCTCGACGTGGCGGAGGAACTGAAATCCGAGACCAGCCCCCCTGTGTGCCCCCTCGATGAGACCCGGGATATCGGCAACGACGAAGCTCCTGTAGTCGGACACCTTTACGACGCCGAGGACCGGCGTAAGCGTCGTAAACGGATACGCGGCGGTTTTCGGCCGTGCGGCGGAAATGACGGACAACAACGTGGACTTGCCAGCGTTCGGCAAGCCGATCAGCCCCACATCGGCGAGAAGTTTGAGTTCGAGCACGAGACGCCGCTGTTCCCCCTTCTCCCCCGGCTGAGCGAACCGAGGCGCCTGTTTCACCGATGTCGTGAAGTGAGCGTTACCGAGCCCGCCCCGTCCACCCCTCGCGATGAGAGCTTCTTTCCCGTCCGTATCGAGATCGGCGAGGACTTCCTGCGAATCCGCGTCTTTGACGATCGTCCCGACAGGGACCGCGATCACAAGGTCTTCGCCGTCCCTGCCGTGCATCTTCTTCCCCTTTCCGTGCCCGCCTCTCAGCGCGCGATACTCACGCCGATACCGAAGGTCGATGAGCGTATTGAGCTCTTTGGTCGCCCTAATGACAATGTGTCCGCCCCGCCCGCCGTCGCCCCCGTCGGGACCGCCTCTCGGGACGTATTTTTCCCTCCGGAAACTGACACACCCTCTCCCGCCATCGCCGGCTTTAACCCGTATTGTCACATAGTCAGCGAAATGCATCGCTCACCGCCTCGGATCGCGTCCGACGCTCCTGAAAACAAAAAGAGGCGGGCAGGCGCCCGCCTCTGTGGAATCTCGAAAAACTGCTCCCTACTGCGAAACCGGGTAGACGCTCACCTGAAGACGTGCCCTGTCCTTGCGCTCGAAATTGACGACCCCGTCGACGAGCGCGAACAGGGTGTCGTCGGCTCCCTTCCCGACGTTCGCGCCGGGGTGAAATTTCGTTCCCCGCTGCCTCACGAGGATGTTCCCCGCGCGCACGATCTGCCCCCCGAATCTCTTGACGCCGAGTCGCTTCGACTCGCTGTCCCGTCCATTTCTCGAACTTCCGACGCCTTTTTTATGTGCCATTCCTATCCTCCAAAAAGTATTTCTTTGATTCTGAGCGACGTAAACGGTTGCCTGTGGCCGTTGGTCTTCCGGTAGACCTTACGAGGTTTCTGCTTGTGGATCACAACCTTCGGCAGCTTTCCCGTCTTCTCGACCGACGCCAGGACCTTCGCGCCCTCCACATAGGGAGAACCGACTGTTACCGTCCCGTCCTTCGTGACCAGGAGGACGCGATCCAACGTCACGTCCGTCCCGGCCTCGAACGATAGCTTTTCCACCCGTATCACGTCGCCGGGTGCGACCCTGTATTGTTTACCGCCACTTTCGACAATCGCGTTCATGCTCACCTCCGCTCGGATACTATATCATAGAAACCATATTAAAAACAATAGGTTATTCTCGACTCACTCTCCGAATGCCCGCCGTCGCCCGCCATCCCTGACCAATCGCGTATGAGCCGCTCCTCGTTCGGTGAGATATCCCGAAACCTGATTCCGGCACGGTACGTCGGGACGAGCGATCCGTCTTCGCGTTCGCGCGACACGAGAGACGCCCACACGATAACCGCCCTCACCCTGCAGGAGGCGCCTTCGCGACGGAGCCGAATGACATATTCCCTGTTCAACTCGACTCTCCTCGTCGTCTCGATCGCGGCCCCCTCGACGCTGATATTGAGGACTCTCAGATCGTTCGAATTGAGAATGCCCCCTTCGATTCCGTCCCCCGCACTCCGCGGGCATCGCCTGCGATCATTGACGTGGACCATGCCCTCTGCCTCGCCGATCGACCCCCGCGGACGACCGCTCACTTCACGATGATGCCGGCATAGCCGACAACATGGTCATAGTCGCCACTCACTTCCGCAGAGGTAGCGTACTTGACAAGTCGCGCGGAAACGGCGCCAAGAGCCTTTGCCGCGAAGAGGAGCGTCGTCACAGGGAGGTAGCCGCACATCGAGATTCTCTCTCTCACCACGACATCGTACAATCCGGCCGCGTCGAGCGCGAGAATCTTGTCGATCGCCTTCCTGTCCTTCTGCCGCGCAGCGGTATCGGGCACATAGTGGCTCATATCGGAACTCGCGATCAGGACGATCGAGTATCCGGACGACGCCACTACACCCGCGATCCCTTCGCCCAGCAAACGGCACTCGTCGACGGACGCCGACAGAATCGAGATCGGAACGATCTTCGCGTGCCGCGAGAAGTACGCGATAAAAGGCAGTTGCACCTCAAGGGAATGCTCGAACATGTGGGCCTTCGCATCTTTTGTGACTCCCGGCACGTTCATCGCGATCTTCTGGGCCAACCGCTCGTCGATGCCGAACGTACCAGTCGGAATTTCCCACTCGCCCGATTCCATGAGCGAAATACGCGCTCCCAGCCCGGTATGGTTCGGACCGATGAGGACGAATGTCTCGGGCATGTCGATGACCGAGTAGACGGCGCCGGCGACGGCGCCCGAATACATCAATCCCGCATGGGGACAGACAGCGCCGATGACCTTCTCTTTTCTCGCGGAAAGATCGATGTACGACGTCACCTGCTGGGTCAACTTCGGTGCCGTTCCATAGTAAAACTGCCCGGCAACGGACGGGCTTCTCTTCAAAACACGTCCTCCTCGCCTATCTCGTCCGTGGGCCTGTCGAACGTATTCAGAAACCGCGTGCAGTTCGACAGGAACGTGAGGTTCACGGACCCCGTGGGACCGTTCCTCTGTTTCGCGATGATCACTTCCGCAAGCCCTTTCTTCGCATCCTTGTTGTACACTTCGTCACGGTAGAGGAACAGGATGACGTCCGCGTCCTGCTCGATGGCGCCGGACTCGCGAAGGTCCGCCAGGATCGGCTTCGGCGGGCGGCGCTGCTCGACGCTCCTGTTGAGCTGGCTCACGGCAATGACCGGCACGCTCAATTCCTTCGCGAGCGCTTTGAGCGAACGGGAGATATCCGAAATCTCCTGCTCGCGCCGCTCGAAGGAGCCCTTTCCCCTCATAAGCTGGAGGTAGTCGACGATAATGAGGCTCAGCCCGTGCTCGACCTTGAGGCGCCTCGCCTTCGCACGCAGTTCGAGAACGGTGATCCCCGACGTGTCGTCGATGAAGATCGGCGCGCTCGTGAGATTGCTCGCCGCGCTCGTGAGTTTGTGCCAGTCTTCCTTCTTGATGAATCCTTTCCTGATGCTGTTGGAGTTCACCATGGCCTCCGCGCAGAGCATCCTGATGGCGAGCTGTTCGCGCGCCATCTCAAGGCTGAAGATAGCGACCGGTTCCCTCAATTCCAGCCCGACATGCTGCGCGATATTGAGCGCGAAAGCGGTCTTCCCCATCGACGGTCTCCCCCCGACGATGATGAGATCCCCTTTCTGAAAGCCGGTCGTCAGGTCATCGAGATCCCGGAAGCCGGAGGGCACCCCCGTGACCGTTTCCTTCTTGTCGTAGAGGTGCTCGATCATTTCGAAACTGTCGCGAATCACCTCTCTGAGCGTTACGAAGGATGCCTTGATCCGCTTGTCCGAAATTTTGAAGATCGACCTCTCGGCGAAATCGACGAGATCTTCCGCGTCATGGCTATCCTCGTACACCTTGCTCGCGATTTCGTTCGCCGACCGGAGGAGACCTCTCAGGAGCGCCTTCTCCCGGACGATGTGCGAGTGGTACTTCACGTTGGCAGCGGTCGGGACCATATTGACGATCAGAGAGAGGTACGCTATGCCGCCGACCGCTTCGAGATCGTCGTTCTTCTTGAGCTGATCCGTCAGCGTGATGAAGTCGATCGGTTCGTTCTTTTCGAAGAGTTCCGTCATCGCGTAGAAAATCTTCCGGTGGGCAAGTTTGTAGAAATCCTCGGGGTCGAGGATTTCGAGCGCCCTCGTGAGCGCATTGTTGTCGATGAGAACAGCCCCGAGGACCGACTGTTCCGCTTCGAGATTCTGCGGCGGCAATTTATTGATCTGGAGATCGGTCTCCGGCATCCCTGCCTCGCTCCTCGGCGATTCCTACTCTTCGACCACCTGCACCGTCATCTTCGCATTCACTTCCGGGTGCAGATGGACCGTGACCGTGTACGTCCCAAGCCGCTTGATCGGCTCGTCTATCGATATCTTTTTCTTGTCGATCTCGATTCCTTCACTCTTCAAGTGTTCGGCGATGTCCATGCTCGTGACCGATCCGAATAGCTTGCCCTCTTCCCCTGCCTTCGCCTTCACCACGATCGTCATCGTCGACAGCTTCTCCCCGAACTCCTGCACCGATTGTTTCAGTTTCTTCGCCCTCTCCTGGATAACTCTCCGCTCGTGCTCGAGCGCTTTAAGGTTCTTTCCGCTCGCCTCGATCGCGAGGCCTCTCGGCAGGAGAAAATTCCGAGCGAAACCGTCCGCCACGGTCACGATCTGCCCCATGGCACCCAGCTTTTTCACGTCTTCCTTCAAAATAACTTTCATCTGATATCTCCTTTATTATCAATATGTTATCCCAATGAGAGTCTCGCAGAAATTCCCGGGGGACGGTGACACATTAGTATAGCACAGATCGCAACCCGAAATGCTTGGAAGCACGCCGAGACGCAGGAGAACCACGGGATGACATCGCATGAGAGTCCGCGTGCAGCTTCCTGCCCTATATGATAGCGAACGGTACGGGGATGAACGTGAGCACGAGAATGAAGAAGGACACCGCGCCGACTGTTTTCCGCATTTTGCCGATCACCGGCTCCCAATAAAGGACGGGAGGGTGCCGGAACCCGAGCACGGATAAGAGGAGGGCCCACACGAGCCAGCCCTCCCATAGGAACACGCCGAGCACGCTCATGCCGATCACGAGGAAAAATGAAAGCCTCGCGTGCTTTTCCCCCAAAAAAGCATAGGCGATGTGGCCGCCGTCGAGCTGTCCGACGGGGATCAGATTGATCGAAGTGACAAAGAGCCCGATCCACCCGGCGAATGCGATCGGGTTCAGGAGAACGTCAGAATCTGCCGGCACCGGGCCGAAAACCGCCTTCGAGAGAAAAGAGAACATAAGGGAATCCCCGAGCTTGAGAACGCCTTTGGCCTCTGCCGACGGCACGATTTCCGACATCCCGAGGCCTATGGTAGCGGCGGCGACCGACACGATGAATCCCGCGATCGGCCCCGATGCGCCGATGTCGATCAGGGCACTCCGCGTCACGATCGGCGATTTCATTTTAATGAAGGCGCCGAAGGTTCCTATGATCGTCGGAGCGGGGATAAAGTACGGGAGCGTCGCCGTTACGCCGTGGCGCTTCGACGCGAAGTAGTGCGACAGCTCATGGGTCAGGAGTATCGCCATGAGCGACAGGGCAAACGGCACCCCACGGGAAATGTGCGAGGGCTCCTTCAGGATATCCGCACCTGTCTGGAGGGCGCCAACCACCAACGTGGAAAGCACCGTGAGGCAAAAGAGGAGGATGTGCAGGAGAGGGATTCTTTTCATCGGATTAGTATACCCAAAAAGTACGCTGCGAAAGAGCAGACGGTGTGTCGGAAGCGTCCGATCAGACGAGGCAGAAGAGACAGTGTTCTCCGGCACCGCCGCATACCTCGACCCGCCAGTATCGCCAACGTTTCATCCCGATAGGGATCAGAAAGAATACAGCCGGGCACGCCGACTCGGCAAAAAAAGGGCCTCTCCTCGGAGAGGCCCCGTCTGCATAAAAGCTCCGCCAGCTTTCACACAGTCCTTACGCCTTCTTCACCACGTACACATTGCACGGCGCGTTGCTCACGACTTTCAGGGCGACGCTCCCCATGACAACGCGTGTCGCTTTTCCGCCGAGCCCTTTGCTCCCTATGATGATGAGGTCGATTTTTTCCTTCTCCGCAAAATCGAGGATCTCATCGGCAGCAGAGATGGAAGAGGCGACGACCTTCTTTGCGGGCACATCTTCAGCTTTTAAAATCGCAGCCGCCCTCGCAAGCACCTCTTCCCCACAGGCGTCCATCTTCTCCTTCAGTCTATGAATCGCACCCGCGGAGATCTCGAGGTCGAGTCCTGATATAAAGGCGTCACCGTCATGAGGTGGATGTCCGTCTTCGTCGCCTTCGCGAACTTCAGCGCTACTTTGACGGCTCCCATCGAAAAGTCCGACCCGTCGACAGGAACAAGTATTTTCATTTTCCCCTCCTTACACGTCCTTCTTCACTTTCGCCTTCTTCATGCTGAGCCCAGTCCCTCGAAGATAAAGAAGATCGCACAGCCCCTCCACATCGTGTACGCCACGTAGAAAACCAGCAGGAACGTCATCAACCCTACCTCTTCCTTCACCTTTTTCGGGTTGACCTTGTAGAAATTGTACGCGGCTTCTATCGCTTTCTTCGTCACATCGGAGACGATCTTCGATTCCTCGATCAACTTCTCCCTCTTGAAGATCTTGTCGATTTTCGGCAGCACATTGTACCACTGCCTCAGTATCTGCTTCTCGTCAGTCGTCCCCATCGCTTCCGCATACTTCTGTTTAATCGTCTCGCCGTCGTTCCTGAACATGACATGCGCGTCGTCAAGGGCAGCCATCAAGATTATCCCGAGGTCGCCGCTTACCTTCAAATCTGCACCATTGACTTCGACCTGAGCGCCGGGGTTGACAATGAAGAGCTTCGATGCGCGCTCTGCCCTCGCTTCCGCATCTCCAGGCTTGTCGCCCTCTTTGCTGACGTTGATCGTGACGGCAAACTCCCTGCCCTTAAATTTTTCTGCATTCTTCTGCACCTTGGGGATGAAGTAGGACAATCCCTTCGCGAGTTCATTGAACAGTTCATCAGCCCACTGGAGTCCGTTCAGCGGTTCCCCGTCGGCTGTCTTCGGGAAAATCGGCGAAACCATCAGGAACAGGATCACGAAAAAGGAAACAGCGAGCACGATTCCGAGTCCCATATGTTTCTTTGCCTGTGCCATCTCTTACCCCTCCTCTCTCAAAGTGCGGATATTTGCGAAGAACTTGCTCAAGACCCAGAATCCGAAGAATGTGATGACGATCCAGAAGACGTAGTTGCCGATCGTCTCGATGAGCGTATAGGTCGATTTTGACAGATGGAGGTATTCCACCTCCGTCATTTTTTGGAAGTGTCGTCGCTCTATTGATGAATCCGGCGATAATGGACACCGTGTTGAACCCCCTGATGTGGATGCCTTTGACCACCTTCGTCGTGAGCACGCCGACCTGAATACCGATGAGCGACCCGATGAGCATGCCCATCGCGAGGGTGTAGAAGACGTATCCATAAATCGCGTACTGGGCAATCGACGCGAGTCCCGCCGTTAAGATGATCTGGAGAATGTCGGTGCCGACGGTCGTGGTCGTCGAGACGCCGAAGATATACACAAACATCGGGAAGGTGATATCGCCGCCGCCGACGCCCATGATCGACGCGAGCATGCCGACAATAAGTCTCCTGAACGCGAGAAACAACCATGAAATCTTCCGGCCGCCGAAGTCTTCGTCAAAGGTGAGCATCGGCGGGCTATGGATCTTCTGGATATTGATGGCAAGCTTTGTCATTCCCGCGGGGCCGCCGCGTGCGCGCCGTGTTCACCGCCCTTGCCCGCCGCGACGGTCTTCCTCGTCGATTTTATGAAATCGCCTAATGCGTAAAAACCGAGAAACCGAGAAGGACGGCGTACACGGTACTGATAAACGCTTCACTGAGAAGTGGGTCTTTGTTATAGAGCGTTTTGTTGATCCAGCCACCGATGAACGTCCCCCCTGCGGATCCGACGAGGAATGCGATCGTCAGATTGACCGCCACGTTTTCGAGCTTCTTGTGGACGGTCGCAATGAGCGCAGGAGCGCCCACCGTCGCCCCCACAATTGACGCCACTTTCTCGTCCAATGCTCCGATCTCGGTCGTCTGCATGACTCGGAAGACTTTTTTCGTTCCCTTCGCTTCAATCAGATCGTAGGTCGATGCATTCGACAATCGCTGAGCCTGCAGACCCGAAACGAGAAAAACCGGCAGAGAGAACTCTTCTGCGAACCGGTCGCTTTGCACCGCCATAGCGATCATCATGAAGTAGAGTTCCCCCCTCTTCAATATGCCCTTCAGCTCGTCCGGTGATGCGCGAACCCCTCTTTCGATAACTTTTTTGCTGATTTTCACCCTCTCCCCTAATAGATCGTACTCGGAAAGCCATACCTTCATCATGATACCAGCACGTGGCGCCGTGTACGTGACGAAGGTGCCACGACCTCGCTGATGCCTCAGATACCCCTCCCTCATTAGCTGCTGGATGGCTTCCCTGACCGTCACTTTGCTCACGTCGTACATTCTGCACAGCTCGGCTTCGGGAGGAATTTGTGAACCGTCCGGCCACTCGCCACTCTCGATCTTCTCGAGGAAAATAGCGTACACCTGCACGTACAGCTTTTCCTTGCTCCCCCTATCGACCGTTTTCTCAATCATCATATGCTTATTAGTTCATGTCTTTATAACCTTAATTATTTCGCAGCGCACGTGGCAGCTTAGTAAGGCAGCACTATTTAAGAGTATTTCAATTTTTTTCGCACAGAATGCATACCTCTGCTGCGAGCAAAAACACCCATCCTTGTTAATAAGGAAGATTAGTAAAGATGCAACACAATGATGCGGAAACATTATTTGTTGCTATTGATCTTTTTCAGTTTTCTCTGGAGCTGCTGGCGGTAGATTCCGAGTGTGTCCGCAGCCCTCGAGATATTCCCTCCGGATCGCTGGAGTGCCGTCCAGATAAGCTCCTTTTCGAGATCCGCGAGAGCACTTTTGAGCTTCACGTTCGGCGCTACTTTCCGCGACGTTGCCTGAAGGAGGTATGACGGGAGGTCGGTCGGGAGTATGATCGGACTGTTGCTGAACGAAATCGCCCGCTCGATAATGTTTTCGAGTTCGCGCACATTGCCAGGATAGGAATAGTCTTTCAGAATCAGCAGGGCTTCTTCACTAATGTCCTTAATGAGGATATCCTTTCTCTTCGCCGCGTGTTTGCTGATAAAGTGTTCAATCAGCCGCGGCACGTCCTCCATCCTGTTCCGGAGAGGCGGAAGATCGATATTGATGACGTTGAGCCGGTAGTAGAGATCGTCGCGGAAGACCCCCCTGATCTTCGCATGGCGGAGATCCTTGTTCGTGGCAGCGATAAAACGAACGTGGATCCGTATCGGCTGCATGCCGCCGATACGCAAAATCTCGCCCTCCTGGATGACCCGCAATATCTTCGTCTGGAAGAGAGGAGAGACATCGCCGATCTCGTCGAAAAAGACCGTTCCCTTGTGAGCCATCTCGAGGAGGCCTTTCTTCGTATAATTCGCTCCCGTGAAGGCGCCTTTCTCGAATCCGAAGAGTTCCGACTCGAGGAGGGTATCCGGAATCGCACTGCAGTTGATGACCACAAAAGGCTTCTCTTTCCTCGGGCTGAATTTGTGAATGGCGCGCGCGACGAGCTCCTTGCCGGTACCGCTTTCACCGGTTATCAAGACGTTGCTCTCGCTGGCCGCAGCCTTCTTGATCAGACCGAACACCTCCTGCATGAGGACGCTCGTGCCGATCGTCTCATCGAACCCCCACTCGGAGTCATGTTCTTTCTTCTTGTACCGAGCAAGAAGGGAACCGATCGCGTCAGCCCTGAGTGGCTTCTCCAGAAAATCACTCGCTCCCAGCTTCATCGCCTCGACCGCCCTCTGGATGTCCGCATCGCCGAAGGCGATGACCGGCATGCGATGGCGCAGATCGAGCAGCCACTTCTGCCAGTCGGTGCTATCCAAATCGAGAAAAGCGATGTCGTACTGGAGCAGATTCAGCGGATCGGTCCCGACAAAGATGCCCTTCTGCTTCTCTTTCGGATCGCTCGCCTCGGGCTTAATCCTAATCGACCTGAAGAGAGGAGCGATTTCTTTGGCGTGCTGTGCCAAAAGGAGAATGCTGCGCATGCTCCTATTTTATATCGAATTTTATATCGAACGTCCTCCGAAATGCCTCACGAGGGTCGTTCTTCCCGCACGTCCTCCGGCACGAGTTCGATCAGCGTCACCTCGGGAGGTGAGAGAAACCGAATCGGGGGCCCCCACGTCCCCGAACCTCTGCTCACATAGAGAGCGGAACCGTTCGGCAAGGGAACGAATCCAGCCTGCCTCACGAAGTACAATCCTGTGATGATGCTGAAAGGGAAGATCTGTCCCTTGTGTGTGTGGCCAGAGAGCTGGAGATCGAACCGGCCGTGCGATCTTCCCTCGACGATCGGTCTGTGCTTAAGGAGAACGATGAACCTCTCCCGAGGCACCTCTGCGAGCAGCTCTTCCTCCGGCTTCCCGCGATACAACCCGAACGCGCGTGCCTGCACATCGTCGATACCCGCGATCGCGAGCACGCCGCCCACATCCACCCATTCGCCCCTGAGCAGCCTGAATCCCGCCTGTTCGGCGAACCGCGTCGCTTGCTCGATCCCCGCGTAGAATTCGTGGTTCCCCGTGATCGCGTATTTGCCGTACGGCGGATCGATCGCCCGCAGCATCTCTGCAAGCAGAGAGAGATTGTCGATCTGTCCGTCCACGAGATCTCCTGTCGAGACGAGAACGTCCGGCTCCGCCTTCGCGACCTCATCGAGTATACGCCTCAACCGATCTTCTCTCACGATCAGACCGAGGTGGACATCAGAAATCTGGGCGATTCTCACCGGCCCCGTCTCGAGAGTTATCTTCGGGGTTCGGACCGTAATTTTCTCCAGGCGGACATTCATCGCCTCAAAGGCGCCGTAGAGGGCGATCGCGAGAGAAGCGACTCCGGCCAGGAGGAATGCCCGCCGGCTCGAGACGAGAAGGGGAGTCAGGTCCCTTCGTACGAAGAGCTCAACCCCGACGATGCAGAGGCGATAGAGGCCCACGAGGATGGAACACACCACGAAGAGAAAGAGGATCCCCATCCACGAATAGCCGACCCAGGAAAGCATGCGCGCGATAAGTTCAAAGCCCGTCTTCTCCGCCAACCGTACGATACCTGGTGCCGTGACCATTGCGAACATGAACGCTGCGATACCGAGCGACGTCGCGACGCCGAGTGGAAAAGCCGCGCGCAGCTTCAGGAATGCGTACGCATGGAGGAGGCCGTAGAGGAAAAAGAACGCGAGGAGAAAGAGCGTCACCTCAGTGCATCCCCGGGGCTGTGCCGGATGTGCCCCGTTTCATCAAGAAGACGAGCGGCAGGACGCATATCATTATTATACACGTCATAAAGAACGCGTCATTGAACGCCCTCATGGAAGCCTGGCGGAGAAGTTCCCTGTAAATCATCGAGAGCCCGCCCTGCTCGGAGATCGCATCCGGCAAGCCCCGATACTGCAGGAACCCGGCGGCCTGTTCAGAGAACAACCGATAGGCAGTATCGAACGGCGTGAGATGTTCCACGAGGTGATTCTGGTGGAACTGGGCCCGCCGCGAGAGCATGGTCGTCACGAACGCGACGCCGACACTCCCCCCGAGATTTCTGAGCAGATTGTAAATGGCGGAGGCATTGCCCATATCCTCCCTCCGGACGCCGGCCATCGTCATCGTCGTGAGCGGAATGAAGAAAAAACCCATCCCGATGCCAAGGACGATTCGCGGCCATATCACGGTACGGAAGTCTGCATACAAATTGAAATGTGACATGAGATACGTCGCATAGGCATTCACCATGATACCGAACACGAGGAGATACTTCGGGTTGATCCGGTTCACGAGATTCCCGGCGATGGGGAGCGCCATCATGGTCGCGATGCCGCCCGGTCCGAGGACCAGCCCCGCGAGAAACGCCGAGTAGCCCATGAGCGTCTGGAGGTAAATGGGAAGGAGGACAATGCTCGCGAAGAGATTGAAAAAACCGAGGAACATGACGACATTGCCCGCGGCGAAGGTGCGATTTCTGAAGACCTTCAAGTTCACGATCGGATATTCAGCTACAAGCTCCACGAAGACGAACAAAATGAGGGAGATCGCCGAAATAATGGTCAGCCAGACGATGAAGCTCGAATCGAACCAATTTTCCTGCTGCCCCTTATCGAGAACAATCTGGAGACAGCCCAGACCGAGTGCGAGGAGCATGAGTCCCCAGTAGTCTATTTTCATCTTCACTCTCTTCAGGTAGGGTGGATCCGAAATGAAGAGAATTGTGAGGAGAATCGAGATGATGCCGATCGGGACATTAATAAAGAATATCCAGTGCCAGGACCAATTATCCGTGATCCATCCACCGAGGAGGGGACCGATGATCGGTCCGAACATGATCCCGACGCCGAAGATCGCCATCGCAATGCCGTGCTGATGGGGCGGAAATGTCTCGAGGAGGATCGCCTGCGAGATCGGCTGCAAAGCGCCTCCTCCGAGTCCTTGAAGCACCCTGAAGAAAACGAGGCTCTGGAGATTCCAGGCCGATCCGCACAGAAACGAACTGACCGTGAACATCGCGATCGAGAAAATGAGGTAGCGCTTTCTGCCGAAGAGTCTGCTCAGCCACCCCGTCATGGGGATGACGATCGCATTCGAAACGAGATACGATGTGATCGTCCACGTCGACTCGTCGACGCCCGCGGAGAGACTGCCCCGAATGTGATCGAGTGCGACGTTGACAACAGAGGTGTCGACAATCTCGATGAGGGTCGGGAGCATGACGGTAAAAGCGATGACCCATTTATTCATGGAGAGAGGCAGAATTCGGGGCTCGGAGGATTCACGTTACCATGGGCGAACGGCGTGCAGGATGTGAACGTCGCACGACATCCGAGTGGATCGAGAGAACGTATCGGAGCGGACAGCCTTCCCTATCCGGTGCTTCTCCGCCCGAATCATCGAGGCCCCATCCCCTCGGTACCCTCATTCGTTGACGAGGATCGTCGGAATGACCGACATGCCGATTCTGAGGACGCAATCCCGGTCTGCTCCTTGGTCGAGAACGATCTTCACCGGTATCCGCTGCACCACCTTGACATAATTGCCCGTTGCGTTCTCCGGGGGGAAAAGGGAAAAAACAGCCCCGGTTCCCGACATGATGCTCTCCACCCTTCCTGTAAACGTCCTTCCCGGGTACGAATCGACCGTGAAACGTACCTTCTGCCCCGGACGAACCTTTTCGAGCTGTGTCTCCTTGTAATTCGCGACGACCCAGATGTCGTCGAGATCCACGATCGCCATGAGGGGTTGACCGACTTCCACGTGGTTCCCGAGCTCGACGGCTTTCTTCGTGACGTAACCGTCCGAGGGAGCGAAGATTTTGGTATATCCGTAGTTGAGCTCAGCGGCAGCGAGCTTCGCCTCTTTCTCCTTGATCGCCGCGCGCTGGGCATTGCGAAGCGCCTCCGTCTGCTTCAGGACCTCCATCTGGGTCTCGAGCGCCTTCTCGGCCTGCGTTAACTGCTCTCGAGCCGCCTTCGCCTGTGCCGCGGCGACCGAGTACGCCGTCTGCGCTTTCTCGTACCGGTCTTTGGAAATCGTCCCGCGCGCGAAGAGATTTTCCGCGCGCGCCGCGTCCTTCTTCGCCTGCTCCAGGTTCGCTTCCTGAAGGGCAAGCTGCGCACGTGCCGCTTCCACCGAGGCCTTCAGCTCTTCCCTCTGCACGGACACCACCCGGATGCGCGCCTCCACCTCGCTCAGCTTCGACTGCTCGGCGGTTACGCCTGCGCGCGCCTCGCTCACTCTCACGGCGTAATCAGCAGGGTCGATTTCGATGAGGAGGTCGCCCTTCTTTACCCCCTCATTATCCTGGACGTGTACACCGATGACAGACCCCCTGATCTTTGCGGATATCGTATGGACGCGACCCTCGATAAACGCGTTATCGGTCGTGATATGGGTCGCTTTGTACCGGAGATACACGAGGAGTGCCACGATACCGATCAGAACAGTGACGCCGAGGATGAGGAGGCCTACCCTCTTCCTCCTCGCGTTATGCGACGGTCTTGCGTCTGTCTTCGCCTCTTCCATAGTTCCTGCCTTCGGTGTTATCGGTGTTATATGTTACTACATCGGCGGACGAGCGAACGAAGGCCGGCATACCCGTCGTTCACGCCGCATGCCCCAATACGCGCATACGAAAGAGCCATGTCCCTATTCATAGCGGAGCGCCTCGATCGGATCGAGGAGCGACGCCTTGTACGCCGGGTAAAACCCGAAGAAGATGCCGACGAGCCCTGAGAACCCGAAGGCGAGAACGACCGAGAAGAGCGACACGACGGTCGGCCAGCCGACAATGGCCGAAATGACGCGGGACGCGAGGATACCGAGGGCGATCCCCGCAACCCCTCCGATGAACGAGAGCAGAACCGACTCGATGAGAAACTGCAGTCTGATGTTCCACGTCTTCGCGCCGGTAGCCATGCGGATGCCGATCTCCCTCGTCCGCTCCGTCACCGAGACGAGCATGATATTCATGATGCCGATCCCGCCCACGACGAGCGATATCGAAGCGATCGCACCGAGCAGGATCGTCATGATCCTCGTCGATTGCTCCGCGGTTTGCATTATCGACGTCAGGTTTCGCACCGTAAAGTCGTTCTCCTGTTTCGGACCGATATGGTGCCTCTGCTTCAGCAAATCCGCCACCTGCCTCTCGGCCGCGGGAAGATCGTCGGTGCTTCTCGCCTTCGCCATGATCGTCCGCACCATGCCCGGCAAGGGCGTCCCGAAGAGCTTTTTCTGGGCCGTCGTCACGGGGACGTAAATCGTATCGTCCTGATCCTGTCCCTGAGGCGACTGCCCCTTCACCGAAAGGATCCCGACGATCGTGAACGGCACCCTCTTGATGCGGACGACCTCCCCGATGGGATTCATATCGCTGAACAGATTGTCCGCAACGGTCTGCCCGAGGAGGCAGACCTTCGACGCGCTCTTCACGTCCTGCTCCGTGAAGGGCCTGCCGGAGGAGAGGGGCCAGTCCCGCACGATGAGCATGCCGGGCGTCGCCCCCGGAAGAACCATGACGAGATTGCTGCCGATCGTCGACATCTGTTCGGCAATCCTCCTGCTCGCACCGCTTCCCACGGCGAGCATCGTGATGACGGCCCCCACCCTGATTATGATACCGAGCATCGTGAGCGCTGACCGCATCGTGTTGGCACGCAGCGCTCTCAGGGATATCCGTACGGTCGAAGACAGGTCGTCATTGCGTCGCCCTCGCCTCGTCGCTTATGATCCGGCCATCCAGGAAACGGATAATCCGACGGCTGTATGCGGCGATGTCGACCTCGTGCGTCACCAGCACGATCGTGATCTTCCCCTCCTCGTTCAACGCGGTAAAGAGTTCCATGATACCGGCGCTCGCTTTCGTGTCGAGATTCCCGGTCGGCTCGTCCGCGAGGAGAATCGGTGCCCTGTTGACGAGCGCGCGAGCGATCGCCACCCTCTGTTGTTCCCCTCCCGAAAGCTGCGTCGGACGATGGTCTTCTCTCCCCGCGAGGCCGACGACAGCGAGCGCTTCCCTCGCCCGTTTCTCCTCTCCTCCGACGGCTGCCCGTTATAGAGTAAGGGGAGTTCGACATTTTCAAGTGCGGAGGCCCTCGGGAGGAGGTTGAACCTCTGGAACACAAACCCGATTTTCTTGTTCCTGATCTCGGCCCTCTCGTCACGGTCAAGACCGCTGACCTTGACACCGTCGAGAAAATAGTCCCCCTGTGTTGGCGTGTCGAGACAGCCGAAAATATTCATAAAGGAAGATTTCCCGGAACCGGAAGGTCCCATGACCGCGACGAACTCTCCCCTCGCGATCGACAGGGAGACCGCGTCGAGCGCTTTGACCCGAATGTCGCCGATCTGGTAGACCTTTGTCACCTCGCGCACGACGATCACATCCATATCAGAACGTTCTCGGCGGGCCTGCGGTTGTCTGCGTTTTCTTCTTCGCGAGCGACTCGACGATCAGTTCTTCGCCCTCGCGCACGTTTCCCGCGACGAGTCCGTCGAATTCTCATCGCTTATTCCGAGGGAGATGGGAACCCTCTTCAGCGCGCCACCGTCGAGCGCCCACACGCCCGGCCCTTTCCTGTCCGGGAGGACTGCCGTCCTTTCGGAAGGTTTGAAACGGAGCGCCGCACTCGGGATCTTGAGGACGTCTCTTTTCGTCGCGATGATAATGGATACATTTGCGGTCATCCCGGGCTTCAGCTTCAGTTCCGGATTCGATACCCGGATCACCACATCGTAGGTCACGACATTCTGGACGTCATCGGAGCGTTCCTCACCTGACTGACGGCGCCGGTGAAAGCCTGCTCCGGATAAGCGTCGACCGTAAATTCCACGCGCTGCCCTCCCTCACGTTACCGATGTCCGCCTCGTCAACTTCTCCTGCCATTCATCGAAGATGTCGTACATCGCCGGCACGACGACGAGGGTCAGAAGGAGGGACGTGATGAGACCGCCGGTCGTCGCGATCGCCATCGGCGCCCTCGTCTCCGCACCCTCCCCGATGCCCAGCGCGATCGGCAACATGCCGAAGACGATCGCAAACGTCGTCATGAGGATAGGCCGCAGCCGGACCGGTCCCGCTGCCAGTATCGCCTCCCTCCTGCCCATTCCGCGGGTGCGTAAGGTATTCGTGTAATCGATAAGGAGGATCGCGTTCTTCTTCACGAGCCCCATGAGGAGGATGAGGCCGATGAAACTGAAGAGGTTGATGGTATTGCCCGTGAGAAGGAGCGCCCCAAAAGCCCCGATGAAAGAAAGCGGCATCGACACGAGAACCGTCACCGGGTGGACGAAACTTTCGAACTGCGCCGCGAGGATCATGTACGCCAGTACGGCTCCGAGCACGATCGCGAACATGAGATAGGAGAACGTCTCCCCCATGACGTCGGCCGCCCCCTTGTAAACACCGGAATAGCCGGGCGGCAACACCTTCTGTGCGAGCGCATCGAGTTCCGCTTTCGCCTGACCGAGCGGCTTCCCTTCGAGATTCGCGAAAACGGTCACCGCCCTGAGCCGATCAACCCTGTTGATCACGCTCGGCCCCCCAGCCTCCTGGATCGAGACGATATTGGAGAGTTCCACCAGTTTCCCGTCGCGCGACCGGACGTACAGTCTTCGGATGTCCTCGGGGTTAGCCCTGTTCTCCGCCGTCAATCTGGCTCTGACGTCGTACCGCCGACCTTTTGCCTCATCTTTGTATTTGGTCACGTCCACTTCGCCGCCGATCAGAAAATTCACCGCCTCCGCCACAGTTGCGATATCGACTCCCAAATCCGCAGCCTTATCCCTGTCGATGAAGACACGGATTTCCGGCTTCCCGGACTCGAGCGAGGTGTCCACGTCCACGATGCCCGGCAGTTTCGCAAATTCGGATACAATCCGCTGGGAATACTCCTGAACCGCTTTCAGGTCGCTCCCCCTCACGGAATACTGGATCGGCACATTCCTGATTCCGCCGCCGATGAGAGAGACATCTTCAGCCGTTGCGTCGAGCCCCGCGATGTTTCGCATCTTCTTTCGCACTTCCGCCATGATTTCCTGCTGCGTTTTCTGGCGCTCCGACTTGGGTTTCAGCGAGATGAACATGACGCCCCTGTTCACCTGGCCTGACGTGAGCCCCTGTGCGTAAAAGCAGGTTTTCACCTCCGGGGTTGACCGGACGATATCCTCGGCCTTCCTGAAGAGCCTGTCGATCTCATCGACCGAATAGTCGACCGGAGCTTTCAACCGCACGAGAAATCGTGACTGATCCTCCTGGGGAACGAATTCCTTTCCGAGGAAAAACGTCAGCGCCATGCTCGCGAGAAAGACGGCACCCGCGAGGCTGACCGTGAGTGCCCGGTGTTGCAGCGCAATCGCGAGCACAGCGGCGTACGAAACCTCAAGTTTGTGGTACCACCGTTCGAGCGAGGCGGAGACGGCGGAGAGGAGCCTTCTCGCGCCGCCTGGATTGCCTGACGCTCCGGAGCCGGAGAGGCCATCCGCGTTCGAGTGCGGTGATCGTTCGCTGCCCGCGCCGGCTTTGAGGTAACGTGACGCCATCATCGGCGTCAATGTGAACGAAACGAAGAGAGACACCATAACCGAAAAAACGACGGTCAAGGCAAACTGGAGAAAGAATCTCCCGACGATCCCTTTCATGAACGCGACCGGCAGAAATATCGCGACGATCGCAAGCGTGGTCGCCATGACCGCGAGGCCGATCTCGCGCGTGGCAAAAGAAGCCGCCTCTCTCGGCGCCATCCCCCTGTCGATGTGCCTGCGAATGTTCTCGATGACGATGATCGCATCATCGATGAGGATGCCGATCGAAAGAGAGAGCGCGAGCATGGTCATGTTATTGAAGGTGAAGTCGAACACATTCATGAGCGTGAACGTCGCGACGACCGACGTCGGAATAGCGAGCGCACTGATGAGCGTCGTCCGCACGTCCTTCAGAAATATGAAGACAATGAAGATCGCCAACAGTCCGCCGTAAATCATGTGGTGCTGCACTTCCCGTATCGAACGGCGGATGAAATCGGACTGATCGAACGATATCTCGAGGTGCATGCCGGGAGGCAGCGATTCGCGGATGGACGGTAGCTCCCTCTTGATGCGGTCGATGACCTCCACCGTATTCGTGCCCGACTGCTTCTGAATTCCGAGGCCTACCGCGGGCATACCGTTGAACCGCACGATGGAGCGCTTCTCCTGCATCGAGTCCTCGGCCCTGCCGATGTCGCTCACTCTGACCGGGACGCCTCCCGAATAGGCAACGATAAGACTGTTGAAGTCGCGGACCGTGGGAAACTCTCCCTTGATCTTCACCGTGTACTCTTTCGTATCGCTCTCGATCCGCCCCCCGGGGAGTTCGATGTTCTGTCGTTCGAGGGCGCGCATCACATCGGAAGGAGAGATGCCGTAGGCCTTCAGACGATCACGGTCGAGCCAGACCCTCACCTGCCGCAACCTCAGTCCTCCCGTGCGGACCGCGCCGACGCCGGTTATTTTCTGGAACTGCTCTTTCAAGACCTCGTCCGCGTACGTCGAAATTTCCCTGATGGATCTCTCGCCGGAAAGCCCGAACCACATGATCGGCGTCGCATCCGGGTCAACCTTTTCGATGATCGGATCGTCGATATCTTTCGGCAACTTTCCGCGTATGACGGCTACTTTCTCACGAACGTCCTGAACCGCCTGCTCGATATCGCGTTCCAGCACGAATTCGACGGAAACGACGGAGACGCCCTCGGTGCTCGACGAGACAATGCTCTTCACGCCGTTGATCGTATTGACCGCGCCTTCGATCTGTTCCGTCACGTCGATATCCATGATCTCGGGGCTCGCTCCTCTGAGAACCGTCGTGATGTTCACGATCGGGAATTCGACTTTCGGGAATAAATCGACGCCGATCCTCGGATAACTCACGGCGCCGAGAACCACCAGAGCGAGGATCACCATCGTGGCAAAAACGGGTCTCCGTATGGACGTATCAGCGAGCCACATTCTATAAGTTCCCGACCGCCGCGCCGCTCACGATCCCGATCTTTGCGCCATCGAAAAGATGTTGTTGTCCTACCGTGATGACCTGTTCACCGGGCGACACTCCCTCCGTCACTTCCGTAAACTCCCGCGTTTCCTTCCCCGGCCCGGCCGCGTGACGACCGTCCGCGCTCCTTTCTCCAGCGCTCCGCGTCCCGGATGCGGAATCCGTGACCTGCAATTTGTACTGCTGTCCTATCCGCACGACTCGCTCTCGCGCGCGCTCGCCATCCGCGACGAACACGCGCACGCTCTCGCCTTCGTACAGCAGCGATGTCGCGGGCACGACAATCGTCTCCCGTTCCTCACCGGTGTACACGACAACCTGCGCGAAAAGCCCAGGTCTGAGGAGCCCGTCCCGGTTCGGCGCGAGCGCTTCCACCTGGAGCGAGCGGGTATCCTCGGCGAGACTCGGGTAAATCGTCCTCACCTTTCCCGTGAATTCTTTCGCCGGATAGGCGGCGACCGTAAAGATGACCTCCTGATTCTTCTTCAGTCTGCTCAGGTCACGCTCCGTCACCGTGAAGGTGAGCTTGATCGGATCGCTGTTGATGACCGTCAGGAGAGGGGTGCCGTTCTTCACAAAATTACCGCGCTCCACCTTCTTTTCCTTCACCGCGCCTGACAGCGGCGCAAGGATTCTCGTCTTCGAAAGCTTTTGCCGGGCGAGGGCGAGGGACGCTTTCGCCCGCTCGAGCTCCGCCTCTGCGAGCGAGACCCTCGTCGAAATGTCGTCGAATTGTTGCTGGGTCACCAGCTGCTCCTTGTAGAGAGCCTCTTTCCTCTGAAACTCCGCCTTCGCATGTGCGAGCGTCGCCTCCGCTTGTCGTACGGCAGATTCTGCGCGTTTCACCTCCAGAACGTAGTCGGCATCGTCGATGATGGCGAGGAGCTGCCCCTTCGAGACAAGGGAACCCTCTTTGACGCGAAGCTCTTTCAGGATACCGTCGAGTTCCGCGCTCAACACCACCTCTTCATTCGGGAGGAGCGTGCCGACGGACTGCACGAACGGCCGGAGCAACCGCTTCTCGACCGGGTGTACCGCCACGGCGACGACGCGCTCGACAACGGTCTGTGCTTCCTTTTTCCCGCAGCCCGTCAAGAAGGGCAGACAGCACAGAGCGGAGAGCATTCCACAGATAAAAACAATAGTCCTTTTCATCGTCTCACACCTCGTCTTCGTCCCATAAGGAATTATCGGATCCCGCCTCCCGTCCCCGGCCTTTCCCCGACTATTCGTGCATCCCGGTCACGTCTCTCACGTGCGCGGCAGCGTTCACCTCATCCCGTCCACCATCTTCAGCAGGGTTCCCGTCGCGCGTTTCAAACGGAGCACCGCAATCCGGTAATCATACTGCGCCCGCGAGAGTTGCCTCTCGGAATCAACCAGAAGCGTATTCGCATCGATCACGTCGATACTGCTCGCGAGACCCGCCGCAAACTGTTTGCTCACCGCGTCGAAATTTTCCCGCGCAAAGCGCAGTTGATCTTCGAGAGACGCGAGGATGCCCGCCTGTGTTCGCAGGTCGAGGTACGCGGCATCCACCTCCACCGATATCGTCTTCTTCAGATCGTCATACAACCACTCCGCCTGCCGCTTCCGCGCTTCCGATACCCTTACCTCTGCCTGCCGCAACCCCCCTTCGAACAGAGGAACATCGATGCGGAACAATCCGTATATGCTCTCTCCGACAAAGAAAGAAGAGGAGGGTTCTTCGTCACGCTTCAGGAAGACTCCCTCGAACGACAGCGCAGGCCAGTACGCGCTCCTCGCACCTCTGATCCGGTCCTCCGCGGCGCTCTTCTGAATACCGGCCGACACGAGATCCGCCCTCTCCGAAAAAGCCCTCTGCTTCAGGGATTCGAGCGAGTCCGGGATAGCGGGAGCGGCAAGTGCGCCTTCGGCACCCGTCTCCTCAACATCGTACGGTCCTTCGATTCCGGCCACCCGCGCGAGCGTCGCTTTTGCGAGACTGAGGATATTCTCGGCCCTGATCAATTCCGCTCGGGCTCCCGAGAGCTCTCCTTCCGCCCTGAGAACCGCGGTCTTCGATACCTCGCCGACGCGAAGCCGCAGATTCGCTTCATCTCTGTATTTTTCAAGCCGCGCGACGTTCGCTTTCGCGATATCGACGCCCTTCTTCGCCTTCAAGACCCCGTAAAACGATTCCGCTATCTTGAGGACGTATTCTTCCCGAATTGCGTAGAGATCGTACCTGCGAAACTCGATTCCCTTCTTCGCGATCTTGAGAGCCGTCACTTCCTTGCCCCCCAAAGAGAAGGATTGGCTGAGACGCATTCCCCACGACAACGCGCTTTCCGGTTGTATTGCCATGCTTCCGAAAGAAGAGGCCGCGCTCTTTTCCTCGCTGTAGCGTGTGTACTGCCCGAACGCCGTGAGCGCAGGCAGCAACGCCGCCCTCGATTTCTCTTTTTCCCTTTCCGCGATGAATACTTCTTCTTCCGAAATCCTCACCGGTTCCGCACTCCGGAGCCCGATGCGGCACAAATCGACGAGTCCGTAAAGAGGGACGCTCTCCTCCGGGTCCGACCAAAGCGGAGCGGATGGTTCTGCGTACGCATGCGTAGCGCCCGCAAGGACGACAAGGAGAAAAGAGACGATGCACTTCATAGTGATCCCTCCTTCGAAGTCTTCAGGAGGCCGCTCAACACGTAGTCATTCAGCATCTTCGCACTGATGCGCGTGTCGTCGAGGGCAACGGTCAGGATGATCCCTCTCAAGGACCCCATGATCATCGTCGCCATATCCCCGGGATTGCACTTCCTGAATTCTCCCGAGAGGATTCCCCGCCGGATAATGTTCTCGACCATTTCCTTCTGGTGCTCGAAAAATTTCCTCTTCTCTTGAGCACCGAACGTAAAGCCGTGCTCCCTGATGTGGAGGAGAATGAACTCCCGGTGCTTAATCGCATGTTCGAGGTGCATACCGAGTATCCCGGACAGCGCCTCCGGCGCCGATCCTATCGTCTCGAACAGCCGTGCCGTCCTGCTCTCCAGATCTCTCATCTTCTCGAGGATCAGGTTCTTGTACAGTTCCTCCTTGTTCCGGAAATAGAGGTAGACGGCCCCGACGCTGAGGCCGGCCGACCGCGCGATCTCGCGGATGCTCGCCTTCGCATACCCCTTCCGGAGAAAAACATCCATGGCGGCTCTCATGATCCGCTCCCTCGATTTCATACCTGAACGTTTGTTCATGTGAACGTACGTTCAGTTTACGACGGGTGGATCGCGATGTCAAGAAAAATGTTTAGCCTGTGACATTCATGAATTCATGGGGATACTGACGGGACAGAGCGTACGGGCGGGTTTATTGTGCCGATCTCCGAACACTGAGCGTCTGAATACTCCGGGCCAGACGGCAGAGGGTCGGAACAAAAAGGAGAGAACGTCCCAGATGGCGAAAGGTCTCCTGCAGCGCGGACTGTGTCGCGGTGCCAGCCGAAGACAGATCGCAGGATATCTCCCGCGTCCGACGCCGAAGGGGCATCACGTCGTTTTTACAATGCGATTCTTTTCGTCCAGGCGGACGATCTTCGGTCGAAAGCCTTCGGTTCTCGCGTCGTCGAGATACCCGTAACTGAAAATAATGATTTTGTCGCCGACGACCCCTTTTCGGGCGGTCGGACCGTTGAGACAGATCTCCCCGCTTTTGCCAGGGATGACGTACGTCTCGAAGCGCTCCCCATTGTTGAGGTTGCTGATCATGACCTGCTCGTATGGGAGGATCCCAGCCTCCTCTATGATCGCCGCATCGATCGTAATGCTCCCCTCGTACGAAAGGTTCGATTCGGTGACCGTCGCGTTATGGATCTTCGCTCTGAGAAAACTCCTCAGCATGGTATCATTATAGCTCACGGCGCCGCTTTTTTTCTCCTGCTTCGCGGTACCCGCCGTGCTTTGCCTTGCCACATCGGCAGGTGGCGCAGAGTCATCCGTGTGAAAAGGACGTTCATAGAGGAAACGCGCGAAGTCGAGCGCTCAGCGCTCATTGGTTGCAAGACGTGCGAGCGCACTGCGGAACGGAAAGATGCGTAACAATTACGAGAAACGAACGATGGAGGTGCGTTTCATTGCACGGAACGAGCGAAGATGCTCGTTACCGCTGAACGCACTCCCTTCGCGATAGTGTTCATGGAAGCCTCACACTGCGGGACACGACGGTTCGCCTGTCGTGCTCCTTCCATTCATAAGAATTGGTGGAGCTGATCGGGATCGAACCGACGACCTCTTGAATGCCATTCAAGCGCTCTCCCAACTGAGCTACAGCCCCAGTGATCCATACCATACCATATCTTTCATTCTCCGTGTCAACAGCCCGCGCATTCGATGGGGCTGCGGTGCCGAGCATGGATTTTACCGTTTAACCATTCTCGTCCTTTAAAAACCGTGTACCGACGGTGCGCCTATCAGGCCGAGTTCCGGTATAATATGCTTAGCGATCGTGTCACCTCCCGATGCGACGATGAGAAGGATAACGCGCAAATGGATGAGGCAAGCCGAAGCCGACCTTAAGGCTTCCAGGGATAGTTTTCAGGCCGGCAATTACGAGTGGAGCTGTTTCCAGGCACAGCAGAGCGGCGAGAAAGCGCTGAAAGCGTACCTGTACGAAAAGGGGTTCGCCTCCATCATGACGCACTCGCTCAAAGAACTGTTGACGGAATGCGCAAAGCTTGAAGCCTCGTTCATGAGTCTTTCGACTGATGCGAGGACGCTCGACATGTATTATATACCGACAAGATATCCGAACGGTTTAGGGGGAGACCTTGCCCCTGCCGAGTTCTACGAAAGTGAGGATGCCGCACGGTGCATACGCTCCGCAGAATCAATATTGGAGAATACGAAAAAATCTTTGCGCGATTGAGAGAGTTTCTTTCGACGCTGAAAGACACTCTCCCTGTCCGTGAAGTGTACCTCTACGGCTCCTTCGCGAAAAAAGAAATCCACGAGGGGAGCGATATCGACCTTCTGATCGTCGGGGACTTCAGAGAGCGCTTTTTTGACCGCATCGGTAAAATTCTCGATCTGACCGATCTCCCGATCCAACCGCTCGTTTACACGGTCGACGAGTTCGAAGACATGAAGCGTTCGAAAAACCCCTTTATCGTCGAAGTGCTGAGAACCGCCGTGCGACTTGTATGAGATGTGACTAAACGAAGGGAAAAGAAACTCGTTCGGGCCTTGAAAAAGAGGATACGCAACTACTACGGGACCGTCTCGTCAGTCTCGTCCTCTTCGGTTCGTTCGCCCGCGGGACGGCAACGCCGGAATCTGACTGCGACATTGGGAAGATCGCCCGCATCTCGAACAAATTGAGGAACGAGCGCGAGCTCGCCTTTCACGGAGATGAAGACTTCATCCCGACCGAAGAACACGAAGAGCGATGCAAATGATGCGAGACGGTGCGCGCTTTGTGGTAAAAATCGCTATGATGGCTGTTGAGAGGAAGAAATAAAAATGCCAAAGATAACCATTCATGACCTTCTGAAAAAGAAGAGAGAGAAAAAGAAAATCTCGATGCTCACGGCGTACGACTACCCTTTTGCGAAAATCGTCGACGAAGCCGGGATCGACGGCATCATCGTCGGGGATTCCGTCGGGATGGTCGTGCAGGGTCTCGAGAATACGCTCCCGGTGACAATGGACGAGATGGTCTACCATACGAGGATCGTTTCACGCGCTGTGCGGAACGCCATCGTCATCGGCGATCTGCCCTTCATGTCCTACCAGGCGAGCATCGAAGACGCAGTTCGGAATGCGGGAAGATTCCTCAAGGAAGCCGGCGCGTCGGCGGTCAAGATCGAAGGCGGAGCGGAGGTCGCGGACCGTATCAGAGCGATGGCGAAAGCGGATATCCCGGTGATGGCACACATTGGCCTCACACCGCAGTCGATCCACCGCATGGGTGGCTACAAAGTGCAGGGAAAGACCGAGGAGTCAGCCAAGCGGCTTCTCGAACACGCCCGCGTCGTGGAGGATGCCGGAGCGGCGTTCCTTCTCCTCGAAGCCATTCCGATGGGTCTCGCGAAACAGATAACGGACGAGATCTCGATCCCCACGATCGGCATCGGCGCAGGTCCCTACTGCGACGGGCAGGTGCTCGTCCTCCACGACGTCGTCGGCCTGTTCGAGCGGTTCTTGCCGAAGTTCGCGAAGCAGTATGTCAATCTGAGGAGCCTCGCCCTCGAAGCGATTTCGCGTTACAGAGAAGAGGTCGAAGGTGGTCTCTTCCCGACCGAGGATCAGAGTTTCAAATAGCCGGGCGTTCGCAGCGATTGTGTATTCTATCCTGATATGACGAAGACTAAACATCTTTTCAGACACATTACCGTACTGAATGTCATTCTTTTGTGTCTTGTCATGCTGATAGTAAGATATGTTCTAGCACCGGTCATCTCGACGGACGTCGCCTTTATCCTTCCCGAACAAAAGAAAGTCGACGCTGCTGGAGCTCTATCTTACCGCGAATTCTCTCCACCCTCTGCTTCAGATTACGCGAGCATAGGAGACGACAATGTTTTTCATCCTGACCGAATAATTCCGCCCGAGAAGAAGGGTGAGCCGGAACTGCCGAGGCCCGACTTTGTGCTTTATGGGACGATGGTCTCCGACGAGCAGCAAGTAGCGTATCTGGAGGATCTGAAAGCTCCCCGGACCACGCCGGGACGCGGCAAACGGCAGATCGCGTTAAAGAAAGGCGATACGTTGAGCGGATTCACGCTCAAGGAGGTCGGGCCAGATAAAATTTTCATGACGCGCGGTGAAGAATACCTTTTCGTGCACGTGATCGACAAACGGAAATCGAAAATGCGCGACTCTGCTCAGCCTGCTGAACCTCAGCAGCCCGTGGGTGCAGATGCTCCTCGGCGCAGCGTCCCCATTCAGAAAGCGCAACAGGCTGCTCAAGCCGAATCGACACCTTCGAAGGAGAAACCCGTGTCGATACCGCCGCCCCGAAGCAATCTCGAATCAGTGGTCTATGATCACTTCAATATAGGGAAATAGGTGAATAAAGAAAGGATTATGAATCAATGAACACGCGCGCGAAGTTCGGCGATATGATAGCTGTGCATTTTGTATGCCGGAGCGAGGACGGAATGATTGTGGATAGCTCGGATGGAAGGCCTCCTCTCCAGTTGACTATTGGGAAAAGCGGATTGATCAGGGGTTTCGAGAGAGCATGTATCGGTATGTCGCCCGGCGAGCACAAAACTGTCGTCCTGCGGGCAGAAGAGGCATTTGGACCCTATCAGGAGGAACTCAAGCACATCGTGAGTCGGGAATCATTTCCTGCTCATATCGAGCCAGAAGTCGGCATGCAGATCAGAATAAAACAGGAGAATGAAGAGAAGGTTTTTAGAGTAGTCGAAGTGACCGAAGCGACCGTGACGCTCGATGCCAATCATGAATTCGCGGGCAAGGATCTCACGTTCGATGTGACGCTCGTCGACATTATAAAGCCGGGGCCGAGCTCAGATGCCTATTTTGCGTTGGGGGCAACGCTCCAGGAACAAGGATTCCTCGACGAAGCACGCGATCACTACCATGACGCAACCGAGATCGATCCCGATTTCACCGAGGCGTGGTTCAGACTGGGGGTTCTCGAGCAGGTCAGAGGCAACGCAGATGAATCGATCAAATGTTACCGGCGTGCCCTCTCGCTGAGAAGCGACCACGTCGAAGCAATGATAAACCTCGGAAACATCCTCCGCGTAAAGGGCGAGCACGACGAAGCGTTGGCTCTTTTAAAACGTGCGGCTGAGGCAAGGCCCGATCATGCCTCAACGTACAATACGCTCGGCGCCGTTTATAAAGACCGGGATGACCTTGACACGGCCATTGCATGGTATCGAAAAGCCATAGACATGGACCCGCAGTTCGCCGAAGCTCTGAATAATCTTGGCGTGGCACTCCGGGAAAAAGCACACTTCGCGGAGGCAGAGGAAGCGTTTCGAAAAGCGGTCGTTGTCCAATCGAATCTTGCCGAGGCTCATTTCAATCTCGCTACGGTACTCCTTTTATCTGGTAATTTTAGCGAGGGATGGGAAGAATACGAATGGCGGCTCCAATTGCCTGATTCGCCCTCAAGGCACCTCACAAAACCATGGAAGGGTGAGGATGTCTCCGGGAAGTCGATCCTGCTCCTCGCGGAGCAGGGATTCGGCGACACCATCCAGTTCATTCGTTACGCACCTCTCCTCGCGGAGAGAGGGGGCACCGTCTTTGTTGCGTGTCAAAGAGAACTGATCACATTGTTCGAAAAACTTAAGGGGATCAGCCGAGTATTCGACCTCCAACTCCCATTGCCCGCAAGCGATCTTCAGTGTCATCTCCTCAGTCTGCCCCGTCTAATGACAACCGATCTGAACGAGATCCCGTCGCATGTCCCATACATCTCGGCCGAACCATCCGCCGTAGAGCGATGGAGACAGCTCGTAAGCAAAGAGCAAGGTTCTTACAGGATCGGGCTCGCCTGGTCAGGTGATCCCGCGTACCGGAACGATCGCATCCGATCGTTGAGGCCGGAACAAGTCAGCCCTCTGTTAGGGACGACAGGCACCGTTTTCTTTAAACTTCATAAAAACACAGAATCGGGAGCGTCTCATTGCTCGGGGACCGGGATTGTCGACTACACACCATTCATACAGGACTTCGCCGATGCTGCGGCGTGCATCCAACACCTCGACCTGGTCATCTCGGTTGACACCTCTATTGCTCATCTGGCCGGTGCTATGGGGAAACCCGTGTGGACACTGCTTCCCTTTGTCCCTGATTGGCGATGGATGCTGAATCGCGAAGACACTCCCTGGTATCCGACGATGAGACTCTTCCGGCAGACATCCCCCGGTGACTGGGAATCGGTCATAAATCGTGTAGCCGATGAATTGAAAAAAACTGTGCTGAAATGAACTCGTTATGTTATTTTGGCTGATCACGCACACACCGCTCTTCTCGGTCGCGGTTGTCGCTGGGTTACTTGACGGCGGAGCGTCGTTACCCTCTTTCACCCTTCAGGAATCCACGCTGACTCGTTCCACACCTTGCCGAACCGTTTCTCCATGACAAACGCGAACCAAAGCTGCTCCATGGAATAAAAGAGCGCCGGTGCGTCGACGGTGGTATGCGTACCATAATCGACATACTGTGCTGTGATCACCTGCCGCATAAGGTCGTGAACTTTTTCGATATCCGGTTCGATGAAATCCTGCAACTGGTCCTGGCGGGGCAGCCAGACGGCCTGATCTTTCACTTCCCTGCATTCCTCTTCGTAACGTTCTCCAGCCGTTTCGTCGTAATAAAGGGTAACGACCTGAATCATGCCCTTGGCGGGATTGCAGAAACTCACTCCCTCTTCGGCATCCGTCCGTTCGATGAAAAAGTCGCACTGTCGCGGCTGCCACATACTCTGAATCTCTTCTGCTTTCAGACACATCATCACATACCGATTCGTCGTATCCATTATTCATCTCCTGCCCACAGTTTTTTGCATCTTTACGTCAGCATCATCGCTATCATCCCGCCTCAACGACGGTAGGATTATCCTCCTTTTCACATCTAACCAAGAGCGATTATAGAAAAACCCCCGCTCCGGGTAATACCGAATAGCGGTCACCTACGAATGTGATGTCCTAAACTACCTGTAAAAGGAGGAGGCTTCGGTTATCCTTAATAAATCACCACATTTAGAAAGGAGATTAGACCGAAGCCCATGAAAAGGATACTACCAAGTAAGAGAATACGCAAGGGGATTGATGACCTGCTGAAGGAAGGGACGACGGACAATGTGCTTGGCAGGATAC